>CANQKZ010000206.1 GCA_947624585.1 uncultured Oscillospiraceae bacterium | reverse complement strand
TCGTCTGCCGCCTTCTTGTTCTTCTTGGGCTTCTTCTCTTCGCTGTTGGGATAGACTTTCTTGATGTTTTTCAGGGTAAGGCTTGCCATGTTTTTCTTGCTCTGACACAGGAGCCTCCGCTAGCCTGTGCCTCACGTCCGTCGCGATAGGCGGTCCGTATATACGACAGGTCTCCACACTGCCGCACCGTGAGCAAACGGTTTTTCCTCCTTTTTTAGGGCTCAGCGACGCTATGTTGTGGAGTAGCGCCGTCGGCCTTAATTAAAGATTGAGGTAAAATTACCTCGACTATCATTTTATACTTCCCGTTCCCGGTTGTCAAGGGGTCAAACGCGAAAAATCCTACAAAAACAGCGTGGTTTTCGCCGGTTTCTCCGCGCTCTTGCAATTTCTCCCGGACGGGTGTATACTGAAGAAAAAAAGCAGAGGATGTGACCGCATGGAAAAGGATCTCTTCGCGCCCCGCCCTCCCATGGGATGGAACAGCTACGACTACTACGACACCTCCGTCACCGAGGCGGACGTCCGCCGGAACGCCGCGTATATGGCCGCCAATCTCCGCGCCTTCGGCTGGGAATACGTGGTGGTGGACATCCAGTGGTACGCCCGCCGCCCCAACGCCAAGCGGGACCGGTACCAGTACATCCCCTTCGGGGACCTCAGCATGGACGGGTTCTCCCGCCTCCTCCCGGACCCGGAGCGGTTCCCCTCCTCCCGGGGCGGCGCGGGATTCGCGCCCCTGGCGGAGTACGTCCACTCCCTCGGCCTCAAATTCGGCATTCACATCATGCGCGGCATCCCCCGGGCCGCCGCCCAGAATCACGCGCCGGTGCCGGGGACCGATGTCACCGCCGACGAGATCGCGGACCCCGCCGACGTGTGCCGCTGGAACCCGGATATGTACGGCGTCCGGGACTGCGAGGCCGGGCAGGCATACTACGACAGCCTGCTGGAGCTGTACGCGGGCTGGGGCGTGGACTTCATCAAGTGCGACGACATCTGCAACACCGCAAACCAGGGCGAGCCCACCGAGCGTTCCCGGGCCGGACGGCACGAGATGCGGATGCTCCGCCGGGCCATCGACCGGTGCGGCCGCCCCATCGTCCTGTCCCTGTCCCCCGGCCCCGCCCTCCTGGACATGGCGGAGGAGTACGCCCGGGATGCCAATATGTGGCGCGTCACCGACGATATGTGGGACAGGTGGGACCACGTCAGGAATATGTTCGACCGGTGCCGCCTGTGGCAGGGCCGGACGGCGCCGGGCCGGTACCCGGACTGCGATATGCTGCCCCTTGGCGTCATCGGCGGGGGATTCATGGACGAGCGGACCACCCGCCTGACGCCCGACGAACAGCGGACTCTGATGACCCTCTGGTGCGTCTTCGGCTCCCCGCTGATGCTGGGCGCGGAGATGACGAAGATGGACGACTTCACCCTCTCCCTTCTCACAAACGAGGAGGTCCTGTCCCTCCTGCCCCCGGAGAACGTCCGCGGCGAGTACGAACACACCCGCGAGCGGATCATCTGGCAGCTGGAGACACCGGACGGCAGATGGTATCTGGCGGTTTTCAACCTGACGGAGGAGCCCCGCCGTATCTCCTGCCCCGCCGGGTCCCCCGACGTATGGACCGGCCTGCCCCCCACCGGCGTCCTCCCGCCCCACGGCTGCGCGTTGTTGCGCATCGAATGAACTTTTGCCCGGACAGGGTGTCCGGGCAATTTCCCTGTTCGGCGAAAAGCCGTCAGATTCGACAAAATTTCGCATCAAAATTCGTCGTTTCGCCCAGCCCGTTCCCGCGCAAACGGGGCGCGGATTCTGGTATAATAGGGAAAACAAAAGCGGAGGTGAACTATGGACAAAAATGAGCTCTGGGAGTGCTTTGCCCAAATTCTGGAGGAGGAGCTTGTCCCCGCCATGGGCTGTACCGAGCCCATCGCCGTGGCCTACGCCGGGGCGCTGTGTACCCGGGAGCTGGGGGCGCGGCCCGAGAGGGTGGAGCTGGCCGTTTCCGGGAATATCATAAAAAATGTAAAGAGCGTCATCGTGCCCCACACTGGGGGCCGCCGGGGGCTTCGCACCGCCGTGGCGGCGGGTATCGTCTGCGGCGACCCGGAGGCGGAACTGGAGGTGCTCTCCCATGTGACGGAGGCGGGCCTGGCGGCCCTGGACGAATACCTGAACACCGCCGACATCCGGGTGACCCGTTCCGAGGCCCGGTGCCCCTTCGACATCCAGGTGCGCCTCGCCGCCGGGGCGGACACGGCCTACGTGCGCGTCATCGGAAGCCACACAAACGTGGTGCGGGTGGAGAAAAACGGCGTGCCCCGTGTGGACCTGCCCTTCGCCGACGGGACGGTCCAGCCCTCCCCCAAGCGGCGGCTGCTGACCATTCAAGGCATCGTGGAGTACGCGGAGGGAGCGGACCTTGCGCGGGTGCGGCCCATTTTACAGCGGCAGATCGAGTACAACATGGCCATCTCCCAGGAGGGCCTGTCCGGGGCCTGGGGGGCGCAGATCGGGCGGATTTTGCTCCATTCCTACGGCGGCACCGTCTGGAACCGGGCCAAGGCCCAGGCGGCGGCGGGGTCCGACGCCCGCATGAACGGGTGCGAACGGCCGGTGATCATCAACTCCGGCTCCGGCAACCAGGGTATCACCGCCAGCGTGCCCGTGATCGTCTACGCCCGGCACCTGGGCGTTTCCGACGGGGAGCTTCTGCGGGCGCTTCTGGTGTCCAATCTGGTGACGATCCATTTGAAGGACGGCATCGGCTCCCTGTCCGCCTACTGCGGCGCCACCAGCGCCGGGGCCGGGGCGGGGGCCGGCATCTGCTGGCTCTACGGGGGCCGGTATAAGGAGATCTCCCACACCGTGGTCAATGCTCTCGCCATCAACTCCGGTATGATCTGCGACGGGGCCAAGGCCAGCTGCGCCGCCAAGATCGCCTCCGCCGTGGAGGCGGGCCTGCTGGGCTGGCAGATGAACGTGGGCGGCAGTGAGTTCGTGGGCGGCGACGGCATCGTCATCAAGGGCGTGGAGAACACCATCGACGCGGTGTCGCGCCTTGCCCGGGACGGTATGCGGGAGACGGACAACGAGATTTTGAGACTGATGATGGGAGAGGAATGAATATGGAAAAGACACAGTTACAGATAACGCCCTTCCGGTGCAAGCGGGGGGACCTGACCGTACGGGGCGAGGAGTACAGGACCCAGGCCGGGCGACTGCCCATCCTGATCGTCAGCCACGGCTTCATGGCAAACATGGGCACGGTCCGGCAGTACGCCCTGGCGGCGGCGGAGCTGGGCTTTGCCGCCTACATCTTCGACTTCTGCGGCGGCTGCGCCCACGGCAAGAGCGACGGCCTCATGACGGACATGACCGTGTGGACCGAGGTGGAGGACCTGCGGGCCGTGGTGGACTACGCCCGCTCCCTCCCCGACAACGACCCAGAGCGGGTCACCCTCATGGGCGGCAGTCAGGGCGGCTTCGTCAGCGCCCTCCTGGCGGCGGAGCTGGGGGAGCGCGTGGAGCGGCTGGTACTCCTCTACCCCGCTCTCTGCATCCCCGACGACGCCCGGGCGGGCAAAAACCTGATGTTCACCTTCGACCCGGCCAACGTGCCCGACGTCATCGGCAAGGGGCCTCTGAAGCTGGGCGGGGACTACGTGCGCACCATGCAGCCCGTGGACCCCTTCGAGGCTATCCGGCCCTACCCCGGCCCGGTGCTCATCGTCCATGGGACGGAGGATAAAATTGTAAATCCGCGCTACTCGGAGCGCGCCCGGGACGCCTACAACAGCACCGATCCCCGCCGGTGCCAGCTGGCGGTGCTGGAGGGCGCGGGCCACGGCTTCGACAAACGGGCCGACGAGGCGGCGCTGGAGCTCCTGCGGCCCTTCCTTCTGGGCATGAGCCTCGTTTTGGAGGTGGACGTAAAGCTCTCGGAGGACACCGGCTTCACCTGGACGCCCCTGGGGATGACCCGGGTCCTGCCCTTCACCGGCTCTGTCGACACCCCCTGGTTCCGGGGGGAGGTCCGGCCCGGCGCGAAGGACGTACAGGAGACGCGCTTCGGAAGGATCCGGCACTTTTGCGCCGAATACGACCTGGACGGCACGGACTACACCGGCGCGCCCTGCCGCATCCGCGTGAAGAACGAAAATTTCGGCCACGGCTGGGTCCCCACGCTCCTCACCGACAGCCCCGCCCTTAACTTCCTGAACACGGCCCCCGCCGCCACGGCGGTGGAGGGACGGCCCGGCGGAGTGACGGTGCGGATATTCGCCAAGGCGGAGTGAAAATATGGGAAAAAAGGTTGTTTCATTTCTGAAAACGGAGACGGTGCTGGCCGTCTCCGCCGTGCTGGCGCTGATCTCCTGCTTCCTGGTGCCGCCGGACGGCGGGTATCTGAATTACATAAACTGGGACACCATCGTGATCCTCTTCTGCCTCATGACGGTGACGGCGGGCCTTTCGGAGCTGGGCATATTCAGGGCCCTGGCCGGGGGACTGCTCAAAAAATTGAAAAACGAGCGGGCGCTGACGTTGACGCTGGTGGCGCTGTGCTTTTTCAGCTCCATGCTCATCACCAACGACGTGGCTCTCATCACCTTTGTCCCCCTGGCGATCCTGATTTTGGATATGGAAGGGCGGACGGAGAATATGTGCCTCACCGTGACGCTGATGACCATCGCCGCCAACCTGGGCAGTATGCTGACGCCCATCGGCAACCCCCAGAATCTGTATCTCTACTCCGTCTCGGGCCTGAGC
>CANQKZ010000205.1 GCA_947624585.1 uncultured Oscillospiraceae bacterium | reverse complement strand
TCCATGATGGTCCACTTCCGGAAGCGGTTCCCCGTGGAGGACGTGGCCAGGATAAACGAATACGTCTGCACAGGAAAGTGGCCGGAGGATGGGCGCCGCGTGGATCGGAACGATGAAAAGGACTCGGATGACGATGACAGTGAGCCTCCCAAGCCGGATAAATGTGTCAAGGGCCGCATGAACCCGAACACGTCGAAAAAGAAGGCGAAACGCCAGAAGAAAAACCGTGGCAAAATGCTCCTGGACGCTACGGCGGCGCCGGCTGACATCAAGTATCCTACGGACATCGACCTTCTGAACCGGTGCAGGGGGCATTGCGAGACTGCGGCCAACATCCTGTGGAAGCACGTACCGCACAAGGGCTATAAGCTGCCGTATTCGGCCAAAAAGGCGAGAAAATCTTATCTGAGCGTTGCCAAATTCAAGCGCTGGACCGCGAAGAAGTTGCGAAAGGGCATTGGAAAGCAGCTGTCATACATCGAGCAAGCCGGGAAACAGCTGGAAAAGTTCAGGGCTCTTGCCCCGGATGTGAAGCTGCCGAATTGGCTGGCGGCCAGACTGGAGGTGATCCCGGAGGTCTATGCGCAGCAGAAGTACATGTACGACAACCATACGTACATCGTCCCGGACCGCATCGTCAGTCTGGCGCAGCCTCACGTGCGGCCGATCAACCGGGGAAAACGCCCCGATCCCACGGAGTTTGGACAGAAGCTCCACCTGTCGGTGGGCAGGCGGAAATTGGCAAAACAGCACAAATTTCATGCGAGAGGATTGATTCTAATACTAATATTCAATCAAAGCAAGACATTCGCGGCGGTTTTTTTCGCGTCAAGCTTCGTCATACGGCTTGGAAATACATACAGTATTCCCGGCGCCGCCTTCCTCGCTTGACACGAAAAATCCTCGCCGCTCGGTGTCTTCTTTTAATTGAACATTAGTATAAAAACAAGAAGTCTAAATTTACAACCCGTATTTTCAATGTCATCCTGACCGTCGCGCTTGTCGCGTCGACGCTGATCGTTCCCGTTTCCGCTGCTGAGAGTCCCGATGCGGCGAGTCCAACCCGTGCGTCTATTGTTATGGAGATGTCCAGCGGCGCGAAGGACTGGTTCAACAAGCAACTGACCCTCGATGCACAGAAGCTCTACAATGCCGGGAATACCCATGCCAGGGAAAAAATGGGATCCGTCTGACGAGACGATTCTCCCGTTTTTTGCACAGCGTCATACCCTGATTTCAACGCATAACGCATGTGTACTCAAATCGGAGTTTATGTCGGTATGGAGTCACTACTGGCGGTTTTTCGGAATTGGTGTCAAATGAGGTTGCGCGGAGATAACGGGGAATTCTTGAAGGCTGAAAAGCCTTGCGGCGCAAGGGTAAATGGGGTAGACGATAGTTTTAAGAAAATTTCCACAAAAAGTGTAAGATTTCCGGTCAAAAAGGTATATAAAGAGTGAGGACGTTCTCATAGGACACGGAAAGGGGGAGAGGATATGGAGGATGCGGGGATCGTGGAGCTTCTTTTTGCCCGGTCTGAGCGGGCCGTCGAGGAGCTTGCGGGGAAATACGGCGCCGGGTGCCGGAGGATCGCCGGGAACATTTTAGGGGATGACCGGGACGCGGAGGAGTGCGTCAACGACACGTATCTGGGCGTGTGGAACGCCGTCCCGCCCAAAAGGCCGGACCCTCTGCGGGCGTTCGTCTATCGGGTGGCCCGGAATCTGGCGGTGAAGCGGTACCACCGGAACTCCGCCCGGAAGCGCGGCGGCGGATACGACGCGGTGCTGGACGAGCTTGAGGAGTGTTTGGCGGGATTCCCCACCCTGGAGGACCAGTTGGAGGCCCGGGAGCTGAGCCGCCTGCTGGACTTATTTCTGGACGGGCTTTCCGAGCGGGACCGGGCCCTCTTCGTCCGGCGATACTGGTACGCCGAGCCCGTGGAGAGTCTGGCAAAGCACTTCGGCGCCACGCCCAACAACATCTACGTCCGCCTCCACCGGATCCGTGACAGGCTGAGACAGTACCTTTTGAAGGAGGGGATCGAGATTTGAACAGGGAATATCTATCCGATGCCGTGGGCGGCATCGACGACAGGCACGTGAAGGCGGGGTACGCAAGGCGGGACAGGGGAAGGGCCGTTTTCTGGCGGGCGGCCGCCGCGATGTTGGCTCTGGCCCTGCTGGCAGGGGGCGTGTGGCTCCTGCTGACGCCCAGGGGCGCGGCGGTGTACGCCTACGCCGCCGGGACGGACACGGAGCTTACCGGGGCGGGGCAGAGCTTCACCACCGGGTCCATCTCGGACGAGGGGGAGCTGACCGGCCACCCGCTGATGTTCTACCTCACCGGGGAGAACATCGAGAAGGTGCGGTTTTCGGTGAAGAACCAGCTCATCAACTTCGTGGACCTGACGGAACAGCGGGACGAGTTCGGCTTTGCCCAGAACTTCACCGTGCCCTACGGGGAGCGGGAGAGCGAGTACAGCTTCCTGGTCATCGACTGGAACCCCAGGAACATCATAGACGACCTGCGGAACGGGAAATACGCATCCGTCCGGGACATCCCGGCGGAGGAGCGGAGCGACATCATCGTGATGGAGATCGCCATGGCAAACGGGACAAAAGCCGTCAAGGCGGTGACGGTGGAGCTTCGGGACGACGGCTCCTTCTTCGCCGTGTTCGACGACTATAAGATCACGGAGAAGGATGATTATGTAAACAGGCCCGACGCCCCTGCCGTGCCCCGGGAGGACCTCTACTTCAACGGGGAGGTGACCGTTCAGTTTTTGGACTGGAACGGGGAGGAGCTGGCGCCGGAGACCGGCTGGTACAAGGTGGAGGACATCGGCTACATTCGGGTCAGCTGGGAGGGCCGGGAGCCGGATCTGGTTCAGATGTACGCCATGCCCACGGGCACGGGGATGATCGAATATATGAAGCTCCTGGCGACGATCGATGTCAACACCGCTGAAAACGCCGTGATCTTCGGTTCCGAGTGCCTCCGGGAGGTGGACATGGATCATGTCTGGTTCAAGGTGACCTTCAACTCCGACCTCGTCGGGGTCGACTCCAGCACGATCTCGAGCGACACATTCAACATGATTCGGACAGAATCGGAGACCGCCTGGGAAAGCGAAGCACATGAGAGCGTGGACGTGCGGGTGCTGGACTTCAACGGCGAGATCCTGGAGCCGGAGGCCGGCTGGTACGACGTGAGCCAAATCGGCTCCGTTGAGGTCACCTGGCACAGCTTCATGGATGCCCAGACCGTCCAGATGTTCACCACCCCCACGGGCACGGAGATGGCGGAGTACACTCGCCTTCTCGCCACAGTCCCGGTGACAGAGGGCAACACCGCCGTCTTTGGCCCCGAGTGCTTCCGGGACCTGACCATGGATCACGTGTGGTTCGAGGTGACCTTCGACCACCGCCATGTCCTCACAAGCACCGACATCAACGTCTTTGCACCGCTGGATTAAGGGAATAATAAAGGACCGTTGGCCGGGTCGACGCCCTGCCAACGGTCGCTTTATCTCAACCGATTCAGTTCTGCTTGTTCTGCTGGTTGTTGTTCTGCTGCTGATTCTGCTGATTGTTGTTCTGTTGCTGGTTGTTGCGGTTGTTGTTCTGCTGATTGTTTTTGTTCTGGTTGGCGTTCATTTTGCTCACCTCCTGAGGTGATTTTATTATGACCAAAAAAACGCGGAATATACGGTAAAAAAGAATACGGTTTTTGTTACTTATAAATTACGAACATTTTCGATAAGAATCAAGCCAAAAAACGTAAAAATACAGAATAATGCGAATAATGACGGTGAATAAAAAAGACAAGAAATTGCGTCTCAAAGGCCATGCTTCTTATTAACTCTTATAAATTCCCGTCTGTTGTCTCCGATTTGGTGTCAATTATGGTGTCAGATTTCGTGCTGTTTAATCTTTTTATTGTCTCTCTTACATTCTCTGAATCAACGTGCGTGTAGACATCCAAGGTTACGCTTGCGTTGCTGTGACCCATTAGATACTGTACACTTTTTATGTTGGCGTCGTTATTTATAAGATTGCTGCAAAACGTGTGTCGAAGAATGTGGGGCGTCACGCGCGATGAAAATTCAGGGTGTGCTTTTTGATAATCCGCCATGATTCTTTGAAACTGACTGTCAATAAGTGTTGCGTTGTACGGATGATGCCTGGTGGTGCAGAACAACATTGGAGAGGACCCTTCAAGTGTACATTGCACTTTCCTGGTTTCAGCTTTCTGAACAACCCGCTTAAGCGCTTCATACAATTCATCATTTTCTATCGGGATCATCCTGACGCCCTTGGCTGTCTTGGGAGGACCAAATTGTAATTTTGCCCGCCTGATATCCAGAGTCTGTTTTGTTATGTGATACTAAACTTCAATAAACAATAGAAAAATAAACATTCCCGTAGTATAATACCCCCGGTGATGAAAATGCGGTACAAATTCAGCGAAGAAGATCACGAAAAGATAAAAACAGCAAGAAAAAAGAACCAAGACAAGCAGACAGACAGGCGGCTGACGGTGCTCGAGATGCGGTGCGAGGGGAAAAAGCAAAGAGAGATTTCGGAAAAAACAGGGTTCCATCAGTCGCACGTATGCAACCTGATCCGGCAATATTTCGAAGAAGGGCTGGAATCCATAACCGAGAGCAATATCCCGGGAACCATCGAAACATGAGTGTCGAGGAGGAAGCGGAACTGCTGGCTCCCTTCAAGGAGCAGGCTGAAAAGGGAGAACTGGTGGAGGAGTTTTCCACAAAAGAGA
>CANQKZ010000204.1 GCA_947624585.1 uncultured Oscillospiraceae bacterium | reverse complement strand
TTTCGGTGCGTTTTCGCTTACATTGTTTAATTCGCAAGGTACATTCCCTGTCGGGCTCAAGCCCGGCGGAGCTTTAGGATACCACATTTCCGCGAGCTTGTCAAGAGGTTTTTTCAACTTTCCTGAAAGTTTTTTCGGTGTGTTCCTGTCCGGCCGTCATCCCTGACGCGCGGAACTTTAGGATACCACATCTTTTTGAACTTGTCAAGAGGTTTTTTAAACTTTTTCAAGTTCTTCGCGCCCGTGTCTCCCGCTCGCGCTGTCGTCCCCGACGCGCGTTCCGTAGGATATCACATCTTCGCGTTCTTGTCAAGTCTTTTTTTCGCCCTTTTTTAAGTCCTTCGCGGTCCCGAGGTCCCTCGGCGCTGTCCTTCGCGACAGCTTGCCTAATATACTACTCGAATTCCGATTTGTCAACCCCCTTTTTTGAAAAAATTCAAAAAAATTTTCGCGTTCCCTGTTGCAACTTCAATTCTTTGGTGTATTATTATATGTATCCGGATTCTTGATTCCGGAGCTTCCGCATACGGTATGTATGTTGTACTATTATGATCTGGAGGGTTTGACATGAAACGGCTTTTATCTGTTCTTCTCACTATGTCTCTTCTCCTGTCCCTGGCCCCGGCGGTGCTGGCGGCCGAGGGGGACGCGGGCGACGAGTACGACATCGGGTACACCGACGGGTATAATGACGGCTACACCGACGGGTACGGCGACGCCTGGAACGACTTCTACGGCGGCGAGGACGGCGGCGCCTGGTACGAGCCCGGCGTCACCTTCACCGACGTGCCCGCGGGCGCCTGGTACGAGGAGGCCCTGAGCGCGTGCTACGACCTGGACCTTGTCTCCGGCACCACGGATACCGCGTTCTCCCCGGACGGACAGGTCACCCTGGCCGAGGCCATCACCTTCGCGGCCCGGGCGCGGGACTCCTACGACTACGATTTCGGCCAGGGCTTTGAGGAGACCGATCCCTGGTATCAGACCTATGTGGACTACGCCCAGGAAAAGGGCATCATCGCCCAGGGGCAGTTCACAGACATGGGCGCCGCCGCCACCCGGCGGGACGTGGCTGTGATCATGGCCAGCGCCCTCCCCGACACGGAGGATCTGGGACCCGGCTACACCCTGGAGAATTACGAGCGGATCAGCGGCGCGGCCGACGGGGTCATTTCCGACGTACCCATGACGGACCCGGGGGCGGCGGCCGTCTACAAGCTCTACCGCGCGGGCATCCTCACCGGCGGCGAGGACGGTTCCTTCCGGCCCGGAGACCCCATCACCCGGGCGGAGGTGGTTGCCATTCTGGACAGACTGGTCAACGAATACTCCCGCGTCCCCTTCTTCATGACGAAGGACGGGACATTCGACATCTACGTGGGCGGCCTGGGCTTCAACGTCCCCGAGGGCGCCGAGGTCACCGGCTGGGACGGCGATTACACCGTTTACATCCCCGGTGAGGACGGCCAGAGCGTCTCCATCATCTCTCTGGCGGCCATCCCCACCTACCTGGAGCGGGAGCAGTATGAGGCGTGCCGGGACCTGATCCTGGACCTCGCGGTCTCGGCGCTGGAAAAGGCTCTCGCCGGTGAGGATGCGGCGGCGGAGGTCAAATCCTCCTTCACCGACTCCGCCGTGGGCGGCCTTCCCTCCACCCACGTGGAGATCTCGGTCCCCGTTCCCGAGGAATCCGCCCTTCCCATCGAAGGAGAGATCCTCTACAACCCCACCAATCGGAACGTGGTCCTGGCCTTCTCCACCTATGATACCGAGACAGAGAACGGCGGAGCCGCTGCCGCGGAGACGTTCAAGGCCATTCTGAACACCCTGACGGCGGACCCGGACAACGTGGGCGAGCCGGTGAACCCGGAGCTGGCGGTCTTCATGGATAAGCTGGCCAAGTTCCTGCCCGCGTATCTGGAGTTCCTGCCCCGGTTCCAGGAGACGCTGAAGGCGGAGCTCCCGGACCTGTATGCGGAGCTGGAGGACTACGGAAAGCAGATCGTCGGCCTCATCACCGGGGCGGCGGGTCTGGACACCTCCTCCCTCACCGAGGCGGACGGCATCTACATCGTGGGGCGGATCGTGGGCATCCTGGGCGGCATCCCCGGCGCCAAGGACGCCCTGCTGGAGATGATCGATTCCCTGTTCACCGCGTATGAGCTTGAGCAGCCGGCGGAGGACCTGGCGGGCCTCATGGAGGGGCTGGAGGCGAGCCTTCAGGGGCGCCTGCCCCACATCGGCGGGGCGCTCCGCGAGGACAGGTGAGCGCGCCGTACATATACAGCATACATATGATCCAACAAGATAACAGGACAGCGGGCGGCGGCGCGGGCCGCCGCCCGCGTGCGATGCGAGGAGGAAGAAATAAAATGCCCTTCTCCCGGCGCTGGCGCTCCTTTTCGCCCTCTGCCCGGCGGCGCTGGCGGCGGAGAACGAGGAGCCCAGGGACTACGTGCCCGGCGTGTTCTCCGACGTGGAAGCCGGGGTGTGGTATGAGAACGAGCTGAAGCTGTGCTGGGAGGAGCACCTGGTAGACGGCGTCGGAGACGGGAAGTTCGCGCCAGGGGAGAACATCACCCTGGGCGAGGCCGCCGCTTTCGCCGCCCGGATCCATAACATGGCCTACAGCTGGCTGGAGGACCGGGAGGAGGTCGACTTTGTCCAGGGCGAACCCTGGTATCAGGTCTATGTGGACTACGATGTGGCAAACGGCATCCTGGAGGCGGGGCAGTACGCGGACTACGGGGCCTACGCCACCCGCGCCCAGTTTGCCGCCATGATCGCCAGGTCCCTGCCCGCCTCGGAGCTGACCGTCCGCAACGGGGTGGAGGACGGGGCCGTCCCGGACTTGCCCCAGGGCAGTCCCTTCTACGACGAGATCTACACCCTCTACCGGGCGGGCATCCTCACCGGGGCGGAGGACGGAAGCTTCATGCCCGACACGTACATCAGCCGCGCCGAGACCGTGGCGATCCTGGGGCGGGTGGGGGATTACAACCTGCGGAAGACCGTGGCCCTCTACAAGTCCGGGGTCTATGACTTCTCCGTCCGGGGCATCGCCTTCCGTCTGCCGGAGTCCCTGGAGATCACGGAGACGACCCCCGTCTCCACGGAGCTGGAGCCCCGGGAGGGCGGCGGGAACGGGATCCCCGGCATCCTGGTGAGCTGCCTCAGCGGCTCCGGAGACGCCGAAACGGACGGGGAGCGCGCGGCGGAGATGATCCTGACGCTCAGACAGGGCATCACCGGCCCCAACATCCTTGAGGAGCCGGTCTTTGAGAACGTCACCGTGGCGGGACTCCCGGCGGTCAGGTGCGTCTACACCCTCAGGGTGGAGGGCGATCTCGCGGAGCTTGTGGGCTCGGATACGGTGAAAAGCACCGTCACCTGGGTCTACAACACCGACAATGACAAGATCGTCGCCCTGGCCCTGGCGGAGAGCGCGGACGGGGAGGCAAGCTGCGCCGCAGCGTTCGAGGAGCTTCTGGCAAGCGCCGCCCACGTGCCGGACCTGACAGGCGGCGGCATCCGGCCGGAGTACCGGGAGGCGGCGGACAGGCTGGCGGCCCTGCTGGAGGAGTACATCGCCGTAAGCGGTGAGGTCGGGACCACGTTTGCCGAAAGGTTCCCGGAGGTCTACGAGGAGCTCACAGCCTTCGCGGCGCGGCGGCAGGAGCTGGAGGCCATGCGGACCGACCCCTCCGTCCCGCCCGAGACCTACCGGGAGGAATATATGCGGTTCCTGAAGGAATACAGCGCCTGTCAGGACAAAGCCCTGAAGCTCCTCCGGGACGAGATGCCCGTGGAGACGGAAAAGCTTGCGGACATCTTCAACCGTGAGGACGCCTTCGGCGCGGAATATCAGGACTTTCTCTTTTCGGAGGACATCTCCCCCGACGAGTACGTCTACCTCCAGGGCATTCTCATGAAGCTGGGCGTCGACGCCCGAGGACTGTTCCCCGGCGGGCTATCTTGAGCGCCCCGCGAAAAAATCTTCCGAAAACGGCAAATTTGCTCTTTACATTCGGAAAAACCTATGCTAAAATATCATGGATTGCCCCTCTACGCGGTTCCGCGGAGTATTCCGGCACCGATGCCGGAGCCTTTCGGCCCGGTACTGCGTTCAGCGGGGACTATTTTAAGAAAGGATGCTTTTCACCATGATCACCAAGGAGCAGAAGACCGCCGTCATTGACGCCAACCGCCGCAGCGAGCACGACACCGGATCCCCGGAGGTCCAGATCGCCATCCTCACCGAGAGGATCAACCAGCTCACCGAACACCTGAAGGTCCACAAGAACGACGCTCACTCCCGTCTGGGTATGTACAAGATGATCGGCCACCGCCGCCGCCTTCTCGACTACCTGATGGAGAAGGACATCGAGCGCTACCGCGCCATCATCGCAAAGCTGGGCATCAGAAAGTAAAAGGTTCGGGTATTATATGCGGTGCAAAAATCGCATATAATACCCATTGCCGCATTTTTGCCCCGAAAAAACAAAACGGGGTCCTGTTCATTTAGTATTTGAATGAGCGTCCGGCGCCGGACTCTGATTCAAGTGCTAAAAGACGGGACTCCGCGTGGAACGAAAGAAAAAAGGAGTCTATTCATGATCATCAAACACAGAGAATTTCCCAATTACAAAAAGTATGAGATGACCCTGGCGGGACGGCCCCTCTCCCTCGAGGTGGGGAAGCTTGCCGAGCTTGCCAACGCCGCCGTTCTCGTGACCTACGGCGAGACCACGGTCCTGTGCACCGTGGTGGCCTCCCCCCGCCCCAAGGAAGGCATCGACTACTTCCCCCTCAGCGTGGAGTTTGAGGAGAAGCTCTACTCCGTGGGCCGCATCCCCGGCGGCTACACCCGCCGCGAGGGCAAGCCCTCCGAGCGCGGCACCCTCTC
>CANQKZ010000203.1 GCA_947624585.1 uncultured Oscillospiraceae bacterium | reverse complement strand
AATGGTGTCGATCTTATCCCTCACAACGGCGCTCCTGTCCCGGTACGGCGGTGAGAGCGGCGTTGCTTTCAGTAGAACGATAACAGCTCTGACAGGAGGCGGGATCTGTGTGCTCGTTTTGGCCATGGCCATTTATATGATCGTAAGAGCGACGGGAAAGCTCAGGTTTGAAAATCAGGGACCGCGGGGATAGTGAGAATTCCCGGATTGCGAAAACTGTGGGATACTTATCACGAAATAACAGAAAGGATGAGCAGAATGCTTGATCTTCCTCTCAAAGTAGATTTCACCGGTAAAATCGTGGTCGTTACCGGAGCCGGAGGCGTGCTGTGCTCCGTGATGGCCCGCGCCTTCGCCCAGGCGGGAGCCAAAGTGGCGGCCCTCGATTTAAACGAGGACGCTGTTAAAAAGCTCTCCGATGAGGTAAAAGCCGAGGGCTTTACCCTCAACGGCTACAAGTGCAACGTATTGGAGCCCGATTCCATCAAGACCGCCCATGAGGCGATTTTAGCCGATCTCGGCCCCGTGGACATTCTCATAAACGGCGCGGGCGGCAACACCCCCCGCGCCACCACAGACAACGAGTACCAGCACGAGGCCAAGGAGGGGCAAAAGACCTTCTTTGACCTTGACCACTCCGGCGTGGACTTCGTGTTCAAGCTCAACTTCCAGGGAACGCTCCTGCCCACGCAGATTTTTGCGAAGGACATGGTGGAGCGCAAGTCCGGCGTTATTCTGAATGTCAGCTCCATGAACGCCTACATACCGCTGACGAAAATTCCCGCCTACTCCGGGGCTAAGGCCGCCATCTCCAACTTCACCCAGTGGCTGGCGACCCACTTCGCCAAGTCCGGCATCCGCTGCAACGCCATCGCCCCCGGCTTCCTGGTCAGCAATCAGAACCGCGCCCTGCTCTTCAACCCGGACGGCACGCCCACGGCCCGTAGCTCGAAGATTCTGAACGGCACCCCCATGGGCCGCTTTGTGGACGCCGAGGAGCTGCTGGGCGGAGTGTTCTTCCTCTGTGATGACCGCTCCGCCAGCGCAATTACCGGCGTGATCCTCCCAATCGACGCGGGCTTCGCCGCCTACTCAGGCGTTTAATAATTTGAATCAGCCTGTTCAATGTCATTAAGTTACCACCCCCCACCCCACCATATGCATACCTCTTCACCACTCCCCACGCTCCCTCCCCGCAAATAGGCACGCCAACAGCGCGGACATGGTCCGCGTGAAAAAAACGGATTCCGCCCGGCCTACGCCATCCTGTAGTTGAAGCTCACCGGCTCCTTGGGGCTCACCTTCCTCGGCGACGAACGCCCCGGCCGCTCCGGGGTCTGCTGCCGCTTGAGCAGCGGCCCCACGTCCCCGGCTTTCACCAGCCCAAGAAAGAATCTGCGGCACACTGTCACCGCATTGGCGAAATTCTCCCGGTACGCGTACTTACTGCCCTCAATATGTACCGCCTCCCGGTCCGTGATGAACGCGATGAAATTGTACATCGTCAGCCTCGCCCAAATCTCCTGGAGGATGAGACGGCTCTTTTTCGAGTGAAAGTACAGCAGTCCCACGGTGTGCTTCAACTCCCGAAACGACGTCTCCACGCCCCAACGCCTGGCGTAGAGCTTCTTCAGCTCGGCCAGCGGGAACTCCTCCGGGTCCAGATTTGTGATCAGTATCTCGTAAGCGTCCTCCGTCAGCTTAAACCGGACGATGCGGAACGGTAAATGGTAAAAGGCATTAGAATCGGGACTAAGCAGGTCAAAACGAAGCGTTTTGGGGATAAAACGGTACTTATTACGATCCTTTAGCAGAGAAATGGTGCTTATGTTTTTCTTTCTGGTAAGGTGCAGGTCCACCTGCATGTCGAACTCTTCAGTACCTGGCAGGTCGAGGCCCGAAGCGATGCCCTTGTGCTCCTTGGCCCGGATGAGGTACTTCCAGCCTTTTCTCTCAAGCTTTGCCATGGTGTCATAGCACTCGTAGTTGCGGTCAGCAATGATGATAGTGGGGGTGGTGTGGTCCATGCGCTCTGCCATCTCTACCAGGAGCTTGTTCTCGTTAGCGACACGCTTGCCTTGGACGATGGCGCCGACGTAGGAGCGGTCCATGAGGTCGTAGAGTGCGGCGATCTTGGTCACGTTGAAGCCCTTGTGGCCGCGGGTACCCTGGAAATAGCTGTCAGGATCCGTCGGGTCGGTGGGTATCTGCACGTCCGAGCCGTCCACAGCCAGCAATCTATAGCCTCGGTAAAGCCTCCTCGGCTTGAATTGGAACGCCCGGAACAGCCGCTCCAGAAGCTCTGGCCGCAGCTTGACCCGTTGTTGGGAGAAAGCGGAGGCGGAGACGGTGTTGGCGGAGTAGTTGAAGTGCTCCAGCAGCTCGCTGTTCAGACTCCCGCCGCCCATGGAGAGGAGGATCTTGACGAGCCGTTCGGGCCAGAGCTTCCGGCGGCGGGTGAAGTCCTTCTCCGGATCGCGAGCTGTGAGTTCCGGGTCGGCGCAAAGATTGCGGATGATGGTGAAGAGCGTTTTTTTGATCCTTTCAGGTCTGTTTTTCATTGGCGAAGCCTCCTAAAAAATTCATCGTACACAAGGCTTCGCCGCCGAAAAATATAGATTTGTCAAGGGGTTTTCACAATTTTTTCAGATTTTTTCTCAAAAAAATGCCCGGTACCTTTGCGGGGTACCGGGCTTGTTCGGGGGTGATTGTTAACTTAATGACATTGATCAGCCTGTTACAGATTTTTTCTCTTTTTTTAGTAGTCAAGCACCCACCTTCGAGTTGGCTTTCGCCAGCCTTCAAAGATGGGTGCTTATATTTATCAATCTAATTGCTTGGTTGCTAATGAAACGTTTTAATCTTATTCCGTACATCGTTCCATTGCTTCATCCTGCTTTCAGGATACGCATCCTTCATCTTTTTCAGCGCCCTGACCTTCGCCTTCTCCACAGCGTCCTCTCGCATCATGTGGTACATGGCTATATCCCGAAGCGGCTGTTTTTCGTAGCCGAACACGCCGAAGGTCTTGCCGATGATGTCCTGTTCCTTTTTCGTAAGAGCGTCGAAAAGCTCCTTCAGACACTCGGTGCGGATGTTCTGCGAGACAATCTCCTCCGGCGAGGGGTTTGGCTCGCTGTCAGTTATATAGTCGTAAACGTCGCTGTCGTCGTCCAGTGTGAGGTCGTAGATCGATTGAAAGTGTGTCGAATAGGCGATGGCCTTTCTTACCTCTGCTTCCGAAATGTTCAATTCTTCTGCAATCTCCGCATCGGAAAGACCGTCTGTATTCCGAAGTCGCTTGGCCTTTCGGACAAGGGCCATACTGCGCGGGTTCAGGGAGAGAGTGCCCAGGCTGCTCTCCATGTGGCGGCGCATGGCTGACTCGATGAAGGGAGTGACGAACGCCGTTAGTGTCCCCTGGGCCGGGTCATATCTGCCACCGCGCACACATTCAATAAACGCTGTCATCCCGACGCTGTCGAGCTCCGACAGCGTCTCTTCTGTGTACCCGCCCCGGCCCAAGCAGTTGAACGCCCTTGCTGTCTTCAGGGCGAGGCTGTGGATGAGTCCTCTGTTCTTCTCGCATAGCTCCGAAAGCAGTTCCTCATTGGTCACACGGCCTCACCGCCAGTCTTTTTCGGACGGCCCCGTGGTTTCGCTGTGCGGGTGATGTTCAGAACGGAGTATACCCTTTCGGATGTGATGCCGGCCTCGAAATCGTCAACGGAGATGTCCTTGCTCCGCAACGCCTCGTAGAGCTTGTCCCGGACATAGTCCTTGGCCCGCCGTTCGTCCTCCTTGGAGATGGCCCCGCGCTTGGCGTCCTTGGTGATCCGCTCAAAGGCGGTGACCTTCACTCGCACCTTCGGAATATCCCGTGCCAGCTCCTTCTGTCTCTCATAGGAACCGAACTGCCGGCAGGTGTACTGCGGTGCGTGGGGACAGGCCCCCTCGCAGTAGAGCGCGTGGACGCCGGACTTCACCAGGAAGTACCGGTGGCATATGAGACACCGGCGGATGTTGTACCCGCTGGACAGCGCCAACATATAGTCGGCCTTCATCAGAGCCTGCAAGCTGTCGGTGACGTGCTCCTGACAGATGGCCACCCGCCCGTCCGGCAGCTCCCGTGGAACGTAGGACAGCATATACTCATCGTGCTTGTTGTAGCTTGCGGTGCTGGTCAGAGGATTCACGATGAGCTTTTGGATAAGCCTTGGATCGTTATAAAAATCATAGAGTGCCCTGGCGTATGACTCAGGAGAGTTGGTTTCCAGCCGTGACAGGATGAAGTTGATGAAGTTGCGGATGGTCTGGTTGAAGGCGTAGATGTCCATGACATAGCTTCCGTACCGGGTCACGTGGTTATAATAGAATTCCCACTTGTCCGTCATGTCTCCGGGGTACAGGAGCAGGGACAGCGGCAGATCGGAAAGAGACTCCTTCCCGTCTGTCTCTAAAAGCTGCGAGTAAAGTTCCATGTCCTGCTCGGTGAATTCCACAGGTGTCGCCGGGTCATATCTGTTCAAAAGCTCCTCAGTCTCGGCAAACAGGTCATCGTCGTCAAGCAGCATTTGAAACACGGTGAACTTTTTCAAAAGGCCGGACAGTGTGGACAGCTCTGTGTTCAAACCGCGCCAGGCAGAGACATCCCGGCCGCCGCATCTCTCCGCAAAATCAAATACGCGCCCCGCCTGTTTGTAGATGACGTCGTAGTCATCGGGTGTGAGATTGATCAGGTTCTCCGTCAGCTCACCCGCGGAAAAAGGCTGCCCGTTCAGCTCCATGGTCGTCCCGTAGGTGTAGAAAATGATCCTGCCGTCCATAAACTGTCCCACCTGAAAAATAATTTGTCCTGCCATTTTATAATCTTACTCTTTTTTGTCACAAAATACAAGTAGAAGGAC
>CANQKZ010000202.1 GCA_947624585.1 uncultured Oscillospiraceae bacterium | reverse complement strand
ACTTGGTAGCTCAGCAGGCAGAGCACCTGCCTTTTAAGCAGGGTGTCCCGGGTTCGAATCCCGGCCAGGTCACCAAAAAAGCCTCAGAACCGCAACGGTTCCGAGGCTTTTCATTTTCTTCCAATTCCTGATTTGCAGGAAACGTGTAACTAACCGAAAATTATTGGGCTTTTGAGGTCATCCCCAAGAGCCCTGTTTTTATATCTCCCGGATTCGCCGCGTGATGTTACGAAGCCGGAGGTGTTTCTGTATTCAAGGAATTATACTAATGTTCAATTAAAAGAAGACACCGAGCGGCGAGGATTTTTCGTGTCAAGCGAGGAAGGCGGCGCCGGGAATACTGTATGTATTTCCAAGCCGTATGACGAAGCTTGACGCGAAAAAGACCGTCGTGAATATCTTATTTTGATTGAATATTAGTATTAAAAAATTTTTTCAAAAAATTGACCCGACGGCTGTCTCAAACGTGTACAGGGTGAAAGGAGGTCATGGGTATGGAGGATCCGGCGGCGCGGGTCGGGGCGGCGGTGGAAAAGTACGGCGATATGCTGTTTCGGATCTGCCGGGTGCTTCTGGGCAGTGACGCGGACGCGGAGGACGCGGTGCAGGAGACGGTGCTCCGGTACCTTCTGAAGGCCCCGGCGTTCCGCGACGCGGAGCATGAGAAAGCCTGGCTCATCGCTACGGCGAAAAACCGGTGCCGGGACGTGCTCCGGTTCCGGGCGCGCCATCCGCTGGCGGAGCCGGAGGACCTGCCGGAGGAGACGGCGGAGACGGAGGACAGCGGCATTTTGGAGGCGCTGGAGGCGGTGCCGGAGAAGTTCCGGCTGGTCCTGGTGCTCTACTACGTGGAGGAGGTCCCCACGGAAAAAATCGCCCGGATCATCGGGCGGACGCCCTCGGCGGTGAAAATGCGGCTGCGGAAGGGCCGGAAGCTTTTGGCGGAGGCGTACAGAAAGGAGTGTCTTTGATGGACGAAGACAAACTCAGGGACGCGGTGCGGGGACTCAGGCTCCCGGACGGAGCAAAAGCGCGCATCGCGGAAAACGTGCGGAAACAAATTTTGAAAGGATCGGAGGAAAAGGAAATGGAAAAATCAAGAAGGAACTTCAAAAAGACGGCGCTGATCGCGGCGGCGGCCGCGCTGTGCCTCTGCTTCACCGCTGCGCTGGCGGCGGGCGTCGCGGGACATTTCAGGAACGTGAAGACCTGGACCGGAACGGTCACGGGAACGGTGTATGAGCAGGCCGCGGAGGAAATCGGCGTCACCGCAGCTCCGGGCGAGAGCGGCGTCACGGTCCGGGCGGCGTTTACGAACCCCGGTCAGTTACCCTACAGGGAGCTGGAGAAGCTGAGCATCGGCAGTGGGAAGCTCCAGGGCGAGGACGGCACCGTGATCGCCCGGTGGACGGACGCCGGGACAGCCGAGGTGACGGACGGCGGCGCCGTGCTGACGATCCCCGCCGAGGTCGCCGCCGGACAGCGGTACACCCTGACCGTGGACTCCTTCGTGGGCGAGTCCAAGGCCGACGCGCCCCTGGAGATCCGGGGCCCGTGGGAATGCGAGGTCGCGGCGGAGTGAGCCGAAGCGCGGACCGGCGCGAGAGATGAAAAATGGCCTTGGGGGTGACCCCAGGGCCATTTTTCCGTTTTATAATAATATTTGACAAAAAGGTTTAACCGAGCGACGAGGATTTTTCATGCAAGACAAGGAAGACGGCGTAGAGAATACTCTTTGTATTTTCAAGCCGCGTGACGAAGTATGGCGCGAAAAAGACCGGCGCGAATGTCTTATTTTGATTGAATAATAGTATTGTTCCGCTTACCGGACGTACAGCGTCACCGGCCCCAGGATGCCGGTGGGCTCCAGGGCCTCGTGGGAGAAGTCGAAGGGCAGCATGGGGTACGTGAGCTGATCCCGGGCGGGGGTGGTGGCAACCTCCACCGTGAGGCGGTGGTCACCGGGCCCCAGGGGGCCCAGGGGGAGGACGTAAGGCGGCGTCAGGCGAACCCCCGCCGGGACACCGTCCACCGAGACGCGCATCACCTCATATACGCTCCCGGCGTCAAGATACGTCTCCCCCGCCCCCTCGGGCAGCGTGAAGGTCCGCTCGTAGCGGAGGATCCCGGAGAAGGCGGGGTCCGTGTCGCTGACGGGGCGCAGCTCCCGCGTCTCCTCGGCGGGGCCCATCTCCGGGTACTCCGCCGCTTTGGCCCGGCGGAGGGTCCAGTTTTCGGAGAGATCCGTCTTCCCGCACCCGGCCAGCCTCTCCCGAAGGCTCCGCCAGGGGCCGGACACGGCCTCCCCTCCCCGCTCCATAAGTACCAGGCTCTCCCCCGGCTCCAGCTTCAGGCGGATCGACCCGCGCCCCCCGGCGCTGTCGCGGTCCGCCTGCCAGTATTTGTCTTCCAGGGCGTCCCAGACCAGATAGTTCCCCTCCCCCGGAAGGGTCAGGGCGCCGGTGTACCGCCTGTCGGCGCTGCCGTTCTGGACCATGACGATCTCGCGGCCCTTGCAGTAGTGATAGACTAGGATGTCCTTGGACGCCGGTACAAGCTCCATCCGGGCAAGCCCCAGGGCGCGGACGGCGTCGGGCAGTTCCTGAAGGGACGTGACGGCAGCCTTTTTCTCCCACCCCTCCGGCGCGTCGCCCAGAACGGCCTCGGGCAGACTCCCGGTGAAAACCACAGGCAGATCCCCGGCCTCCGCGATGAACTCCGCCAAAGCGGCGGGGATGAAGCGTGCCTCCGGGACGACGAGGGCCCCCATCTCGATGTTGTTGACGACGAGCCTCCCCTTCTCCACGCGCCCGTTCCAGCCGGGGAGGTCGCGGAGCATATCCAGGCTCACCACCTCGAAGTCGATCTGGCACTCCAAAAGGGCGCGGCAGACCTTCTGCATGGGCATATGTTCCCCCGCCCAGTCGGCCTCGCCGTCGTAGAGCACCGCCACGCTGGCCCGGTGCTCCCCGCCGTTCAGGAGAGCGCACATCCGGTTGGCGTACCGCATGAGATGGGCAAACCACGGAAACTCCGGGTTATGGCCTCCCGCGTAGAAGTGGGGCGGACAGTCGATGTCCGGGTACTCCGCCATGGAGAAGGCGTGGGGCACCAGATGGTTGACGCCCTGGCACAGGGCGAAGTCCAGAAGGTACTTCATGTCCCGGACGCCGAAGCCCCAGCCGTAGGCCCCGAACAGCTCGCACATGGTCCTGCCCCGCTTTTTGGGGTCCAGGTGACCCATGGACGCGGCCATCTTCACAAGGGCGAAGTGGGTGAACTCCCCGTCGGAGTCCACCATCTGGCGGCGCAATTCCGTGGGTGCGCCGAAGTAGTACTGCCCGCCGATGATGTCCACCCCGGCCATGTCCTGCCCCGCCATAGCCCGGAAGTAGTGGCCCGCGCCGAGGCCAAGGCGGGAGTGGACGCCGTTGTCCTCCACCACGTGGCCGATGTACTCCACCCCGTGTTCCCGGCACCAATTCCCGATGGGACGGGCGAAGTTCTCCTCATAGAGCCGGGACGCGCAGTCCATGTAGTCATAGCGGCTCGCGGGCTGGAGGCGCTTTTCGGCGGTGTCGGCGAAAAGGAACGGCAGGCGTGCGTGGAAGTCCCCGCCCCAGCGCTCTTCAAGCATCTCCTCCATCCGGGCGCTCCACGGGAGGGGCATCTTCCGCTTTCCGAGCTTTGTGTCGAAGCACTGGTCGCTGATATTGCCAAACTGCGGCTCGTCGGAGAAGAATCCGGCGACAGTCCCGCCAAATTCCTCCCGGTACCGCTCCCAGTGGGCCTCGTAGACGCCCTCGATCTGGGTGTGGGCGGACTCGGCGTCCAGCATATTGATATACGCCTCATTCCCGCCGCCGGTGCGGGTGCGGTATATGACGTGGACCCGCCAGCGTCCCTCGGGGAGGGTGAATCGGAGAACGCCGTTTTCGCACCGATCCGTCAGGTCGACGGCCTCCTCACGGAAGGTGTCGCCCTCGTCGAATCGCAGGGCCACGGCGGCCAAAAGGGTGTTTTTCGCCTGCTCGGCGTAGTCCACCGGATCCCCGATCTGCCAGAAGCCGATGGTGGGCTTCAGCATCCGGCCCACGTTCAGCGTCAGGGGCCGGGAGGGGCCGAAGATGTCGGCGGTGGTGCAGTTGATGTACCGCTTGCGCCGCTCCGGGTACTTCGTCTCGATGAGACCGGCGGCATACCCCGTGGGGAAGTGCTTGTCGTCCAGGATCCAGACCTTCATTCCGCGCCGCCGGGCCTCGTCCAGGACGATGTCCATGTCATGCCACCATCCGGGGCCGCAGAAATCGTCGTGGGGCCGCGCCTCCACGCAAAAGGCCCCAATGCCACACTGGGCGATCTTCTCGATCTCCCGGCGCAGGATGTGCTCCGGCTCGCCGCGCATCCAGAGGAAGGGGAAAATATAGTTGTCCATGGGACACCTCCGTTTTTCGTCAGCCGGAACACCGGCGTACTCATATATTACCTCGCTTTCAATCAAACTTCTCCCTTCTGATTGCGTGTAAAAGGGCCGGATTTTGAAAAACGCGCGGCCCCGCCGGGGCCACGCAAAAATCGTCATACGATATTTTCCCGAACTGTCAGAAAGCCCCGGTTTTCGGGATACAATTCAAATAATTTTTCCAAGGACATGCGCCTTGGAAAAATTCCCTTTTGTTTTGCGGAGTGTATGGCCCTCGGGCCATGCGCGGAGCAAAACAGCAGGAATCATATTATGTTATGAATTGGCAAATTCATAATATGATTCCGCACGTTCCCCTTTGGGGTTGTGAAAAAACACGCCACCCCAGGCGTGGATATTCACAGCCCCGTATTTTTGTGGAAAAAGACACATTTTTCAGCGAAAAAGGGCATAGCTCCCCCTTACCCCCATGGAACTTGACCGGCGTTATCTCACGCGGCTTC
>CANQKZ010000201.1 GCA_947624585.1 uncultured Oscillospiraceae bacterium | reverse complement strand
ACCACCAGGGAGATGGCCACGAAGGCGATGAGCACGTAGCTGACGGCGTTGATGATGGTGGTGACGGAGCTCATGAGGAGCGCCACATAGTCGGTGTACTCGATCCGATCCTCCTCGTCCACCGAGTCGTTGTACCGCTCGATGAGGTCGGCGATGGTGTCCTTGTCCTCGAAGGAAACGGCGTACAGGGCCACGGTGCTGGGGGACTCCACCCGGGCGTAGCCCAGCTTATCCATGTTCTGGTCGTAGTTGGCGTCGGACACCGTGGGGGGCATGAACTCATCGTAGAAGGTCACGTACTGGTCGTCGGTGAACTGGGCGGAGGCGATCATCATGGGCATCTGCTCCGCCGGGACCTGGGCCATCTGGGCGGCCGCCTGCTGGGCGTAGGCCTCGCTGACCATCTGGCGGATGCCCTGCTCGGCCAGGTCAAAAAGCTCCTCGTCGGACATCTGGGCGAAGTAGCTGTCAATGCGGGCGGTGTCCGTGACGCCCATCTGCTGGGAATAGGAGTCCGTCATCATCTGGGTCAGGCTCTCCCTGGTCAGATCCGCCATCTGTGCCTCCACGGCGGAGGACAGGTATTCCTCGGTGGGGATGGCGGACATCTTCACAAAGAGCTCCGCGCGCTTTTCGTCATTAAGATTATCAAAATATTCCTTAAAATCCGCGATCTTCTGCTCCCGCTCCGGCTCCCGGTAGTCGGCGGTGCGGAAGGGAAGGCCGGTGAACACGTCCACCGTGTCGTCCTCAAGCTGCTTTTGGACGATCTCCTGCTTCCCCGTCTCCTCCATGGCGTGGAGGGTCAGGGCGGAGGTGTAGCCGATCATGCCGGAGACGGGGCCGGAGTCCCCGTCCTCCGTGGGACGGACCACGCCCACCACCTTCAGCGGCAGGCCGATGTCGGAGCTGTCGTAGAGGTAGTTCATGCCGGTCTCCGTGGCGGTGAGGTCAATGTAGCACCCCTCGGCGGGGTCCCACTGGTAGTACTCGCTGGGCAGGATGAATTTGAAGCCGGTGTCGCACAGCTCCTCGTAGCTCCAGCTCATCAGCTCCGCCTCCACCTCCTCGCCGTTCATCATGGCCCGCATGGTGTCGTTCATCCGGTCGGCGCTGATGTAGCCCAGGGCGTAGAGCATCAGGTCGGAGATCTCGTTGTTCCGGTCCACGAAAATCACCAGCTCGTCGTAGTTCTCCGGCCATTTTCCGTAGAGAAGCTCGTACTGGTCCTTGGTGGAGTCGGCCACGCCCGTGCCGTCGGCCCGGGGCAGGAGCTCGTTCCACACGTCCATGCGCTCGTACATCTGGCCCATGTTGTCGAAGTAGGAGGAGTAGTCGCCGCCGAACATACCGGTCATGGCCTGCTGCATCATGTCCATCACGTCGGACTTGACCACATTGCCGTCGGTGTCCCTGGTGTACACGTCGAATTTGAAGTCGTAGGAGTAGTGGACGGAGGCGATGTCCATGATCCCCCCGCCGCCCTCATCCAGATATTCCTTGAAAGCCGTCAGGTTGTTGGTCTTTGTCTGGGCGTTCATCATGGAGGAGAGCATATCGAACATGACGTTGGCCGAGTAGACCCGGTCCGGGTCCCGCTCCTGCTCCCACGCCTCCTGCCGGGCGTTCATGAACCCCAGGAGCATGGAGGACATATCCACGCTCTCCGCCTCGATGGTGATGGGGTAGCTGGAAAGCGTCTCCTCCTGCACCTGGTCGATGTACGCCTGGAACCCTGCGGAGACGGAGAGAATGAGGGCGATGCCGATGATGCCGATGGACCCGGCGAAGGAGGTGAGGAACGTCCTCCCCTTCTTGGTCATCAGGTTGTTGAGGGACAGGGAAAGCGCGGTGAAGAAGGACATGGAGCGTTTTTTCTTCTCGCTCTTGAGCTTCCTCTGCTCCTTTTTCGTCAGGACCTGTGCCACGGACTCGTCCTCGTAGGGGTTTGAATCGGAGGTGATCCGCCCGTCCAGGAGCCGCACGATGCGGGTGGAGTACCGCTCCGCAAGCTCCGGGTTGTGGGTGACCATGATAACGAGCCTGTCCTTGGCGATCTCCTTGAGAAGCTCCATCACCTGGATGGAGGTCTCGGAGTCCAGCGCCCCGGTGGGCTCGTCGGCCAGGAGGATATCCGGGTTGTTGATGAGCGCCCGGGCGATGGAGACCCGCTGCATCTGGCCGCCGGACATCTGGTTGGGCTTTTTGTGGATGTGCTCCTCCAGCCCCACTGCCTTCAAAGCCTCGATGGCCCTCCTGCGGCGCTCGGATTTGGAGACGCCGGAGAGCGTCAGCGCCAGCTCCACGTTGGCCAGCACCGTCTGGTGGGGGATCAGGTTGTAGCTCTGGAACACGAAGCCCACCGAGTGGTTGCGGTAGGTGTCCCAGTCCGCGTCGTTGTACTCCCGGGTGGACTTGCCGTTGATGATGAGGTCGCCGGTGGTGTACTGGTCGAGCCCCCCGATGATGTTCAGAAGCGTGGTCTTCCCGGAGCCCGACTGGCCCAGGACGGAGACAAATTCGCTCTTCCGGAAGGAGATGGATATCCCGTCCAGCGCCTGCTGCTTCAAATCCCCGGTTATGTAGGTCTTGGTGGTGTTGGAAAGTTTTAGCATATTGCATCCCGTTTCACAAAATATTTCAGAGTATATTATACCCCGCTAAAACAGGAAATGATGAACAAATATTGAATAATGTGTTGTATTAAAGAAAACACCGGCGGGGTTCTCCCCCGCCGGCGTTGAATTGTATCACGCGCCCCGGATAAGGGGCTTGTCCTCCGGCGCGAAGGTGTACACCCTGTCGCAGAAGCGGCAGCGGACCTCGATCTTCCCGTCCTCCCGGAACATCTCGTCCAGCTCCGCCTCGGTGATGCCGGAGAGGGCCTGGGCGACTCGCTCCCGGGAACAGGGGCAGACGTAGCCCACCTCATCCCGCTCCACGATCTCCGGCTCGAATCCCGCCAGCACGCGGCCTACCACGTCCTCCAAGGCGCCCGCAATCAGCTGGTTCGTGACAGGTCCGGCGGCGCGGACGCTGTCCTCCAGCCTGGCCACCGTCTCCTCTGTGGCGCCGGGCATCAGCTGGGCGATGTACCCACCGGCCCGGAGCACGTGCTGGTCCCGGTCCACCAGAACGCCCAGGGCGCAGGCGGTGGGGACCTGTTCGCTCTCCACAAAGTACTGGGCAAAGTCCTCGGCGATCTCGCCGGAGACGAGCTGGGTGGAGCCGCTGACCGGCTCGCCGAAGCCCATGTCCCGGATGACCGTCAGCATCCCGTCACGACCCACGGCGTCGCCCACTGGAAGCTTCCCGTCAGATCTCAGCGGCAGGTCCACCGCCGGGTTCTGGGCGTAGCCCCGCACGTTGCCGTGCTCGTCGGACACCACCAGAATGGTCCCCACCGGTCCTCCGCCGTTTATACGGACCGTCAGGCTGTCGCCCCGGCTCTTGAGGCTGTTGCCCATCATGGACGCGGCGCACATGACGCGCCCCAGCGCCGCCGTCACCACCGGAAGGGTCCGGTGGATGTTCCGCGCCCGCTCCACCTCCTCCGTCAGCTCCACGGCGGTCATCTTCACAAGCCCGTCTCGGGACATGGCTCTCAGTATCGTTCCCATAGAATCCTCCAAAATCAAAACAGTGATGGTAAAAAATAGCCGCGGACAGAGAAGAAGCCGCCCCCGTCGCCGGGGACGGCTCAAGATCGTTCGCGCGCGGTTTTTACAGCCGTCTTGCCGCGATAAAGACCCGCTGCTCGCCCGGCCCCGGAGGCCCGTCCCGGAGTTCGGCAAAGACCCGGATCTCCCCAAAACCGTGGGCCGCCAGCTTGCCCGTCAGGGTGTCCACGGTGTGGATATACTCCGTATGCTCCTCTTCTCCCCTCTCCCAGACATCCTCCTCCAGGCGCGCGAAGATGTCAAGACCGTAGTGGACGGATGTCCGGTCGGCGGACAGCTCCGCCCGCCAGACACAGAACACGTCCTCCGTCTCGTCCAGAAACACCTGGCCGTCCATGGCACGGAGCTTTTCCGGCGTATTCACATCGAAGATGAGGACGCCGCCTGGCTCCACAAAGAGGCGCAGCCGCTCAAAAACGGGGTCCAGATGCCCGGTCGGCAGATAGTTGATCCCGTCCAGGGAGCAGACAGCGGCGGAGACGGTGCCGTAGAGGTCCAGGCCCTCCATGGTCTGGCACAGGAAGATGGGCGGGACGACCGCGCCGCAGTCGGCCAGCTTCTCCTGGGCCGAGGCCAGCATATCCTCGGAGCCGTCCACCCCGATCATCTCGTACCCCCTCCGGGCAAGCTCCAATGTGAGGGTGCCCGTGCCGCAGGCCAGGTCCAGGCAGAGGGATGGGGATACGCCGTATTTTTTGAAGATGAGCTCATAAAAATCGGCAAACTCCCCGTACGGCACATCGCGCGTAAGCTCGTCGTACCAGGGCGCCAGGGAAAGATAGGCGCTCACTTGTCCTGCCCATCCTCCTCAAGGCGCTGGAAGATGACCCCATAGCCGTCGTTCCCGTACCGGAGGCTCCTGTTGACGCGGCTGATGGTGGCGCTGGAGGCGCCGGTCTTCTCGAGGATGTCGTTGTAGATCATCCCCCGGTGCAGAAGCTCCGCCACCTGGAAACGCTGCTCCATGGCGCGCAGCTCCGAGATGCTGCACAGGTCGTCAAAGAAGCGCTTGCACTCGTCGAGAGTGTGGAGCTTCATGATCGCCCTGTAAAGGTCGTCGTTCCTGGGCTGATCTGTGTTTTTATTCATATTATTACCCTTCCTTTTCTTGCCGTTTCGCGTCGGCGCGCACTGTAGGTTGCTTCCTCTTGCCCTTTTTCTCTATCCCCGGCTTTCGCCGCGGGTGACCCCTGCCCTCTCATCAGGGTGGGGAGTATTTCGCGCGCTGATACCAGCTGTTCAGGCGGGTCTGTCCGCGCCCTTGGCGGCCTCTTCCTCCTCCAGGACCCGGTAGGCCACCTTGCCCACCAGCGTCTTGGGCAGCTCGTCCCGGAACTCGATCTCCCGGGGCATGGCGTA
>CANQKZ010000200.1 GCA_947624585.1 uncultured Oscillospiraceae bacterium | reverse complement strand
AAATGTGGTTTTTTCCACAAAAATACGGGGCTGTGAATATCCACGCCTGGGGTGGCGTGTTTTTTCACAGCCCCTTTGCTTTATGGCATTTTTCCGCCGGAATAGGTGTACGTCCCCGTTTCGGTGGCAACGGTGACGGTCCAGGTGAAATAGTTCGCGTCGTTCCAATTCTGTTCAAGCCAGGCGGCGTTTCCCTCGGGGTAGGGGATCTGAAAGAGGAGGACGGCGTCCTCCGGGGCGCCCCGGGCGGTGAAGGTTCCCTGCCCGTTTGTCAGGGTCAGCTCCGCCGAAACCGCGCCCTCCGGGGGGCGGACCAGGGCGTAGGAGTGGGCGAAGTCCACCGAGCCGGGGCCGGTGAGGCCCCAGACCGGGTCGATGCACCGCAGGGGCGCCAGCTGGGGGCCGCTGCCCTCTAAGGGCACCAGCCAGTCGACCCAGGCCCAGGAGCCAGCCGCCGCGTGGTCGCTGACGCTGAGGGTGGTCTGCTCCGCCACGGAGTCGCCCTGATACCGCAGCACGATCTCGCCGCGAGGGGTGAGGGCGCGGCGCTCGTACCGGCGCAGGTGGGCCGTCTCCGGCAGGGGAGCGCCCAGGGTGGCCCAGACGAGGTACGCCGTCAGGGCCGCGAACAGGAGGTTCCGCGCCGCCTTGGCCCAGCGGGGCCAGGGTCCGAAGAAAAATTTCCTCATAGTTCCGCCTCCCCCGTCAGATCCACCCGCAGGGTGTCCGTCTTGTCTCCCCGGCCGAAGGTCAGCTCCACCCATTGGGCGTCCTCCGGCACAGAGAAGAGCATCAGCGCCGCCCGCTGGCCCAGGGGCGCCAGGTCCCCCCACTCCGCCGAGCTGTAGAAGACCCAGCCGGGGGTGAGGCTGCCCTGTATGTACTCCGTCCCCAGGTCGTCCGTCACGCGGCTGACGGCCTCGGGCAACGCCATGGACTCGCCCCGCCAGCTGTGGATCGACAGCTCCAGCTTCAGGGTGCCGAAGGCGGTAGTCTCCGACTTCCACCGCTCCAGCGTCGCCCGCCGGACGGACACGGTGTACCCGCCGGGGCGGGCCCGGTCCCCGGCGTGACAGGAGACCGTCTCCAGAAGCTCCGCGCCCCCCAGCTTCGGGTAGTGGTCCTCCGCCTCCCAGGAGACGAGGTAGGCGAAGTGGGACAGAAGCCCGTCATGGCCCCGGATGAAGTGGTACGCGGGCAGGCCCACGATCAGCACCGCCGCCGCCAGCACCGCCAGCGCCTGGCTTACACGCCACAGGTACCCCATCCAGGGCCGGTGGAGCCGCGCCAGGTCCCGGGCCAGCGGCTCCGGGTCCCCCATGGCCGCCACGGCCCGCGCCTCCGCCTCCTCCGGCGTCAGCTCCGGGAAGTCGTGGAGGAGGGCCTCCTTCCGGCATTGGATGTGGTCGGAAAGCTCCTCCCACACCGCCTGCTTGTCGGGCTTGAAGCGGATGAGTTCGGTGGCCTCGGTGAGCCAGAACCAGGCGTCCCTCATGTGAGCTCACCGCCCCGGAGGATGGCGGTGACCGCCCGGCTGTATTCCTCCCAGGACCGCTCCCGGTCCCGGAGAGTCTGCTCCCCCGCACGGGTCAGGGCGTAGTACCGCCGCCTGCGCCCCGCCTCCGATGTGTCCTCCCGGGCGGACACCAGCTTCTCCCGCTCCAGGCCGTGGAGCACCGGGTAGAGGGTCCCCTCCTTCATCCGGAACACCCCCTGGGACCGCTGCTCCAGCTCCAGGATGATCTGATAGCCGTACATCTCCCCACTTTTCAACACCGCCAGCACCAGCGTGGGGATCCCGGCGCCGCCGTCGTTTTTCGGCATGGTAACACCTCCTATACATAGATAATATAAGTATTATACATAGAATATCTATGCTTGTCAAGAAATTTTTTAAAGAAGAGAGAGGATCCGCCTCGGAGCGCCGCGCGTCTCGCGGGAAAAAGCGCGTCTGTAAAAAAAGACCGCCGGGGCGGACGCATCAAAAAGAACGAATGTGGACAATATACCTTCGAACGACACCACAGCCGCGCCGCCGCGGCCGGATTTCCGGCTGAGATTTCCATTCATGTGAAAATTGCATAAATAAAAAGGGCGCGAAAAACGTCGATGAGCCGCGCCACGCGGAGCTCTGAGGAAATTATGTAAAGTAAAGAGGCGCATTTTTTGGAAATCTGAAAGTTTATCCCAAGTAAAATCCCCCGCTTCCAACGAAGAAATTTCTTTTTTTGGATAAAAAAATATTTTTTTTGCAAAAGGGGGTTGCAATTTGGAAAAGGATAAGTTAAAATAGGCCATGGAAACGTCATCAGGGAACGGTTCGCGATAAAGTGATGGTCACGGGCCGGTATCCGAATGAAACGTCCGGTAGCTTTGGTGCGCTTCCACCAGACCAACCTGAGACGGAGGAAGGGACTCCGCCATATGGGACAGTGGTCAATCCTAAAAAATTTTTATTGAAAGGAAGAAACGCAAAATGAAGAAAGTACTCAGCATGATTCTTGTCATTGCGATGGCTCTGTCCCTGGGAGTCGCTGCACTGGCAACCTACACCCCCGCAGGCTATCCTAGCGATCCCGAGATCGTTCCCGAGGATGCCCTTGTTCCCGCCGCTGGCAGCACCACCTACACCGTCCAGGAGACCTATGTCTCCCTCGCTTCCATCGCCGAGGCTTATCTTGGCAACGCCAACCGTTGGCCTGAGATCTGGGCCCGCAACAGAGGCGTTCTTGGCAACAACGTCAATGCCATGACCGTTCTGCCCCAGTATCTGACCCTCATCATCCCCGCGAAGTCCCAGAATCCTCTGACCGCTGATCACGGCAAGTTCTATATCATCCAGAAGGATGATACTCCCGCCAGCATCGCTCTCAAGGTTTGGGGCGACGATATGTATGATAAGTATATCATCAACAACGCCGTCACCCAGGCTCTTGTGGCCAGCAACAGGGCTGCCGGCAAGGCTGACTTCAACATCGGCGACGAGATCTATATCCCCATGATCTACGGTGTTCCCTCCCTCAGCCAGAAGACCCGCACCAACGGCTACAGATACTTCGAGATCTGGGTCTACACCGTCAAGGCTGGCGACACTCTTGAGAGCATTGCCAAGACCGTCTATGGTGATTCCGCTTATTGGACCGTCCTCTTCGGCAACAACCAGAACGCTGTTCAGCTGGCCCTCGAGGAGAGCCCCCGCTCCACTGCCGCTCTGAGCACCACCGCCATCAAGGCTGGCGACGTCCTCTTTGTTCCCATGGTTCCCGGCACTCTTCCCAGCGCCATGAACTACACCGTTCTTGAGAGAGCTTATGTCCGTCTTCTGGTCCAGGTCACCAGCGTCGAGGCCATTATGCTCGCTGATGGCAACAGCCTGTCCCTGAAGCCCAGCGTTGCCATTGACACCGCGAAATAAGAGTAAGTAATTTATCCCTTGAATTACTTGATTAAGCTCCGCGCCGAAAGGCGCGGGGCTTTTTATATTCCCTGACTTGACAGATGGGGCGGCGTGGAATATAATTTCAACTATAGTATAGACATATTGTAATGCGGAAATACAAGCAGAAATATGAAAGGCGGAGAAATATGAAGATAAAGATCACCGCTGACAGCACCTGCGACCTGTCGCCGGAGCTGGTGTCCGATCGAAACATCACCGTTACGCCCCTGAGTGTGACCGTGGCGGGCGGGGTGTACCGGGATGGGGTGGACATCACCCCGGATGCGCTCTATGAGAAGATCGCCGCCTGCGGCGAGCTGGGCGTAACCACGGCGGTCAATATGCAGGACTACTTGGATGTGTTCGGCGCGCTTTTGAAGGAGTACGACGCCATTGTCCACTTCACCATCAGCGCCTCCATGTCCTCCTGCTTCCAGAACGCCCAGATCGCCGCGCGGGAGCTGGGGAACGTGTACGTGGTGGACAGCGCCAATTTGTCCACGGGTATCGGCCACCTGGTGCTGGACGCCTGCGACATGGCCCGGGACGGCGTGGACCCGGCGGAGATCAAGCGGCGGCTGGACGAAAAAAAGGAGAAGCTGGATGTCAGCTTCGTGGTGGACACCCTGGACTACCTGCGGCGGGGCGGCCGGTGTACGGCCCTGGCCGCCATGGGCGCTAACCTTTTGAAGCTCCACCCATGCATCTACGTGAAGAACGGCGCCATGGGCGTGGGGAAGAAGTACCGGGGCAAGCTTTCCGCCTGCATCGAGGCGTACATACGCGACAGGCTTTCGGACCCCGGCACCGTGGACGCCCGCCGAGTGTTCATCACCGACTCCGGCGTCAGCCGGGAGTGCCGCGACATCGCCGAGCGGACGGTCCGGGAGCTGGTCCCTTTTGAGGAGGTCATCCACACTCGCGCCGGGTGTACCGTCTCCTCCCACTGCGGACCGGGGACGCTGGGCATCCTCTTCTACAGAAAATAACAGGGCGGAGGGCAGAGAATATGGAACTTATCGCGGAAAACAAATTCACCGTCACCGAGGAGCTCTTCCGGGAGGGCATGAAGAAGGTCATCGACACCGACTTCCGGCCCGTCCTGAAGAAGCTGGTGATCGTGCTGGCTGTGGCCTGGGTGTTCCTGGCGGGATTTACCGTTCTGCGTGGCGGAAGTCCGGTGGCCACGATCATCGAGACCGTCGCCATGGTGCTGGCCTGCCTCTATGTCTCCGTGGGCATCCCCCGGAGCCGCATTAAGAAGGCGTGGAAGGACATATGTGAGCGCTCCGGCGACGAGATGGAGCGCGTCACCCGGTTCTACGAGGACAGGATGGAGGTCCTGACCAACGTGGACCCGCTGATCGTCAATTACGAGGATGTGACCCGCACGCTGGAGACGGAGCACCTGCTGATCATCCAGAACACCGGCAAGCTGGGCGTCATGACCCTCCTGGACGGCTTCACCGTGGGCGCCAAGGAGGACGTTCTGAAGCTCATCGAGGAGTGGAGCCGCTGAATCGAAAACAGGTCATTTCAGGGGCTGTGAAAAAAGTCCCGTAAAAAAGGAAGAGAGTTACCAAGGATCCCCTGGCAACTCTCTTCCTTTTTTGG
>CANQKZ010000199.1 GCA_947624585.1 uncultured Oscillospiraceae bacterium | reverse complement strand
TTCGCGTCAAGCTTCGTCATACGGCTTGGAAATACATACAGTATTCCCGGCGCCGCCTTCCTCGCTTGACACGAAAAGTCCTCGCCGCTCGGTGTCTTCTTTTAATTGAACATTAGTATTTAAAAATCCGCTCACCGATTTCGGCGCTTCGATTTATCCAAAAAAGGCTGTGAAAAGACCCTTTTCGGATCCTCCACAGCCTCTTTCCGCTTCCGGGCCCGTTCCAAAGGGTCTTGCCTCTTATGACATCTTCGGCAAAAACGCCTCCGGGTCCACGCTCTCCCCGTTCACGGTAAGGGCGAAGTGCAGGTGGGAGTCCTCCGCCGTCTCATAGAGGGAGGTGGCCCCCACGGACCCCAGGACGGACCCCTGCGTCACCGAGTCCCCGGGCGTCACCGTGGGCATCCCGGCCAGATTGGCGTAGGTGGCCGTGACGCCGGAGCCGTGGTCGATGACCACCACGGTCCCCCGCCCGTCTCCGCTGTCCTCCACGGACAGCACCGTTCCGTTGGCGCAGCTCAGGACCCTGGTCCCCAGCCGCGCCGCGATATCCACGCCCTCATGGGTGCGCCAGTCGCCCATTGTGGCGCTGTAGAGAAGGGTGTCCGGCGAGTGGGGCTTGATGACCTCCCCGGCCACGGGCCAGACAAAGGTCATCTCCTCCCCGGTTTGGGCGCTCTCCGCCCCGTCCTCGGGACCTTCGGAGCCGTCCTCCGCCGGTGTTCCTCCGCTCTCATCCCCGGATTTCGTGTCCTCCTTCCCGCTGTTCGAAGACTTCCCGTCCTCCGGCTTGTCCGTCACCTTCAGGGTGTCGGAGCTGTCCTTTATTTCGGCGTCCCCGGTCCCCGGGTCGTTGAGCTCCCGGGTCAGATCCCCGGAAGGCACCGTGTGTTCCGGCTGGACCGGCCCGGCCCCGCCGCCGGAGGCGTCTCCGCCTACATTCCCGACGGGCAGATCCCCGCCGTCCTCGGGGAGTGATGTGCTCACGTCCCCCATCACGTCAAGATAGTCCCCCTCATCGCCGTCGCCCAGGGGTGACCACCGCGAAAACAGCAGCAGCCACGCCGAGACTCCGATGACGGCGACGCACGCGAAGAGGACTATGTAAAAGCCCTTTCCGCTGAGGAACTCATCCGCGTACTGCGAAAAGCTCTTCCTCTCGTGCATCAAAATACCTCCGTTTGAAGCGGTTTCCCGCTTGCTTGTTACGGCGTTATTATGCACAGAGGGAAGGGGGAATATACGCCGAAAGGGAAAAAATATAACGCTCCGGGACGCTTGGTGCGCATGGCATATATCGGTTTCCGTCCGATCGGACGGGAGAGGGCCTTCGGACGGAAGCCCGATCAAGGCGCCCACGGCCACAGCAAATTTATTCAAAACTTTTTTCTATTTCCTTGAAATAAAACCCATCCCCCAGGCATTACTAAATTGACAGGAGTTGAAGACCATGGATCCGGAGGAGATCGAAGAACCCTCAACCCCGGCGGCCGAACTCGAGCGGCTGCTGGCGGAAACGGCTTCCGGCGACACGAACGCTTTCGCTGACCTCTACACCCGCACAAAGGGCGCCGTCTACGCGCTGGCCCTGTCCATGACGGGCTCCGCCCAGGACGCGGAGGAGCTGACCCACGACGCCTACCTTCGCGTGTGGGACTACGCGGGAAGCTACCGGCCCAAAGGCTCGCCCATGGCGTGGATCCTGGCCATTACCCGGAACCTGTGCCTCATGGAGCTTCGGAAGAGAAAGCGGAGGGTGGACCTCACCGAGGAGGAGTGGAACGCCATCCCCGCCGGCAGGGACGTGTCCGGTGACGACCGGGCGGCGCTCCAATCGGCGCTGGGACAGCTCCAGGCCCGGGAGCGGCAGATCGTCCTCCTCCACGCCGCCTCCGGCCTCCGGCACCGGGAAATCGCAAAGCTTCTGGATATGCCCCTGGGAACAGTCCTGTCAAAATACCGCCGCGCCGTTTTGAAGCTGCGCGGGCTGATGGAAGGAGAGTGAGCCCAATGACTGACAGAGACATCGAAATGAGATTGAAAAAGGCCGTTGAGAACACGGCCCCCGACGGACTTGCCAGGCTCCTCTCGGATGTGGAAAACAGGAAAGGAGACAGAAAAATGACAAACGCGAAGAGAAAACCCCGCTGGACCGGCCTCGTGGCCGCCTGCCTTGCCCTGGTCCTGATCGCCGGATTCGGCGGATTCTACTACAGCGCCAACTACGCCGTAGCCACCACGGTGTCCCTGGATGTGAATCCCAGCATCGAGCTGAAGGTCAACCGCTCCGAGAAGGTGCTGTCCTGCACCGGCCTCAACGCGGAGGGACAGGACATCCTGTCCTCCATGAACGGCGGCGCGGACCTGGAGGGCGCGAAGCTGGGTGTGGCGGTCAACGCCATCGTGGGCGCCATCGTCCGAGCCGGATATCTGGACAGCCTCAGCTCCGCCATCCTCATCTCCGTGGAGGATAAGGACGCCGCCCGTGGCGAGCGTCTCCAGGCCCAGCTGGTGGCCGAGGTGGACGGCGTCTTGCAGAACGCCGCCAACGCGGCGGGCGTCCTCAGCCAGTACATGACCTTCGACGCGGGCCTCAACCAGCAGGCCCAGCAGAACAATATCTCCGCCGGAAAGGCCGCCTACATCAACCAGGTCATCGCCCTGAACAGCTCCCTCAAGTTCGACGAGCTGGCGGAGCTTTCCGTAGAGGAGCTTCGCGACCTCATCCGCATCGGCGCCCCCGCCATGCCCATCGGCAGGGCTCAGGCCGCGTATGCCGCCTCGGAGTACGCCGGGGTGCTGGCGCTGGACAGCGTGATCCCCGATGTGGACCCGGAGCTGGACGACCCCGTCCCCCACTACGAGGTGGAGCTCACCTGGGGCAGCCGTATCAACCATTACGAATACACGGTGGACGCCTTCACCGGCCAGGTCCTCTCCGGCCGGAAGGACGCCGTCAACGCCTCCGCCGACGAGCCTGCCCCCGGCGTCACCGCCGACGAGGCGTTCAACAGCGCCGCCGAGCGTTTCCACGCCAATCACCCCGAGCTTTCGGGTTATAACATCTTTGATATATACACCGAGTACGACCGGGACGGCCACTACGACGTAAGCTTCTGGTGCGGCGGCTATGAGTTCGAGTACGAGGTAGACGCCCGGACCGGCGAGGTCCTCCGGGAGGAGACGCACTACCGGCAGAACGCCTCCGGCGGGACCGCTCCCACCGCGGCCGGCTCCGCCGGGACAGCGCCGGTTGAGATCACCGTAGACGACGCCAAAGCCGCCGCCCTGAACCACGCGGGCCTCACCGCCAGCCAGGTGACCTGGGAGAAGACGGAAAAGGACGTGGAAAACGGCAAGACGGTCTACGAGGTCGACTTCCGCACCGCCGACACCGAGTACGACTACAAAATCGGCGCCGCCGACGGCGCGGTGATCTCCGTGGAGAAGGAGGCCGTCCAGGTCCCCGCCGCCCAGGGCGAGCCGGGAAATTCCACCGCCGCCGTGCAGGACATCGGCCTGGAGGCAGCCAAAGCGATCGCCCTTGAGCGCGCGGGCGTCAGCTCCGACGCGGTGTGGCGGAAGACCCAGCGGGAGTATGACGACGGGCGTCTGGAGTACGAACTGGAGTTCTACACCTCCGCCGCGGACGTGATGTATGAGGTGACCGTCCTGGCCGCCGACGGCAGCATCCTCAAATACGAGACGGAGATCATCCCCGCCGCCCCCGGGACCTCCGGCCAAACTCAGCTCCCCGCCCAACCGGGGCCCCAATCCGCCGACATCGGCGCGGAGGCCGCCAAATCCGCCGCCCTCGCCCGCGCGGGCGTCTCCGCCTCGGACGCCGCCTGGCTCAAATGCGAACACGACTACGACGACGGCCGCCACTGCTACGACCTGGAATTTGAGTGCGGCGCCACGGTCTATGAGTGCGAGGTCAGCGCCGCCGACGGCTCCGTCCTCGGCTTCAGCTCCGAGCCCTGCGACAACCTCGCCCACCACCACGACACCGCCGCCCACACCGAGGATCACCACTCCGGCGGCTCCACCCAGACCACCGACATCGGCGCGGAGGCCGCCGTCTCGGCCGCCCTGGCCCACGCCGGTCTGAGCCAGAACCAGGTCACGGGCCTCAAATGCGAGCGGGACTACGACGACGGCAGATTGGAGTACGAGGTCGAATTCAAGTCCAACGGATACGAGTACGAATACAAGCTGGACGCATCGACAGGCTCCGTCCTTGAACACGAAAGAGATTTTGACGACTGATATAAGCTTTCCGCGCTTATGGGCGGGCGGGCCGCAGTGCCTGCCCGCTTTTGTTCTGTGCCCGGCAGAATTGCCGGGGGTGCCGTCCAAACGGACGGGGAGTCCTTCTTTTCTCTCTTTTGTTCCGTGGCAGAGAAATGCCACTGCACAAAAGAGAAAAAAGAAGCAAAAGAGAGAAAATGCGGATAGGGGCGCGGTGGGAGACGTAGGCTCCTACCGTGTATCTCGGGTCGGCTCACGCGGTGGCGTGTCGGTACGTCTGGGTGGAACCATATCCGCGCGGTGCTTATTCGAATGGGCTGGCGCATCACTTTCGCTTGCCGCTTACGCCGGTGGATGTCGGAGGCTGGGTGACTCTGTTTGGTGCCGCGCTTTGTGGGCGGTCGTTGTGGGGCCCGCCTTGAAGCGGTTGTCATCCGGGGTTGTACGCCGCACGGGAGAACCGGGAGAAGCACTCCTCCCCTTTCAGGAATAAAAATTCTTTTCAAAATGAATTTGCCAAAGGCAAAGATATTTTGAAAAACCTTATTGATAAGAGCGACGTGAAACCCCAGACAACAGACACGTTCCGGAACGGGCCCCACAACCCCCACCCACAAAGCGCGGCCCAAAACAGAGCCTCCCACCTACCGACAACCGCCAGCGTAAGCGGCCAAGCGAAGTTGATGCCGGAACCAATTCAGAGACGGACCGCGCGGATATGGTTCCACCCAGACGTACCGACACGCCACCGCGGAAGCCGACCCGCGTTACGAAGCGCCGGGCCCGGACTATCGCCGGGCCCTCACCGGCCTTTT
>CANQKZ010000198.1 GCA_947624585.1 uncultured Oscillospiraceae bacterium | reverse complement strand
TCCAAGCCGTATGACGAAGCTTGACGCGAAAAAGACCGTCGCGAATGTCTTATTTTGATTGAATATTAGTATAAAATGGTATGAAGGGGTCACGGTACATAAGGTCTATCTCAGTGCCATTCTTGATCTCTGTGACAGGCGCATCGTGGCGTATGTGATCAGCGAACGCAACGATAACCCTTTGGTTTTCAAGACCTTGGACAGGGCGGTCGCGGCCAACCCTGACGCGCATCCTCTCTTCCACAGCGACAGGGGATTCCAATACACAAGCAGGACTTTTCACCACAAGCTGGAGCAGGCCGGTATGGTACAAAGCATGTCCCGCGTAGGCCGATGCATTGACAACGGCCCCATGGAGGGCCTTTGGGGCATCCTGAAGCGGGAATGCTACTATGGGAAGCAGTTCAACAGCAAGCGGTCGCTCGTCCAAACGATTGAGGGTTATATTCGCTACTACAACAACAGACGGGTCCAGCGCAACCTCGGTGTATTGACGCCTCTGGAAAAGCACGCTTTGGCTATGGCGGCATAAAAAACCGCAAATTCCGGATGCCTGCAAAGTAGGCAACCGGAATCTGCGGTTGCGACGGCGCCGTAGGCGCTGTCTGATTTGTAAACTTTATTTTAATCTTTTCTCTGTCCTCTTGACGGGGTGCGGGTCATACCGGCAGGCGTGGTGTCTCTGTGTTTTTTCACAAAATCAGCACCCCGACCCCGAAGCTCAGCGCGTTGAGGGCCAGGGAGAGGAGGAAGCACCTCCCGCGCCCCAAGCTCGGGAGCAGGGAGGCGTAGGCCCAGGTCTCGGCGGCCACGGCGGACAGCTCCAGAGCGGCGAGACAGGGCCAGTAGGGGAGACGGGCGTACCCCGTGAGCATGATGAGCGCCACGTTGAGGGCGGGGTTCGTCATCACGTTGGCGAGGACGCTGTAGAGGATCGCCCGGGGCTTGTGGAGGATCAACAGGATCCCCGCGCCCTCAAGGAGTATTGTCAGAGTCAGATTCTTCAGAAGGAGGAGTAGAAGCTCCAAGCTTCTCCGCCTCCCTCCTAGCGCTGGCCCGGGAGATCTTTTTGATCATCTTCACGGCGAACACCCCCAGGCCCACCACGACGGCGAAGATCACCACGGGGACCACAAGGCTGAATACGATGATGGGCGCGGCGGCCACATCGAGGGGAAGCAGTGTCATTTTTCATTTCCTCCTGTTCTTTATGAAATATACGGCAAAGCCGATGAGAACCACGACGACTGCGGCGGCGATCAGCACCGCCGGGAGATTGGAGCCGGGGATAAGTCCCCGGGAGGGCGCGATGTCCAGGGGAGTGTAAACGTTCATTTTGAATGACCTCCTTTATCTTTCGCCATCGTCCACGCGGCGGTGATCGCGAGGGCGGTGAGGGGCGCGGAGAGCGCGGGGCGCAGGGCATCGGACACCGGCAGGAAGAAGGTGACGGCGGTGCCGGACACCAGCGCAAGCTTTGTGAGTCCAAAGGCGAAACCGGGGGAGTCCGGCAGCGCCCCGGCCACAGAACACTGGGTGACGGGGACGGACATATTCATGAAAAACACCGCAGGGACCACCAGCGCCGGGACGGCCGCCGACAGGGCCAGGAGCGCGGCGGCGAGAGCCAGAGAGGCGGTCAGCGTCCGCCGGGGCCCCAGCCTGTCCGACAGGATACCCCCGGTCAGCTTGCCCAAGCAGATCATCAGCGGCAGAACCAGCGCCAGAGCCCCGGTGAGCCCGGGCGTTCCCGGCGTCAGCCCCGAGGCCAGGGAGTGGAGGGCGATGGCGAGGCACAGAATCCCCACAACGCCCCCCAGGGGTCCGGGGCGGGGGAGGAACGAAAGCTCCCGGCAGTAGGATCTACTCAAACCCGCTTTCCTCTGCGCCAACGTCCAAACGGCACCAACCAGAAGAACGCCCAGCGCCAGAGGGAACGCCAGACCCGGACGGCCCGCGCCCAGGACGGTCCCCAGACCCACGCCCAACGCCCCGGCGCTGTTGAAGATACCGCTGGGTGTCAGCTTCCCCCGGCACTCCGTCAGCACCGCGCTGCCCGCGCCCACATGAAAGGCCGCGTTGCCCAGAGCCGCCAGCACCGTCCCGAAAACGGCGACACCCGCCAGAGTCCCGCCCAGCCAGGCTGTCAGAAGCCCCGCCGCCGTCACAAACGCGCCCATGGCGGCAAACCCGGCCCGGTCCGTGTCCTTCACGTCCAGAATCGCCCCCAGGGGCGCCTGGAGGCCAAAGGCGACAAGATCGTAGACAAGAAAGAGTACCGCCAGAGCCGCCCCCTCCCACGATTTTGCCAGGGAGGCGAAGAGAACCGTGAAGCAGGCGAAGTCCACGGTGAGGTGGGTGAAGGTGAAGGCGGAAAGTTTTTTCATGAATTTGGCCTCCCTCCTTGATTATTTCATTATAAACTGGTAAAATCGTGTTGTCAAATAAAACCGCATAAATCCCGCCCGGTCGCGGGCGGAAAATCTTACGGGGGTGTACATATGGAAGACAAGATCGCCAGACTTCAGCGTATGATCGACGAATCCCAGCGCGTCGTCTTTTTCGGCGGCGCGGGGGTATCCACCGAGAGCGGGATCCCCGACTTTCGCAGCGTGGACGGGCTGTACAATCAGAAATACGACTACCCGCCGGAGGAGATTTTGAGCCACTCCTTCTTTACGCGGTACCCGGACGAGTTTTACAGATTCTACCGGGACAAGCTCATCGTCCGTGGGGCCAAGCCCAACGCGGCCCACAAATATCTTGCCGAGCTGGAGCGCCGTGGCAAGCTCTGGGCGGTGATCACCCAGAACATCGACGGCCTCCACCAGGCGGCGGGGAGCAAAAACGTTCTGGAGCTCCACGGGACGCTTCTGGAGAACTACTGCGTCCGCTGCGGCAGGCGGTTCGACGCCAACTACGTACAGAACGCCACGGAGACCCCCCACTGCGACAAATGCGGCGGCGTGGTGCGGCCGGATATCGTCCTCTACGAGGAGGGACTGGATTCCGACGTGCTCACAAGGTCCGTGACGGAGATCTCCCGGGCGGATATGATGATCATCGGCGGGACCTCTTTGGCCGTCTACCCGGCGGCGGGGCTTGTCCACTATTTTAGGGGAAAGCATCTGGTGCTCATCAACAAGACGGCGACGCCTATGGATTCCATGGCGGAATTATGTATTGCGGAAAAAATAGGGGAGGTTTTCGGAAAACTCCGGTAATAGGAACGGCTCGGCCCGCCGTGGGCTTTTTCGGGTGCCGTCCGAACGGACGGGGGGTCTCCGGCAGGAGTGCCGGGGGCCCTTCTTTTCTCTCTTTTGTTCCGTGGCGGAAAAATGCTACTGCACAAAAGAGAGAAAAGAAGCAAAAGAGAGAAAAGGCCGAGTGGGGGTGCGGTGGGGGCCGCAGCCTCCTACCGTGTATCTCGGGTCGGCTTACGCATCTCATGTCGATACGCCTGGGAGGAACCATATCCGCGCGGTCCTGGGTCGAACAGGTTCAGCATCAACTTCGCTTGGCCGCTTACGCTGGTAGTAGTCGATAGGTGGGTGGCTCTGTTTTGGGCCGCGCTTTGTGGGTGGGGATCGTGTGGGGGACGGGGTGCGGCGAGTTGGCTGGAGGTCCCTCAGGAGAAGTCACTTTTCAGTTTTTTCCAATCCTCATTTCCGCGCATATAATCGAAGGTTTCATCGTCAAGGGACTTCAGAAGTTCCCGTTTTAAGCCGGTCAGAAAATCGAGGGGAATGGGTTTCAGCGTCATGTGTTGATAAAGCCTGGATCCGGCGAAATCACCTATCGAGTCCACACTGTCCAGGATATCCCGAATGAGCCGGGCCGTCCACGCGGCGTCCTTTTCCCAGATCGCCACATCCAGGCCGAAGCAGACTCGGTTATATTTGCCCATTTCAAACGCGGACGCGGCGGCGGACGAAACCTCAACCAGCTTTTTCGCCATTTCAAGGTCGCCGTCTTCCATATAAAGGATGCGCAGGTCGTTCAATGTCATCTGGATGTGCTGGTATCCGGTGAAAATCAATTCCTCATACGCGCGGTAGGCTTCCGTCCGTTTTCCTGTTTTGCTGTTCACAAGCGCCGCCTTGCGCTTGCGCTCCGGGTCCTTCAAGGAGAAATATTTCAGATAATGGGCCGCTTTTTCGTAATCATTTTTTCGGACAAACGCGCGAAACAGCGAATCCGCCGCCTGACCCCGGATCCACCGGTCCTCTGAGCGCAGACATCTTTCGTACCATCCGAATATCGCGCTGTCATATCGGTCGCTGTCCGGGATCTTCGCGCTCATCCGTTTCGCGTCCAGAAGGACGGCCGCCTGCCAAATCAGCTTTTCGCAATTGGGATATTCCTCCGTTTTTCTCTTTACGGAAAGAAATACGTCGTCGAAGACCCCACTCTCCAGGTCCCTTTGGAGCCCCGACAGATATTGGTCAATCTCCTCGTCTGTCAGCTCGTCTTTAAAGGACAGGAGCTCATCTGTGGTGATGCCGAGCAGCCGCGCGATGGGGGCAAGCAAAGCGACATCGGGAAGCGTGCCGCCCGTTTCACTTAGTTAAGGATATAAACGTATATTTTTCGTCCGTCAGTCTATTTTGCCGACGAAACGGTAGTAAATCTCAACTTCCTGCTCGCGCAGGCCGTTCGGGTGCTTGATCGCTTCATGAACCACGATCTTTTCAATCAGGGTGTTCAGAAGCTCGGCGGTCAGCTCGGTGGGGTGGGAATAACGCTTTATCAGCGCGACCCACTTTTCGGCGTCGGATGTTGTCTGCTGTTCTGACACAAGCTCTGCTTTGATGCCGTCAATCTTGTCGATCAGCTCGCTTTGCTCGGCTTGATATTTCTGGGACAGCATATTGAAGTTATAGCCCGTGATGCGCTCCGCAGACCAGTCCTCATACATCTTGGCAAACAGCCTGTCCACCTCCGCCTTGCGCTTCTCGGCCTTGGCAAGCTCCGCAGCCCGTTTCTTCGCTTGCGCGGCGCGTCCCTTGTCACCGGTTTTCAGAAGCCGCTCTAAAAGCTGTTCCTCGCCCAGCTCCGCCTGTCCCGCCCAATACTGGATTCTTGACAGCACATAGGCGTAAAGGGTATCATAGCGGACATAATGGGCGGTGCAGCGTCCGCCGTTTTTGCCAAGCTGCCG
>CANQKZ010000197.1 GCA_947624585.1 uncultured Oscillospiraceae bacterium | reverse complement strand
CAGGGCGTCACCACGGCGCCGGCCAACCTGGCCACCTTCACCAACGACATCGCCTCCTTCGCCGTGTCCAAAAAGCTGGAGGGGGAGGCCCCGGCGGAGACGCCCGCCTTCACCTATTACCTCACGAATAACGACGGGTCCGGCATAGTCGCGGACTACTATCTCTACGATTCCGCCGAGGGCACGATGGCCGACCTGGGCGAGGGCAAGGAGCAGCCCCTCACAACGGACGGGAGCGGCAAGTTCACCCTGCAGCCCGGCCAGACCGCCGTGTTCGTGGGCGTGGGACCGGGGACGCCCTATAACATCCGGGAGGAATCCCTGAAGGGCTATATCCAGACCCTGCCCACCGTCCCGGAGGGATACACGGGCAAGAAGGTCATGGGCGACACCGTGGAGACATGGCCCTTCGTCAACACGCCCTCCGAGGCCACCGGCACCCTGATGGTCACCAAGACCGTGGACAGCAAAAACCCGGATGACAACTCGAAGGAATTCAAGTTCACCGTCCGGCTGGACGACCTGACTTACAGCGGAACGTTCCCGCAAACGGGCGGCCACGAGCCGATCGTGTTTGAAAACGGCGTGGCGGAGTTCACCCTGCGCCACGGCCAGACGGTCTATATCGAGGGACTGCCCGCGGGCATGAACTACCAGGTGGTCGAGGAGGAGGCCAACCGGAACGGCTATACCACCGCCATCTCCGGCGACGTGGGCTCCATCCCGGCGGACGGCACCGTCACCGCCGCGTTCCTCAACCAGGTCACGCAATACATCGTGCCCCACACCGGCGGGCCCGGCGTCCACGCCGCCTGGGCCAGCCTCGCGGCCATCGCCGCCGGCGGCGCCCTGCTTCTGGCGGTCCGGGCAAAAGCTCGCAGGAAACGGGGAGGACGGACATGAGAAGACAGTTTTTGAACCGGCTCCTGGCGGCGCTGCTCATCGCGGCGTCGCTGCTGGCCATGCCCGTGACGGGCGCGGCCGCGTCAGCGGACCCCAGCGGCGCGATCTACAGCCTCCGGGTGGAGTTCGTGGACGTGGTCAAGCCCCTCCCCGGCGCCACGTTCCGCATCTATCACGTGGCGGGTAAGCCGACGGAGGGTTCCGACCAGTTCCCCCTGACCGGCGACTTTGTGGGCTGCAGCGACGTGACGCTGACGAACAACATGGCCGCCGAAGACATGGTGACCGCGGTCGAGAAGCTCCAGAGTTATGTAAACAGCAAATCCATCAGCCCGGCGGCGACTGTGTCTACGGACGAGTCCGGCTATGCCCTGTTTAGCAGCCTGTCCGAGGGCGTTTGGCTGGTGACCGGGGACGTGCTGTTCACGGAGGACTATCGCTATACGCCCCAGGCGTTCTGCGTGTATATTCCGAATTATGTAAATAACCGGCCCGTGGAGGTGACCGCGGCCTCCCCCAAGGCCGACCGGCTGCCCCTGCGGACCCTGTCCGTGAGCAAAGATGTCACCGGCGGCGAAGGCGATAAAAACAAGCTCTGGAACTTTGAGATCGAGCTGACGGAGATCGACGACACCTACCAGGGAAATGAATTCCCCGCCCAGCTGTGGAAAAACGGCGCGCTGGAGGCCGTCAACGAGGAGCGGGGGGACGTGACGTTCGCCGGCGGCCAGACGATGATCGAGTATAAAGAGCAGACCATCAAGGTAACGCTCAAAGACGGCGAGACCTTCCGGCTCAAGGTCCCCGCGGGCACGGCCTATACCGTGAAGGAGACCGAAGCGAACAAGGGGGATTATTACACCACTCCTGGGGAACCGCAGTCCGGCAGCTTGAATGACGACAACGTGGCCCTGACCTTCACCAACCATAAGTCCACGCCCACCACCTTCACCCCCAGCGTGAGCAAGGCGGTGGACGGCCCGGCGCCGGCGGCCGGGACCTTCACCTTCACGATCGAGGGGAAGGACGACGCCCCCATGCCGGCCGGCGGGAACAGTGTCACGGTCACGGGTGAGGGCACCGTCAGCTTCGGCAGCATCACCTATGTCAAGGAAGGGACGTATACCTATACCATAAAGGAGACCGCGGGCTCCGCCGGGGGCTATACCTACGACACGGCCACGTGGACCCTCACCGTCACGGTCACGGACGACGGCGCCAGCTTCCACGCGACGGGCGTATATACCAAGGACGGCGTGGCGACGGAGGAGCATGCCGCCGCCTTCGCCAACACGTATAAGACAGAGCCCACCACCTTCCAGCCCAAGGTGAGCAAGACGGTGAAAGGACCGGAGCCCCCAGCGGACGAGACCTTCACCTTCACCCTGGAGGCTGTGGGCGACGCGCCCATGCCCGGCGGCGACGACCCCGCCACAGTCACGATCACGGGCGATGGCACGGCCAGCTTCGGCGGGATCACCTATGATAAGACCGGGACATATACCTATAAGATAAAAGAGACCGCGGGCTCCGCCGAGGGCTATACCTACGACGACAGCGAGTGGACCCTCACCGTCACGGTCACGGACGTGAACGGCCAGCTGGTGGCCACGCCCCGCTACAGCAAGGCCGGCGCTTCCAACACGGAAAACGCTGCCTTCACCAACACGTATGCGCCCAAGGCCGCCACCTTCCAGCCCCAGGTGAGCAAGACGGTGAACGGCCCCGTGCCTGTTGGCACCGACAAGGAGTTCAACTTCACCCTGGCGGGCAAGACGGGCGAAGAGCCCATGCCCGCCGGCAGCGGCGGCGCGTCCGCCTCTGTCACCGGCAGCGGCCCGGCCGCGTTCGGCAGCATCACCTATACCAAGGCCGGGACCTATGAGTACACCGTAAAAGAAACCAAGGGCACCACCGCAGGCTATACCTACGACGGGACCGAGTGGACCATAAAAGTGGAGGTCAAGGACGAGGGCGGCCATCTGGTGGCCACGCCCACTTATAGCCATGGCGGCGAGACCGCCGGAAGCATCGGTTTCACTAACGTGTATGAGACCGGCAACCTCACCATCACCAAGAGCGTCGACCCCAACGGCAACCGGTATCACGGCTTCCGGATCCATGTGAAGCTGACGCCGGCCATCAGCGGCACGTTCAAGGTCGATGACGGCCTGGCGACGCATAAATATGAGGAAGTGACGTTTACAAACGGCGATCTGGTGGGAGATATCCGCCTGCAGGGCGCGACCGATTCTGTCGCGGGCTTGGAACAATTCCCACACTCCATCACCATCCAGGGCCTGCCCGCGGACGTGAAATACGAGGTGACGGAGGAGAAGGCGGACGACTATACGCTCTCCTTCGGAGACGGGGACGGAACGGGAACCATCAGCGCCGATGGGACCCAGAAGGTCGATATGACCAACACCTATACCGGCGGCCAGCTGACGATCACGAAAATAGTCCAGCACGATGAGGAACACGGGCCCGGCTACGAAGACGGTGAATTTGAGGTCACCGTATGGGTCGATGGCGTGACGGGGCCGCGAGGCGATTACGTTTTTAAAGAGGACCATACGACCACCTTTAAAATAAAGCACAATGATACGGTCATCATCCCGGGCCTGCCCGCCGGCGCGGATTACACCGTCACAGAGAACGTGACCAATGCCGGTGAGCGGGGCTATCTGGTCCGCTACGAAGGCTGCATCGGGGATATCCCGGGCGGCGACGTCGCCGAGGCCACCATCACCAATATCCACGCGCCCGGCCAGCTCGTCATCTACAAGACGGTGGACGGCGGACCGGATGAACTTAATACTGATAAAAAGTACAGCTTTACCATCACCCAGGACAATTATGACGACTGCAACGAAAGGCACGGCGACCTGGAGTTTGAAAACGGCTCCGTGACCTTCGACCTGGGGACGGGCGAGGGCAATGAAAAGACCCTCAAGAACCTACACGCGGATACCCAGTTCACCATCACGGAGAACGGCGTCCCGGACGGCTATGCGATGGAGATCGAGGGCGCAACAAAGGTCGCAGACAACCAATACAAGGTGAGCTTGGCGGACGAGACGAGCCACTCCGTCACCGTCCACGTGGTCAACCGCTACAAGACCGGCAAGCTCACGGTGTCCAAGGCCGTGGAGAACCGGCCGGCGGGCCACGTGGGGACCTTTAACTTCACCGTGACGCTGCGGAAAACAGAGGGCGGCGATATCTGCACGGACATCGACGGCGTATACGGCGACATGACGTTCGCTGCGGGCGTCGCCCACGTCACGCTGGGCGTCGGCCACGGGTGGTCCGCGACGGCGGACGATCTGCCCGAGGGGGTCTATTATACCGTCACGGAGGACGAGGCCAATACCCTGGGCTATACCACCACTGTCACCAATGACAAGGGCGAGATCAAAGACGGCGTTGAGGCGACCGCGGCGTTCACCAACACCTATAAGGGCGGGACGCTGAGCGTCACCAAACAGACCGTGGGCGGCGACCCGGAACAGGCGTTCGACATCACCGTGACGCTGAAAGACAGCGAGGGCAATGTCCTCACCGATTTCGGCGGCAGGTACGGCGATATGACCTTCGAGGCGGGCGTGGCCAAAGTCACGCTCCAAAGCGGCAAGACCGCCACGGCATCCAATCTCCCCGACGGCGTGTACTATACCGTGGAGGAGACGCCCGGCGACGACTATACAGCCGCGATCGACCCGGCCGACGGCGTGATATCGAAGGACAGCAAGGCGGACGTCACCGTCACCAACACGTATAAGTACGGCGAGCTGACCCTGGTCAAGCGCGTGGAGGGCGGCGGCGCGGCCGCCGCGGGCAAGACGTTCACCTTCACCGTCACCGGGCCGGAGGGATACAGCCAGACCGTCACCCTGCATAACGGCGGGCGGCAGACGCTGACGGGCCTCCTTCCCGGCACATATACCGTCACCGAGACCGACGCCAGTATCACCGGTTATGACCTGGTGGTCTCTGGCGACGGGACGGTCACCGTGGAGGCCAACAAAACGGGCGAGGTCACCGTCACCAACACCTATACGCCGAAGACCGGCGGCCTGACCATCACGAAGACCGTCACCGGCACGGGCGGCGAGACGAACAGGACGTGGCATTTCCGCGTGGAGCTGGACGACAAGACCGTGGACGGCGTACATGGCGGGATGACCTTCGACAAGGGCGTCGCCACCTTTGAGGTGAAGAGCGGGGATACCGTGACCGCGGAGGGCCTGCCCCAGGGCGTCGCCTATCAGGT
>CANQKZ010000196.1 GCA_947624585.1 uncultured Oscillospiraceae bacterium | reverse complement strand
TTCGCAGAAATCCTACTGTCCACGACTTGGGGACGGTGCCGATTGAGGGCTGTCCACAAAACGGGAACGTGGGTGCTACCTAACCAAAGCTTGTGTCCATTCTACGGGGTATAGTTTATATGGCCGGGGGGCTTTACTTTCTTCTCTTTTGCCGCCGCAAAAGAGAAGAAAGTAACAAAGGAGAGAAAAGCGGAGGTTGGGGGCGGCGGGAGACTTCAGGCTCCCGCCGTGTATCTCGGGTCGGCTCACGCGGCGGCGTGTCGATGGGTCTGGGTGGAACCATAGCCGCGCGGTTCTGAGACTTAATTGGTTTCTGCGTCAACTTCGCTTGGCCGCTTACGCTGGCGGTAGTCGGTAGGTGGGTGGCTCTGTTTTGGGCCGCGCTTTGTGGGCGGTGGTTGTGGGGCCCGTTCTGGGGCGTGTCTGTTGTCTGGGGGGTCACGTCGCTCTTATCAATATGGTTTTTCAAAATATCTTTGCCGTTGGCAAATTCATTTTGAAAATGGGGTCATGGGTTGCGTAAATCGTACACCCCTGTAAACCTGCCCATTCGCTCCGGGGTGAGGTGGTGGCTGACCAGGATCAGCGTGAGCTCCGGGTTGGCAAGCAGGCTCTCCTCCACAATGCCCGCGTTCTTCTGGTCTAAGGCGCTTGTGCCCTCGTCCACAAGGAGGATGGATCTGTCATGTATCAGCGCCCGGGCGATCGCCACCCGCTGTTTCTGCCCGCCGGAGAGATTGCCGCCGTCCTCCCCCACCGGCGTGTCCAGCCCCTCCGGCATTGCGGCCAGATCTCCCGCCAGCGCGCTGTCCCGCAGGGCCTTTTCCATCTGCGCGTCGGAAAAATCCTCTCCGAGTGTGATGTTGTCCCGTATCGTCGTGTTGAATAGGAACACGTTCTGCTCGATGTAGCTCATCTCCCGCTGAAGCTCCTCGGCTGAAAACTCGCGGGCGTCCGCGCCGTCAAAGCATATGGTCCCGCCATACCCCGGAAGCCACCCCAGAAGGAGCTTCAAAAGCGTCGACTTCCCGCACCCTGACGGCCCCGTCAGCGCGTACTTCCCGCCCTTTTTGAACGTGAGCGACAGCCCGTCGAGCACCGGCTTTTCGTCGTACCTGAAGGTCAGGTCCTTCACGGTGATACCGTTGCTGATCTCACGAAGGCCGCCGTTTTCCTCGTCCTGAACCCCGTCGCCGCGGACGGTGATCTTCTCAAAATACGGCTTTGTGGAGGAAAACGACAACAGAAGCTGCGCCACGGTCCCAATCCCGTTGGAGAGACTCCCGCACAGGTTCCCCCCGCCCATCAGGGCGCCCTGAAGGATGACCCCGCGTATGGACAGCACTCCGATCAAAATATCGATCAGCATCTGCAACGCAATGTTGACACACCCGAACCCCGCGCTGATAAAGCCTTTAATATATGTGAGCCTGAATTTTGGCTTTTCGATCTGCTCGCTGGCCTCCTTCGCCCCTTGACGGAACCGCTGTTCCCGTCCAAAGGAGCGCAGAACGTCGTACCCCGCCAGAATGTCCTTCAGCTTCCCCGTTGCCTTTGACTGCCCCGCCTCGCAGTCCTTGCCCAGCTTCTCCATGCGCTTTGAAAAAAGCTGAGGTACAATCATCATAACTACCACGTTTATAAGCGCCGCCACAAGAAGCGACCAGTGGAGGGTCATCAGGGCGATGGCGCTGAATATGGCGTTGGCCGCACCGGCAACACACTGGTAAAAGGGCTGCCATGCAAGCTCCTCGATTTGGTTTACATCATTTGTGAACCATGACAGATATTCTCCCGTGTCCTTTCCGTGGAAATCCACATGGGACTTGTGAAGAAGCGTCGCCGTCATATCCCGCCGGACCTCGTTGTTCATCATGCGCACGGCGCGGCCCTGGAAAAATTCAAAAAGACCTTCGACCCACAGGAGAATGAACCATGAGCCCGTCAACATCAACATCCAAAAGAAAAAGCTGGACAGGTCCCGATCAATGATGCCTTGGAAGGACCACATCATCATGAGATTGTTTCCGATTCGCAGGGCGCAATCCAAAAGTAGCAGCCCAATCGCCACAAGATTTGTAAACCAGTATTTTTTCAGATAATAAAGCATTTTGTTCACTCCTTTTTAGTTATTTCCCACACCTCGTCCGGTGCCAGCAGCGGCATGGCATCGCCGAACCGCATGAGGTTTAAATCATACTGCATGAGCACCCGCCCCAGCAGGAGAAATGGGATCAGCTTGATGGGCTCCGTCACCCGATAGACCTTCGCCCTGCCGTCCTCCAGCTCAAGCTCCATGGAGGCCATCATCTCCCGCTCCGTCAGCGCCTCCAACAGCTCCTCCACCGTTTCCTCCGGCATTTTCAGATTCTTTATCACAAAGCCCGGAGAAAACCAGTTTGCGTTGCGCCGGTAGAGATAGCCCAGCATCTCCAGACACCCCGGCTTTGCCAGAACCGAAAAGAGCTTTCGGTATTCATCCATGGGCGCGAGCCATTGGGCCCACCCACCCTCCGGCTTCGGCCAGAGCGTCACAAAGGAGAGGTCATCCGCGTGAATATCCAGCAGCATACCGCCCTCTCCCAGCACCTGAGAAAGAAAGAGCGGACTTTCTCCCTGACATGCGTTGATTTTGCAGGATTCCGGATAGCTCATATCCGGCAGAACTAACTCCCCCGGCGTAAAGTACCCTATGGACTCCCACACCAGTCGACAGAACTGGTCAAGCCTATCCTCCGACGGGAACCCCCTCAGCCACCGCCCCACCGCCTCCGCCGGGTCCTCCTGCTCCCCGCCCTCCATGCCGAAGAGGGCGTCGACGGTCACGCCCAGCTGTCTGGACAGCACCGGCAGCAGCTCCACGTCCGGCGCGCCGCCCTTCTCCCACTTGCCCACGGCCTGAGAGGATACGCCCGTCATCCTCCCCAGCTGCTCCTGCGTCAGGCCCCGCTCCTTTCGGAGCCTCGCGATGTTTTCACTTAAAAGGTTTGACATGACCAACACCTTCCTTTCGCTTGTCGGTTGTATTGTATCACAAGCGCTAGTTGGATTCAATGGAGGCGTTTTTTCACAAAAACCAACCGCCGGTTTCAAAATACCGTGTCCCAGCAAAAAAAGGGAGCCGTGAAAAAGGGAGTTTTACGCTCCGCTTTTCACAGCTCCTCATTAATTTCCGCTCGGAAACGGTACGCCCGATTTCCCCCGTCCCCCGCCGGGGCGGGGGGCAGTTCCCTGTCTCTTTAAAACTCCGGCTGGGGCGGCAGGGCGTTGAGGCCGACGGCCAACTCCTCGTCGGTGGGGATGCGGTCGGTCATGGTACCGTTGTTGTACTGCTCGTAGGCCACGAGATCGAAATACCCCGTGCCCGTGAGGCCGAAGACGATGTTCTTGGCCTCGCCCGTCTCCTTGCACTTCTTCGCCTCGTCGATGGCCACCTTGATGGCGTGACTGGACTCGGGCGCGGGCAAGATGCCCTCGGTGCGGGCGAAAAACTCGGCGGCCTCGAAGACGGCGGTCTGCTCCACGGAGGTGGCCTCCATGTAGCCGTCGTGGTAGAGCTGGCTCAGGACCGGGCTCATGCCGTGGAACCGGAGGCCGCCCGCGTGGTTGGGGGAGGGGATGAACCCGGCGCCCAGGGTGTACATCTTGGCCAGCGGGCAGATCATCCCCGTGTCGCAGAAGTCATAGGCGAACTTGCCCCTGGTGAAGCTGGGGCAGGAGGCCGGTTCCACGGCGATGATGCGGTAGTCCCGCTCGCCCCGGAGCTTCTCGCCCATGAACGGGGAGATGAGTCCGCCCAGGTTGGAGCCCCCTCCGGCGCAGCCGATGATGATGTCGGGGACCACGCCGTACTTGTCCAGCGCGATCTTCGTCTCCAGGCCGATGACGGACTGGTGCAGCAGGACCTGATTGAGGACGGACCCCAGCACATACCGATAGCCGGGGTTGGAGGTGGCGACCTCCACGGCCTCGGAGATGGCGCAGCCCAGAGAGCCCGTGGTGCCAGGGTGCTCGGCCAGGATCTTCCGTCCAACGGCGGTCTCCATGGAAGGGGAGGGCGTCACGCTGGCGCCGTAGGTGCGCATGACCTCCCGGCGGAAGGGCTTCTGCTCGTAGCTGACCTTGACCATGTAGACCTTGCAGTCCAGCCCCAGATAGGCGCAGGCCATACTGAGCGCGGTGCCCCACTGCCCGGCGCCGGTCTCGGTGGTGACGCCGCGAAGTCCCTGCTTTTTCGCGTAGTACGCCTGGGCGATGGCGGAGTTGAGCTTGTGGGAACCGGAGGTGTTGTTGCCCTCAAATTTGTAGTAGATATGCGCCGGTGTCCCCAGCTTCTCCTCCAGGCAGTAGGCCCGGACCAGCGGGGAGGGGCGGTACATCTTGTAGAAGCCCCGGATCTCCTCGGGGATGGGGACCTGACGGGTGTCGTTGTCCAGCTCCTGGGCGATGAGCTCGTCGCAAAAGACCGGCGCCAGGTCGGCGGCGGTCATGGGCTGAAGCGTGCCGGGGTTGACCAGCGGCGCGGGTTTCACCTTCATGTCCGCCCGGACATTGTACCAGAATTTAGGCATCTCCTCCTCGGAGAGGTAGATTTTGTAGGGGATCTTCTCGTTTGCCATGGTTCTTGCTCCTTTCAAATTTTCAGTATTTTTTCCGTCCGGGGCAAATAAAAAACGCCTTTGTCCCGGAAAATTCGGGGCAAAAGCGTAAAGCTTCTGCGGTGCCACCCAAATTGGCGAGAGACTCGCCCACTCACGGCCGACATCCATCGGCCAAGCCCTGTAACGGGAGCGCCCGTTTCCGCTACTCCCCCAAAGGGTTTCGCTTCACCCTCCTCAGCCCATTCCCCGCGCCCTTGACCGCCGCCATCCCACCCTCGGAGGCTCTCTGTACGTCAGACTGCGCTGGTACTCTTCTGATTCATCGGTTTATACGGGCATTTTAATACAGTAAATCAGACTTGTCAATAGGGAAAATGAAAAATTTTTTCGGATGCCGTCCGAAAGGGACGGCGGGGGGCCTTCTTTTCTCTCTTTTGTTCCGTGGCGGAGAAATGCCATTGCACAAAAGAGAGAAAAGAAGCAAAAGAGAGAAAAGGCCGGTGGGGGTCCGGCGGTAGTCCGGGCCTGGCGCTTCGTAACGCGGGTCGGCTTCCGCGTCCCGTGTCGGTGGGTCTGGGAGGAACCATATCCG
>CANQKZ010000195.1 GCA_947624585.1 uncultured Oscillospiraceae bacterium | reverse complement strand
CAGAAAAGCGGTATCCTGTGGGGTAGGGGGCAGTGTGCCCTTTTTGGCGAAATACGGTTATTTTTCCACATAAAAACCGGGGCTGTGAAAAGTTGAGCTTGTTGCTGCTCTTTTTTCACAGCCCCCTTCCTTGTCTTGCGCGAAAAATCCTCGCCGCTCGGTTAAATCTTTTTATCAAATATTAGTATCAGAGGTTGTCCACCGGGAATTTTGTAACCGAATTGTAACTTGCATCTTTGTTATACAGTCGTATAATAGAACTGTATTATACGACTGTATAAGAAGGAGGCAGTCATATGAAAAAACTTGGTGACGCGGAGCTGGAGATCATGCTGGCCATTTGGGGGGCGGGGGAGCCCGTGACCTCCGGGGTGGTGAGCGACGCTTTGAAGGGGCGGCGGGACTGGGCGCTGCCGGCGGTGGTGACCAGCCTCAACAGGCTTGTGGACAAGGGATTTCTGGCCTCGGAGAAGCGCGGGCGGGTCAACCTGTACACGCCGCTTATCTCGGAGCGGGAGTACAAGCTTCAGGAGAGCCGGGGGGTGCTGGCGAAGCTCTTTGGCGGAAGCGTCTCGGGCCTGACGGCGGCGCTCTACGACGGGGACGCCCTCAGCGAGAAGGAGATTCGGGAGCTCCGGGAATTTCTGGACGGATTGGAGGCGAAGTGATGGAGGTCTTGTTGAGTGTGCTTAAGTGGAGCCTTGTATGCGGGGCGGCGGCGGTGCTGGCCTCTGCCCTGAAGGGGCCGCTGGACCGGCGCTTCTCGCCCCGGTGGCGGTACTGGCTGTGGCTGGTGCTGGCATTAGCCCTCCTGCTGTCGCCGGTGCGCTGGGAGCGGCTTTTGCCCGCCCTGCCGGAACCGGCGGTGACGGTGGCGGCCCCGGAGGTGCGCCTGCCCGTGTACCGCCCGGCGACGCCGGTATCGCCGGTTGAACCGGATGAGCCGGTCACGTGGGATACGCCGGTCGCGCCGGTGACTCCGTCTGTGCCGCAGACCTCTTCCGTGCCGGAAGCTCCGGCGGTTTCGCGATCCCCGGCGGCGCGGCGGGACGTGCCGCTGTCGGCGGTGCTGACGGCGGTGTGGCTTGCCGGGGCGGCGGCTTTCCTCGCCTGGCACATGGCGGGGACGGCCCTGCTCCTCCGGCGAATCCGGCGTTGGAGCGTGACGCCCCGGGCGGAGGTCCGGGAGACATACGGGGTGCTGTGCCGGGAATTGGGCGTCCGGCGCGCGCCGGAGCTGACGGTCAGCCGGAATCTGGGGTCCCCCATGGCGGCGGGACTTCTGCGGCCCCGGCTGTGTCTGCCGGACAGGGAATTTGAGGGCCGGGAGCTGGAGTTCATCCTACGTCACGAGCTGACCCATGTGCGGCGGCGGGACCTGTGGTACAAGGCGCTGATACTTGCGGCCAACGCCCTTCACTGGTTCGACCCCCTCATCTGGCTTCTCCGCCGGGAGGCGGGCGAGACGGTGGAGCTTCTGTGCGATGCAGAGGCCATGGGCGGCGCCGACGGGGAGACCCGGCGGGCCTACTGCGAGACGCTTCTTATGAACATCCGCCGGGAGCGGGGCGCGGCGCTGACCACCCACTTCTACGGTGGGGCCAGGTCGGTGAAAAACCGGTTCAAAAATCTCCTGAACAGCAAAAACCGCCGCTTTGGCTGGGCAGCGCTGGCGGCGGGATTGCTTGCGGTGGCCGTGGCGTCCTGCGCCGTGGGCGTGAGGGACGGGCGCGGCTGGACGGCGGATCTTACCCTCTACGACCCCGACGCCCTTTTGGGCGAGGGCTTCACCGTGGAGGCCACGGGCCTTTCCTCGGGCTCGCCGGAGATCAGCGCCAGGGGCGGCTTCGGGTTTCTTCAGGAGTTCACCGTCACGCCGGAGGGCCTGAGCTTCACCGTCCCCGTATTCACCCCCCGGGAGGGCGAAGGATGGGTCGGGCTTCTCTGGAGCGCCGTTTTGAAGCACCCTGTCAACGGGGAGGACCTGACGGAGACGGCGGACCCCCTCAGGATCTACCTGCGGATCTGGATGGACGGCGAGGAGCGGGAGGCGGAGCTTTTTGAGATCGTGGAGGACGGGGACGGCTGGGCCTACCACGTCCGCTTCCGGGAGCCATTGACGGAGGAGGAGGCGGAGAGCGGCACGCTCTACATCGCCTGCGGGACCGTGGAGTGGATCGAGGGCCATTGGCAAGGCTCTGAACCTACGCGGGAGAACTGGAGCGTGGACCTGTCTGACGACCGGGTGTACGACGCCGTTTTCTCCGGATTCGGGGCTGACGTGACGTGGACGGACGGCCAGCTCTCGGTGGAGCACCTGGGCGACTGCTCCGCAGCGGAGTATTTCTCCCTCAACGAATCCTGCGTTTCCTTCTCCCTCTACGACTACGCGCCGGAGGAGATCCGGGGGTTCGTCCTGCCCATCCGGGAGTTCGCCGTCTACGACTACCTGCGGGACAACACGGAGGACGACCGGCGGGAGAACACCCCGGAGCTTAGAGCGGCGCTGGAGAAGCGCTTCGTCGTAACGCTCGACAGCGTGACCATCCCCGGCGAGCTTGTGGTCACCGGCGGCAACGGCCACATAGACTTCGCCTACGTTTTCGACGAGCCGCTGACGGAGCCCGTGGACGGCACGGTCCACATCTCCGTGGGCACGGAGGAGTGGATTGAGATCACAGACCCGGCGGCGGCCATCGGCGCGGAGCGGCTTTCCGAGATGTCGGACAGGCTCAACTCCGATGAGTGGAACGGCTTTGTCACCCACTTCTACCGCTCGACCGCCGAGATGGAGCTCTACGACATCCTCTACATGGGCGCCGGGATCGACCGGGACCTGACGGAGGAGGAGCGGGAGCGGTTCAGCTACCTGGACGACTGCCGCGCCGCGGACATAGAGCAGGTCACGGCGATGCTCCGCCAGCGCACCACCGCCGGGGGCGACAGGATAAGCGACATGATGAACGGCGGCTGGCGCTTCAGCTGGACGGAGACCGCCATGATCTGGGAGCGCATGGGTACGAACCACGTGGAGGTCCGCGTCACGTCGGGCACGGAGCGGGACGGCACGGAGCGGTATGAGATATGCCGCTCCGACGGGAACTACCTGGGCACTCTGACCCTGGAGGACGGGAAGATCGCCAGCTTCACAAACCCCGTCTACGACGCCCTGCGGCAGGAGCAGGAGCGATACCTGGCGGCGCTCACCTCCGACGGCGTGTGGCGGCCGGGCCTCTTTGAGACGGATGTCCACGGCGACGAAGAACACGACGTGATCCGTGTGCTTAACGCCGGGGCGGGGACGTACGCGATCGAGTGGACGTATATGAATATGCTCACCGACTCCATGTACATGGGCGAGTACGAAGAGACGGGCTTCTGGCCCTGCACCGTGCTGAGCGTGGACGAAAACGGCGCGGCCTACGCGCTGGCAACCCTGACAAGCGCGGAGCGGGCCATGTTCAGGGACGAGCAGGAGATCGTCGACTACTTCCTGGCCGGTGCGGGCAAAGAGCTGCCGTCAAAGGAAATTGTGAGCCGGGTCTTTGAGGGATTTTTGACCGACAAGGCTTCGGTCCTCCGCGTCACGCGGGGCGGCGCCACGGAGGAGACGAGCGTCAACGCCCTCTGGGCGTCAAACTGCGGCTATGAGGACATGGATTGGCGGGAGGTCGATTACCTGACGGCGGACGATGACCCGAATCTGACGATCCTGGAGATCTCCGACCCCGCCGGGACGGTGGGACTGCGGATGGATTCCAACGGAAATCCCCTGGTGCTGACGCTGAACGGCGAAAGCCGGTTCTTCACCCTGGGGCGGGAGAACTTCAACTCCCTCTGGTCCTTCCTCTACAGCGAACCCGGCGCGGCGGCCACCGGCGCGGAGCTTGTCCGGACGGCGGTGGAGAGGCTGCGGGCCTATGAGCGGGCGGGCTTCACCCTCCGGGTGACGCGGGGGAACGAGACGTGGGATTACCCCGCCACCGCCTCCCGGGACACTATGTACGCGGACAGCACCCCGGCGGAGCTGCTGTCCCTCGCCTGGCGGGAGACGGACGAAGCCCCGGAGCGCGACCCGGAATCCCTCACCGTGACGCTTCTGAGCGCCGACGGGCGGTGCGAGATCGGCCTGGGCGGCAACAACGGCTCCGCTGCCGTCACCTGCGACGGGGAGACCCGGTATTACGCGCTGGGCGCCGACCGGGAGAGACTTTGGGACATTCTCTTTAATATGGCGGATCAGGAGGTACGGAGCTGGACGTTGAACAAACCGCTGACGGCCCCCGGCGATCTGACCTCCTCGGAGGCGGCGGAGACAATGGCGGAGACCGTCGTCAAGCGGGTCCAATCTCTGCCGGACTGGGTGGAGTGGCGGCCCCTGGCGTTTGAGGCGGAGGGCGCGGAGGTGTTCGACGAGTACCTGGGCGAGCCCCGGAACTTCTGCGCCGCGCTGTCCTTCCGGCTGAAGCTTACGGACGAGGCCCCGGATTCCCCCGCCCGGACGGAGTGGGAGATCGGCTCCGGCCTTTCCGAGAGGGACCCGGAGGGCCGGTACGGCTGGGCCCGGGAGTGCCTTGTCATGAAAAACGAGGCGGGGGACTGGGAACTTGCGGACATGGGCACCGGCGGCTATATGGCAGAGCTGCCCGGGTACACCTATAGCGCCAGCGCCGCCGACTACGTGGGAAACGCCCCGCTTTCGGAGCTTCTGCGCCTCATGACCCTGACGGAGGGCAAGACCCTGACGGAGCGCCTGCCGATGTACATCTTCAACAGGCCTTACGGAGACCTTCAGACACTCCCGTCCCTCCTCTCCGCTTTCCCGGTCGCGGACCGCGCGAAGGTCCGTGACGCCCTGACCCGGTACGCCTCCGCCTACGGCACAAAGCGCATGAGCGAGCTGACAGAGGAACAGCTTGCGGAGCTTCTTGATACTAATATTCAATCAGAATAAGACATTCGCGACGGTCTTTTTAGCGTCATACATCATCAGCCGTCTTGGAAATACATACAGTATTCCCTGCGACATCTTCCTTGTCTGACGCTAAAAATCCTCGCCGCTCGGTGTCTTCTTTCAATTGGATATTAGTATCATTTTAATTGAATATTATACTAAGCCTCAATAAACAGTAGACAAATAAACACTCCCATGGTATAATACCCCCGGTGATGAAAATGCGGTACAAATTCAGCGAAGAAG
>CANQKZ010000194.1 GCA_947624585.1 uncultured Oscillospiraceae bacterium | reverse complement strand
TTCGTAGGCCACCCGCAAAGCCCCGGACCGGAGACGGATAACGCCCCGGAGGACGAAGCCGTTGCGCTCCAGCGTCCAGCGCATGGGGAGATTGTCCCGGTGGGTGTCGCACCGCAGGACGGAAAGCCCCGCCTCCCGTGTCAGGCGCGCGCCCAGGTCCATGAGGGCGCTGGCCGCACCGTGCCGCCGGGCCTCCGGCGATACGGCCAGGCGGTGGATGATGCCGTAGCGCTCCCCTGTCCCTCGCCAGGTCCCGTCCCAGATGAGGTCGTAGGTAGGCTCATGGCCCACGTAGACGGCGGCGGTGGCGAGGACGACGCCGTCCTCCTCCAGGACCCAGCCGGCGCCGCTTTCGATGTCCTCCCGCGCCGAGTCCGCGTTGGGGGTCCCGTCCTGCCACTGGTCCACGCCCCGTTCCCGGAGCCCGGCCCTGGCCAGGTCATAGAGCCCCGCCATGGCCGGGATATCCGCGAGTCTCGCCTTCCGCTCCGTAAAGCCGTCCATCTAGCGCCCTCCATAGCTGTCTTTTTTTCCATTTTACCGCATCGAAGCGAAAAAAGGAAGACCCCGGACTTGACGGCTTTACAAAAAATTTTTTGAAAAACGCGACGAAACCGGCTTTTCGCGCACTTTACTAGTGAGAGCGCTCGAAAAAGACGGTAAGGAGGCGGAGCATGGAGGATCGGGAGATCGTGGACCTCTTTTGGGCCAGGGACCAGGCGGCGCTGGCGGAGACGGCGGAGAAATACGGGAAATACTGCTATACCATCGCCTTCAACATCCTGTCGGACCGCCGGGACGCGGAGGAGTGCGTCAGCGACGCGCTGATGGGCCTTTGGAACAGCATCCCGCCCCACAGGCCGGCGGTGCTGGCGGCTTTCGTGGGCACGGTCGTGCGCCGCGCGAGCCTGAGAAAATGGAGAAGCAACAGGGCCGCCAAGCGCGGCGGCGGGGAGACGGCACTGGCGCTGGACGAGCTGGGCGACATCCTTCCGGACGGGCGCGACCCCGACAGGGTACTGGACGAGCGGGAGCTGAAATGCGCTGTCCATGCCTTTCTTTTGAAGCTCAAGGCGACGGAGCGGAACGTCTTTTTAAGCCGCTACTGGTATGTAATATCCATCGATGAGATCGCGCGGCGGTACGGCTTTTCGGAGGCCAAGGTGCGGTCCATGCTCCACAGGACCAGGAAAAAGCTGAAAGACTATTTGATCAAGGAGGGTCTCTATGAGCTTGAATGAACAGCTGATGGACGCCATCGGCGAACTCGGCGAGCTTGACGGGGAGATGGTCCTGGCGGCGGACGAGCGGCCGGGAAAGCGCCCCAGGAGACGTGTTTGGGCGGCTCTGCTCCCCGCGGCCGCCGCGGCGGCGGTACTGGCCGCGCTGCTGCTGCCGGGACGGCTTGACGGGAAGCCGGAGGGAAGGCTCACAACGGAGGAGCTTCCCAGTCTGGAGAGCGTGGCGGCATACTATGAAGGGACGCTTTTGGCGGAGAACATGGTCGAGGCCGGCGCGCGCGTCACCGATATCCGCCTTTCCCACAGGGAGGACACGGCGCTTGCCGATGTGTCGGGCTGGGATACGCTCAGCTTCCGGATGGAGCTGGACGGCGAGCGGTTAGACATGAGCTGTGCCTTTGACCCGCCGGAGGAGCCCGACCTGCCCTGGGAACCCACGGGTACGGCGGAGGTGGGCGGCGTGAAGGTCTATCTACGGCTGGAGCCGTTTTCGGATTGGGAGGAGCGCTACAGCTGGTCCTGCAAGGCCGCGTTCGTCTGCGACGGGGTCTTCTACACCATGTCGGTGCATCTCAGGGAGCCGGACGACATCTATGCCTATCTCCGTACGGTCATGGGCATCCCCCCGCAAGACCCCGAGAGCGTGGCGAACAGGCCCTTTGACAGCGTCCTGGGCTTCGAGGACTACCGCGTCACGCTGGAGGAATATTTGCCGTACCAGTACGCGTGGCATTGCTGGGTGACGGCGGACGGCGAGGAACGGTGCGCGGCGGAAAACGTGTTCTTTTTTGAGGACGGCTTCGACGCCTACAGCGTAGACCTGGACGGCGACGGTGTGCCGGAGCTTGTGGCTAACGACGTGTATACCACGGGGGCGCGGCGGGTCCATGTGTTCCGGTATCGGGACGGTAAGTTCCTGCGCGGCTCACCGGACCGGGACTTTTACCGTTCCGGGCTGGGCTTTTCGGACGAGTACGGGGAGAATGCCATCGAGGAGCGCTACGACCCGGAGACGCGCGCCTTTACCGTCACCTTCCTTGAGGACGGCGAGGCGCGCACGGAGACCTTCGGCCTTGAGCGCTTCGTCTTCAGCCAGTTTGAGCATCAGGAGTATTGACGTTCCCCCGCTCGCGGCAAAAAAATCGGCGAGGAGGCTGTTTTGATGCAGCGGAGATGCCGTTTTGACGGCGCGGGGCGGTATGATCACGAACAGACAAGTTGTGTGAGGAGGTCAAGCTTATGAAAAAGGCAGTTTTAGTTTGTCTGGCTTGTGCCCTGCTCCTGGCCGCCTGCGGGCGGGGCGGCGGGGGGCAGGGCTCCACTGAGGATGGGACGAATGACCAGGCCGTCGCCTCCTCCATACCAACACGGGACGAGATCCGCGCCATGCTGGCAAGCGGCAGGGGCGGCGTCTACTGGGCGGTGGACGAGGAGGACTTCGCCCGGTCGAAGCCCGTCACGGTCTATTCCGTGTCCCCCTTTGAGGGGCGGCTGTGGGACGCGCTTTTCTCGGAGGTCCAGGTCGTGTCTCAGGAGAACTTCGAGGACGCGGCCAACAGGACGGTCCTGATAGACGGGCAGGAATTTAAGGCCGCCGCTTTTCCGCTGGAAATTGAATTTTACAAGATGCCCGCGCGGCCCGCTCTTCTGGAGCCGGAAACGCTGCTCCCGGCGCTCTCCGGCCTCACCGGCGCCGAGTGGTCGGAGGCGCCGCCTCGCGAAGGGCAGGAGTCCACAAAATATCTGTGCCAGGTGGACGGCCTTTTCATCGACGAAAGCGGGTATTTCGCGGGGGAAACACTCTATTGCGGGCCATCTGTTGACATGTCCGATTCCAAGATAGGCATATGCGTCACGCTTACGCTGGGGGCGGCCGAGGGAAGCATAGAGGCAAGCGATCTCATGGGCCCGGAGTTTGTGCAGGCGGTGTGTACCGCCTATGAACAGAGCGTCCTTGATGAGTTCAAGATACAGTATGTCGTGGTTTACGAGTCCGTGGAGCTTCGTTACTACTACGAGGGGAGCCAGCGCAGGCTCCTGCCCGCCTTTGTCGTCACCGGGACAAACCATTACCTGGATGACGAGGGAAGGCTGATCGCCTACCCCACGTCGATGCTGATCGACGCTCAAACGGGCGCGATCGTAAGAGGAGGTTGAGCTTATGAAAAAGGCAGTTTTGATTTGTCTGGTTTTCGCCCTGCTCCTGTCCGCCTGCGGGCAGGACGGCGGGGAGGTCGTGCCCGATACGGGGTCCGGGCCGGGAGAGCGGGAAAGCGTACCGGTCGCGGGCGGAGAGAGCAGGCCGGCGGAGACCGGCGGGCAGACCGCCGCCGCGCCGTCGGAGGACATGATCCGCTTTATGCTGTCGCAGGGCAGGGGCGGCATCTACTGGGCGGTGGATGAGGAGGACTTTGCCCGGTCGGAGCCCGTCACGATCTATGAGATAAAGCCCTTTGAGGGGTATCTGTGGGATGTGATGTTCCCGGACGCCCAGGTCCTCTCCAAGGAGGAGTTTTGGGACCCGGTCAACGAGATACTGGAGATCAACATGACGGCCGTCGTCGACGGGCAGGAATGCGACGTCACCGCCACCCAACACGGCATCAGCTTCGTCCAGACAGACGGCTGGCCGGCGTCGCTGGACCCGGAGGACCTGTTGGTGAGGCTGGCGGAGCTCACCGGGACGGCCTGGGTGGAGAGCCCGCTCGTCGAGTATCCGGATCGGACGCACTACGTCTGCCAGGTGGACGGGCTTCCCATCGACGACGAAGGGTATTTCATGGCGGAGAAGTATTACGGGGGGTACCCTCAGCTGACGGAGCGCATCAGCTTCAACGGAAGCAAGCACCTGGGCTTCAACGTCAGCTTCTCCCTGGGTGAGGCCGTGGGGACCGTGGAGCCGGGGGATCTCACGGACCCGGAGCTCGTCGAGGCGGTGTGTACCGCCTATATGCAGCCATTTCTGGAGCTTTCGGAGCAATACTCCTCCTCGTTCGTGGTTATCTTCCATCGCGCGGAGCTCAGGTACTACAAGAAGGGGGACACGCAAAAGCTCCTGCCCGCCTACATCGTTACCAGAACGGAGTACGATATGGACACGGAGGGGACAATGCACAAATATATCAAAAGGAGCCTCATAGACGCCCAAACGGGCGAGATGATGCGAGGGGGCTGAGTCATGGTACGCTTCTATCTGAAAAATACCGTCCTCTCCCCCGCCACGCTGGTGGGGATGCTGGGGCTGTGGCTGGGAATGCTGGCGGGGACGGACTTTATGGAGGACCTCCTTTATTGCTATGAGTACACCATCGGCCTGGGCGTCGCCGGTTTCTTTCTCCCGGTGGCTACGGTACTCCCCATCTGCCTTTTGGAGCGGCAGATGAACGCCGGCATCCGGGGCCTGTGCCTTGCGCGCTCCAGCCGCCGCTCCTTCTCCTTTGGGGCGGTGCTGGGGGCGGTGGTCTCCGGCATGGCGGTGGCGCTGGGGGCTTTCGTGCTCTTCACTGTCTTCTGCGCGCTTTACAACCCCCATTCGTATTTTGGGGATGGAATGGCCTATAACGGACAATCCGTCTTCTCCCAGGTTCCTCTCTACGCCGCGCTCTACGAACATCCGGTGCTCCACTATCTGACTATGGGCGGAGTCTTCACTCTGAACGGTTCCCTGTGGCCCGCCATTTCTCTGGCTTGTCTGTCCTTCACATCTAATCAGTACCTGGCCTTGGCTGCACCCTTTGTCCTACGAGTGGTGACGGGCTACTTTGCCCAGTCGTTCCAGCTCTTTTTTCTCGATCCTGGCCAGCTCCTTTTGAAGGTGGGCATTATGTCCTTCACCTTTGGGGGCGGGATACCCTATATACTCATTTACTGCGCCACGGTCATCCTGATTTGTGGGATCCTCTGGAGCATGAGCGTGACAAGGAGGCTTCGTCATGGGTGAGATCTGGCGGTTTACCTGGCACGATCTCCGGCGGCTT
>CANQKZ010000193.1 GCA_947624585.1 uncultured Oscillospiraceae bacterium | reverse complement strand
CTCCTCGAAGCTCATGTTTCGGTGGTTCCCGGAATATTGCTTCTCGGTTATGGATTCCAGCCCTTCTTCAAAATATTTCCGTATCAGGTTGCATACGTGCGACCGATGGAACCCCGTTTTTTCCGAGATCTCCCGCTGCTTTTTCCCCTCGCACCGCATCTCGAGCACCATCAGCCGCCTGTCTGTCTGCTTGTCCCGGTTCTTTTTTCTTGCTGTTTTTATCTTTTCGTAATCTTCTTCGCTGAATATATGCCGCATTTTCATCACCGGGGGGATTATACCAGGGGAGTGTTTATTTGTCTACTGTTTATTGAAGTTTGGTATCAGATCTCCTGGCGGCCCTCCAGGGCGCGCATGAGGGTGGCGTCGTCGGCAAACTCGAGACTCGCGCCAACGGGAATGCCGTAGGCCAGGCGGGTGACGCGAACGCCGAAGGGCTTTAAGAGGCGGGAGATGTATTTGGCGGTGGTTTCGCCCTCGGTGTCCGGGTTCATAGCCATGATGACCTCCCGCACGGAGCCTCCGGCCACTCGGTCCACCAGCTCGCGGATGCGGATGTCGTCGGGGCCGATGCGGTTCAGAGGGGAGATGACGCCGTGGAGCACATGGTAGCGGCCCTTGTACTCCCCGGCGCGCTCTATGGCGGCCACGTCCTTGGGGGAGGCCACCACACAGATGACGCCCTCCTCCCGCAGGTCGGAGCGGCAGACGGAGCACACGTCGGCGTCCGTCAGGTTCTGGCAGACCCGGCAGGTGTGGACCTTCTCCCGGGCGTTGACGATGGCGTCGGCGAAGGCGCGGGCGTCCTCCTCGGGCATATCCAGGATATGGAACGCCAGCCGCTGGGCGGACTTGAGGCCGATGCCCGGCAGGGAGGCGAATTTTTCGACAAGCTCGTCAAGAGCGGTGGGAAAGAAGCTCATGGTCAACCTCTCAAAAGTTGGATCTCGGCGGCGCGGTCATCGGCGCGGAACACGTCGCTGCCCGCCACAAGGACGGTGGCCCCGGCATCCCGGCACAGGGCGGCGGTGCGGCGGTTGACGCCGCCGTCCACCTCGATATCGCAGGCGGTACCGGCCCGGCGAATAAGGGCTGCGGCCCGGGCGACGCGGTCCGGTGTCTCCGGCAGGAAGCTCTGGCCGCCGAAACCGGGCTCCACGGCCATGATGAGGATATTGTCCAGAAGCTCCAGATACGGCTCCAGGGCGGATACGGGGGTGGCGGGCTTCAGGGACAGTCCGGCCTTCTTGCCCAGGGCGCGGATGCGGACCAATGCCTCCCTCACCCGATTCGGTTCGTCGGCCTCCAGGTGGAGAGTCACAATATCGGCGCCGCGCTCGATGAAGCGTTCCACGTAACGGATGGGACGGGTGATCATCAGGTGAACATCCAGCGGCAGGGCGGTGACGGCGCGGACGGCGCGGATCACGGGAAAACCGAAGGATATATTTGGCACGAAGACGCCGTCCATCACGTCGAAATGAAGGAGATCGGCGGAGCGGATGGACTCCACCTCCCGCCCCAGCTTTGTGAAATCAGCCGCCAGAATGGACGGCGCGATCTTGACCATAACTTGTCCTCCCGTGTAACCCAAGGGTCACCGCCGGCATAAAATTTAGTAGCCGGTCGGCGCCGGCCGGCTTTCATATAGGGGCGCCGGGAATCGGGCGGCGCGCCGCCCTCCCCCGCCCCGGCGGGGGCGCTCCCGCATTCCCCATCCTTTTTCCCCATCATTATACACCCTTCGGGTGGCTTGTCAAGGGAGGAATCGGACAGGTTTCCCGGTCAGATCGACGCCAGCAGAGAGGCAAGGTCGAAGAAAATGCCCTCGTCCGGCCAGTCGGGGACGTTGCCCAACCTCCAGACGCTGACGGAGGTGATGCCCAGAAGGCGCATGAGGTCCAGCTTGGCCTCCGCGCTCCGCTCGTCCTCGTACCAGAGGAAGATGTTTTGCCCGTCCTCGGTGGCGTAGGTGAGATACGGGTTTTTCAGCGTCTCCGACCAGCCCATTTTCGCGCCCTGGGTAAGGCGGCGGTACACCGTGGAGATGGCGGGATAGACGGGCCGGGTGTCGGCGAGCCTACCCGCACCGTCGGTCACCCAGGCCATGGCGTCCATGCTCAGGTTCAGGGCGACCTTGGAGAGGTCCAGCACTCCTGTCTTCGGGTCGCAGACCGCCCGCAGGGACCGGTAAACGGAGGGGAGGGGCGTCAGAGCGGCGTTTTTGTAAAATTCCGATCCCAGCAGGCTCTCCGGCATGGTCAGGGGCGCGTAGTCGTGGGCCATCAGGATCACCTTGTCCGCCGCCTCGCCGACGGCGCGGTAGTCGTAACCGTCAAAATAGGTCCCGTCCGCCGTGGTGGGCATCACGGTGACGTAAAGCGTCATGCCTCGAGCCTCCAGGGCCGCGTCCAGCGTCTCCACGAAGGCGGTGAAGCCGTCCCTCGATTTGGCGAAAAGCCCCTCGAAGTCCAGCGTCACGCCGGAGACGCCCAGGGAGGCGGCGGTGTCCGCCATCTGCTCCACGGCGGAGGGCCACTGGGCCGCGTCCCCCAGGAGCGCGGACAGGACGCCGCCGGTGTCGTCCATGTAGACGCCCAGGTGGAGCTTGACACCGGCGTCCAGAAGCTCCCGCACCGCGCCCTCCCAGCCGTCGGGGATCCGGTACTCGTTGCCGTCCCGGCCGGTGGTGTTGAGCAGGGCTTTTCCGTCCGCGTATGTCATGCGGCTCCAGCCCAGGGTCACGGCGTCCAGCGTTTTGGCAAGGTCTATCTGGCTGTAGCTGGAGATGGCGTAAAACCCGTGGGTCCACGAGGGCTTTGAATGATACCGCTCATAGACCCGCGTCAGCATGGCGGCGGCCTGTTCCCGGGCGGCGTGAGTCTCCGGGCCGAAGGCGGTGTCGGAGACGCCGTTTGTCATGCGAATGTCGTAGGCCACGGCGATGTACCCCGCGTCCTCCGTCACATCGGTGAAGGGCAGGGGCAGGTCCGGGTCCGCCAAGCTGTCCAGTCCCAGCGCCCGGACAAGCGTCACCGCCATTTCCCGCCGGGTCATGGGGTCTTCGGGCCGGAAGGAACCGCCCGCGTCTACAGCGCCGTGACGCGCGGCGGCGGCTATGTACCCCGCGCCCCAGGCGGAGGCGGTGTCGTCATAGGGCGCCGGGCCGCTCTCCGGCTCCCAGCCCATCATCACGCACAGGACCTTGACGAACTCCTGCCGGGTGATGTCCTCCCCCGTGCCGAAGGTGCCGTCGGGCCTGCCGTTCATGAGGCCGTATTCGTACGCCTTCAGCACCGCCTCCCGCGCCCAGTCGGCCTCCGGCATATCCGTGTAGGGGTCGTTCCCCTCCCCCGCCGCCCGCACAGGCACGGTACAGAGCAGGAAGACCAGCGCGGTCACGGCGCAAAGCGCTCTTTTCATGGGAACCGCCTCTCTTTCGTCATGATAAATCATTATACCACACTGTCTTTTCCATTTCAAGCCACGCAAGATTCGCACTTGCATTTTGTCAGAAAAGTGATAGCATATATGAGAACCATAAGAGAAAAAGGGAAAGATACATTATGTCAACAGGTATACACGAGCACAAGGGAAAGACCGTCATCACGGCCCTGGACCGACTGCCATACGGGCGGGATGGAGATCCGGGGGAGACCGGGCGCGTGGGCAAGGCGGTGACGCCGGAGGGAGTCGCCAAGAGGGAGCTGTACCGGGATGTGTTCCTGGTGGCCATGCCGAGCCTTGTGGAGCTGGTGCTGACGCAGCTGACCTCCATCGCCGACCAGATGATGGTGGGCAACCTGCCGGGGCAGGAGGGCATCGTCGCCCTCACCGCCGTGGGGCTGGCCGCACAACCCAAGTTCCTGCTGATGACCATGGTGCAGGCCATGAACGTGGGCGCCACCGCCGTCATCGCCCGGTTCCGGGGACAGCAGAAGCGGGACCGGTGCAACGACGTGTTCAAGCACGCAATGATCCTCAATCTGCTGATGAGCGTCCTCTTCATGCTGGTGGGTCTGGCGTCCAGCGAATGGCTCATTCGGTTCATGGGCGGCACCGGCATTTCCGAGGAGGCGCTGACGCTGGGCAAGGAGTACCTGGACATCCAGCTCTACGGCTTCATCCCGCTGTGCATCACCATCACCGTCACGGCGGCTCTGCGGGGCATCGGGGACACCAAGACGCCCATGATCTACAACACCGTGGCGAACGTCATCAACCTGGGCTTCAACTACGTGATGATCTACGGCCACTTCGGCGTGCCCAAGATGGGCGTGGCCGGGGCCTCCTGGGCCACGAACATCGGCCAGACCGTCGCCTTCGCCATCGCCATGTGGGTCAGCTTCCGCAAGAAAAAATACGTGTATATAGACCTCAAGGAGAGATTCACCTTCAACCGCGGCCTCATGGGGGACGTCATAAACATCGGCGTGCCCTCCATGGTGGAGCAGCTTCTGATGCGGCTTGGCCTCATCATCTACAACCGCCAGGTCACGGGTCTCGGGGACACGGTGTACGCCACTCACAACGTGCTGATGTCTATCCAGTCCATGAGCTTCATGATGGGACAGGCCTTCGCCAACGCGGCCACGACGCTGATGGGCCAGTCCATCGGCAAGCGGCGGTACGACATGTCGGCGGTGTATATGCGCAGGACAAGGGACCTGGGGATCGTGGCGTCCATCTTCGTGGCGCTGGTGCTGGCGCTGTTCAACCGGCCCATCATCGCCATGTTCAAGAACGACCCCACGGTCATCAACATGGGCGCGCCGATCCTGTACCTTCTGGCCGCGTCCCAGCCCCTGCAGGCGGACCAGTTCATCGTCTCCGGCGGCCTGCGCGGGGCGGGAGACACCCGGTTCACCGCCGTGGTCATGGCCGTCACGGTGCTGGGACTGCGTAGCGGACTTGCCATCGTCACCATAAACTATATACACTTAGGGTTGTGGGGCGCCTGGATCGCGCTGGTCATCGACCAGTGCTCCCGCACCTTCGTCATGGCCCTGCGCTACCACTCCGGCAAGTGGAAGGAGATCAGCCGCAGCTTCAGGCACGCCCACGCCAAAGAGGCGGCGTGACGGACCGGCCAGCCGACGGGAGGAGAGGAAAACGTACAAAAGGGGCTGTGAAAAAAGTCCCGTAAAAAAGGAAGAAAGTTACCAAGGATCCCCTGGCAACTCTCTTCCTTTTTTGGTATAATTATTTTATGAGTGCGCCGGTTCGGTGCGCAC
>CANQKZ010000192.1 GCA_947624585.1 uncultured Oscillospiraceae bacterium | reverse complement strand
TACAGATGCGCCCTCGATCCATCCTATCTCGATACCGTACTCTCGGCCTGGGTGTGTTCATAGGTTGGTAACTCGTTGATGAACCCTGGTTTTTCCGCAATCCGGTGTTGCAATTTAGCGCGCCGTATGGTATAATTTATATAGGTATACCCATCGGCATCTCGGAGATGTCTTCCGAGCGCCGCACATCTCATGGCCGCGTATGTCGCGGCGGAAAGAAGGTATCAGATGAAACACAGATTTTTTGCCCTCCTTCTCGTTCTGTTCATGGTGTTAAGCGTACTGCCGGTAACCACCCTCGCGGCGGATACCGTGCCCGCTTTCACCACCTATCGTCAGCCGTGGCTCTACTCGGTCACCGCCGACAAGGACTCTTTCGAGGGCACTAACGCAGGCAACAACATCCGCGAGCTTGATCAGCAGACTTACAACTTCCAAGCGATAAACTATGGCAGCACAAGCAACGAGTCGCTACAGCTCACTTTCACGAACATCAGCAATACCGAAGGCTACAACACCGACAACGGAAACCCCAACAACTACGGCAAGGTGGATATTGCCGTAGTCAACCGCTCCGCCTACTTCGATTTCGCTTGGAACACCGAAAAAGGCGGCCACATCGAAGAGAAGGGCGGCACCGCAGTCCTTACCATCACCCCTCGGAGCGATATTCCCGCCGGAAAGCATAGCGAAACCATACTCTTTATGGAGCAGAACAGTCGCATAGGTTGGACGGTAGAGCTTGCGATAGGCGTTAATCTCGTGCACGTCACCGCCAAGCCGCAGGAATCTGTCACCAAGCCCTACGGCACGGCGCTCGACCCCGCCGCCATAACGGTCACTTGCGCCGACGCCCCCGAGGTCGACGGCAAGACGCTCGCCGACCTTGGCGTGAAGGAGCTCCACGGCTCCGGCGCGGACGCGGACGCGTCCGTCTCGTCCAGTCCGTACAGCTACAGCTATCCGGGCGTCACCGCTGTCTACGGCAAATATGAAGTCGAGATCTCCGGCACGACCTCGATAACCGTCGAAAAGGTCACGCCTAAGCCCGAAGTGATATACGTCAAGGAGTTCACGAGGGGTACCACCCTTTCCAACGCCGGCGAATCGGCCGGCGGCAACGTACCCTCCGGCACGTTCGTCAACCCGTTCACCGGCAAGGCGGTTGCGGGCAAGTTTACCTGGGGTGAGGACGATCTTAAGATAGAAGGCGGTGGTAATTTCTGCATCTGCCCCTTTACCTTCACCCCGACAGACACCGCGAATTATGAGCCTTATCACGGCCATATTGCCGTCAAGATAGGCGACGGAACCTACGACCCCGAATCCGGCGCGATGGTTTTCACCACCCTCACCCCCTCGGCGACCGAGGTCGAGTATAACGGCAGGCCCCAGCCCCTGACCTTCAAGATCAACAGGACGGACGGTCAGTCGAGCTCGGACAGCGTCTATGTCCAGTACAGACGCAATGGTTCTGATTCGGAGAGCGATTGGACCGAGAACGCGCCGACAGATCCCGGCACCTACGACGTGCGCGCCTCCATTCAGCCGAGGTACGGCTACACCGGCGCCGCGGCCTCGACAGTGTACACCATCAAGCCGCGCACCGTAAATATCAATGTTGAGGTCTATTCCAAGCCCTATACCGCAGGCAAGACCTCCGCGCAGATCGTTCCAACCGATAAAATCGTTACCGGAGTAATCGGAGACCAACTCAGGCTCGAGTGTGGCGATCTCACCGGTATTGAATGCCTCGAGGCAGAATTTGAAGACGACACGGTCGGAACAAACAAGGCCGTGACGATAACCTTCAAAGAGGGCACCCAGATCGTCGGCGGCCACGCGGAGAACTACGCTCTCCCCGATTCCGTCACAGTATACAGTGAGATATTCCCGATAGACATCATCCTTCAGTTGAAGGAGCTCCACAAGTACTATGGCCAGAGCATGAACATCGTCAGCTCCGACTTTGATCATCTCACGGTGACAAGCGTAGATAACGAGTACGACACCACTGGCCTCATCGTCGACATCGCTGACAACATTCAGGCCGTCCTTGCAAGCGTGGGCACCTCGCCCACGGCGAACGTGAACACCAGTGGTTATGGCGTCACCGCAACGGGCAGCGCCGGGAACTACCGCATCTATCGGGTAGACGGCGGCATTAAGGTTCTCCCCGCCGTACCGCAGAAGGTGGACGTCGTCGCACCGATCGGCAAGAACGGCGAACCCGCCTCCACCATCGAAAGCTCGATACAGGCCACCTACCGCAACCCGTACAACGGCGAGCCGGTTCCCGGCACGGTCGAGCTCACAGCCGAGGCGAGAAATATAGAAATCACCTCAGAGGCACAGTCTCTCGAGTACATATTCAAACCGTCATCCGCAAACTACACAGAAGTCCACGGATATGTCACGGTCTCCGGAGTCGATACCACGCCCGCGGATCTCGCCATATCCGGCGAGACTAGCGTCACCTACGACGGCAATCCTCACACCGTCACCGGCGTGACGAACAGCGGTGCGACGATTAAGGTCGAATACAGCTCAAACGGCGGCACTTCCACCGATGCACCCGTTGACGCCGGAACCTACAAGGTAAAGGTCACGGCGAACACGGACGGTATTCCGAACTATTCCAACAACCAAATGGAAACCACCCTTGTCATCGCTCCTGCCGAGCCCACCGTTACAGTGACCGCGAGCGGAGTGAACGAGGGCGACACCCTCGATAAGTCTGCTCTCACTGTGACCGCCACCGGAGCGAAGGGCGAGACTGTCAACGGCAATATCTCCTGGGACAAGGTCGGCGGAGTGGACGACCCGACAGAAGTTGTACTCTCCAAGAGTGACACGACCGCGTCCTACAACTGGACCTTCACCCCGGCCAGCGCCAACTATACGGCGATCTCCGGCAACGCGCCCGTTGCGGTTACCGCAAAGACGCCTACCAAGCCCACGACCGATCCCACAACCGGCGGCTCAGGAGGAACCACCGGAGGCAGCACCGGAGGAACCACTGGGGGCAGCACCGGGGGAACCACTGGAGGAACCACTGGCGGAACTACCGGAGGTAGCACTGGCGGAACCACCGGCGGCAGCACCGGAGGCAGCACCGGAGGCAGCACTGGCGGAACCACAGGAGGCAGTACCGGAGGAAGTACGGGCGGAAGCTTCGGAGGCGGCGGTTTTGCCGGTGGAGGCGGTGCACCTGCGGGCGGCATCGGCGGTGTCACCGGGCCCGTCACCAATCCCGACGGCTCCGTCACGACCGTGACCTCTGATTTAAATGGCTCCGTCACGGAGACCACAAGAAGGACGGACGGGACCGTCACGGAGAAGGTCACGAAAGCCGACGGTTCTGCTTCCGAGAAGACCACCACGCCCAAGGGCGTCACCGGACAGGTGAATATCGATACCAACGGCAAGGTCACGTCCGCCGAGGTGGTCATCCCCGGGAACGGGGAGACCGGGAAGCGGGACGCGGTGACCGCGCCGGTCAAGGTCCCGGCTGCGAAGACTGCGGCCGAGGCGCCGGAAATCAGCCTGAAGACGGAGTCCGATGGGAGAACCAGAGTCGAGATACCCGTCGCTGGGTTTGGGACCGGCACCGTGGCGGTGTTGGTCCGTGAGGGCGGCACCGAGGAGATCGTCCGCGACTGCGTGATTGGCGAGAACGGCGTTGTACTCAGCGTCGAGGGCGACGTTACTCTCAAGATCGTCGACAAGACGGAGAACTTTGCCGATGTGGAGCCCGTGAATCACTGGGCCTCTGATGCGGTGGAATTTGTGGCCGCCCGCGAGCTGTTCAATGGCGTCGGTGAAAACAAATTCGCTCCCGCCGAAGACATGACGCGCGGTATGCTGGTGACGGTCCTGCACCGGCTTGCGTACGAACCGGAGAGCGTGGGCGAACATTTCGCGGATATTGACGCGGGCGCCTACTACGCCGACGCGGTGGCGTGGGCGCAGAGCGAGGGCGTCGTCACGGGTTACACCGATGACACCTTCGCGCCGGACGACAGTGTGCAGCGCGAACAGCTTGTGACCATTCTCTACCGCTATGCGCAGAGAAAAGGCTATGTCACCGGTACGCAAGGAGCGCTGGCGGGCTTTGCTGATGCGTCGTCCGTGAGCGCCTGGGCGGCGGACGCCATGAGCTGGGCGATAGAGCTCGGACTCGTGAACGGCGTCGACGCGACGCATCTTGCCCCGACAAACAACGCCTCCCGCGCCGAAGTCGCGACCGTCCTCATGCGCTTCTGCGAGAAGGTTGTTAGGTAAAGTGTTCTAAACTGCATAGAAAGGCGGGGCTTCGGCCCCGCCTGTTCCATTGTGATGCGCCCGGCATAGGCATAACAATGTGATGGATGTCCGCAGCGGACTTGGAAACAGGAGCCGTCATTGCTTGAAAAGAACTGGAGAAGTTGAATGGCTTCGCTCACACGCGCCCCTCGTCCCCTCTCTCTCGCAATGCTATCCCGGATGCATATAAGGGAAGTTTAATGTCTTTTCGGACAGGCATAAAATGCGTCCAATTGTTCTGAACGCTAAAACGTTCAGAGCGATTTGCTTTTGGTATTTCTCAAAGGATGGTTGCAAGAGCAGTTGTGTGAGCAAGGGAGTGAGGACACACCGCATGAGAGACATCAGAGACGTGCAAGAGTGATTTTTCACGCAAGGCACATCCATGCTCGGGTAAGATGCTGGAAGTACTCCAGGAGGCTCTGGAAGGGAATGGGGATGAGATGGATGTGTGAGATAGTGCATGGGTCTATTGCGAGAGGAGAGAAGGAGAGGTGTGGGATGTTCCGCAAAACTTGAATGCGGCATATCGGATGAAAAAGTTTACGAAGATTTACTCACTTGCTCCGTTTACCCCGCCTTTTGAAATAATATCCTGGACGCGGTAACGGAAGCTCAAGATTATAATCTTACTTGCTTGACAATTCATGCCCTCTGTGCTATATTACGCTTATTCACGCGGAGGCGGATTGTTCGTAGGAAACAACGAGCCGGATAAGGTGATGGGCTGAGATGCCCGTTCCTTGTCCGGCTTTTTCTGTTGGGAGGGATACGATGAAAAGCAAAAAGGCAGCAAATAAACTACATATAGAGACCGTCCCAAGATTTGTGTAAACTTCCGAAAAGGTGTAGAATAGAAGCACCAGATTGGAGGTTTTACTATGAGCAGCAGAAAGAAACGCAGCCCGGAAGATCAAGCCCGGAGAGAGAAGATCCGGGAATTGCTTCAGAGCAGTGGGGTCAGCAGCATGGAGGATATCCAGAATCTCTT
>CANQKZ010000191.1 GCA_947624585.1 uncultured Oscillospiraceae bacterium | reverse complement strand
GAGGAGGTTCTCCACAATCTCAACTCCATCCACGGAGCGCTGTTGCGGATGAACCGCTCCATACAGGCGGAGGGAGCTTTCGGGGTCACGAAGCAGGACCGAAGGTACCGGAGGATCCGGCGCAGAGGGCTAAAAAGGGTCGAGCTTGAGGTTATGCTGGTCTCTATCGGCTACAATCTCTATAAATTTCATAACAAACGCAAGCGCCTCCAGGAAGCCGCGTGAGATAACGCCGGTCAAGTTCCATGGGGGTAAGGGGGAGCTATGCCCTTTTTCGCTGAAAAATGTGGTTTTTTCCACAAAAATACGGGGCTGTGAATATCCACGCCTGGGGTGGCGTGTTTTTTCACAGCCCCATAATTCATTTTAAACAACCTTTTTCTCAAACGGGAGAACCGTCCCCGGCGGGTTCCCGCACACGAATCAAAATCAGGCATCAAAGGAGGACTTGTTATGAGATACATATGGAAACGATGCTTTGCCGCGCTGCTGGCCGTGGCGCTGGCATTTGCCCTGCTGCCGGCGGCGCGGGCCGAAGAAGCCGGCGGTGCCAATGAGTCGGAGACGACGGAGACAGAGTTTGATGTAACAAGCACCCCCGTGACCATCAAAACAGACGGCGCGTACACCATCACTGGTTCTTCGGAAAATGGCAATACGATTACAGTGGAAAGCGGCACAGTTACGATCACGCTGAATGGTGTGACCGTTAAAAACAGCCAATCCTGCGCCTTTGACATCAAGGGCGGCAATGTGACGCTGATTCTGGCGGACGACACCGAGAACACATTCGAAAGCGGGAGCTATTATGCCGGCATCCATGTGGCGGAGGGCGCGTCCCTCACCATTCAGGGGAACGGTACGCTATACGCGGTTTCAAAAGAAGTACCCGACGCGAGAACTCCACATGATAAAACTGTTGGCGCGGGCATCGGCGGCAACGGCGGCACCGATACGATAACTATCGAAGATAACGCTGGCAGTATTACCATCAAAAGCGGCACGATTTACGCCACAAGCGAGGGTGACGGCGCGGGCATCGGCGGTGGCTGGACCTTTGAGCAAGGCAAAAAGCATGGCCAATTCCAGTCCATTACCATCAACGGCGGCACGGTCTACGCGAAAAGTGAGAGAAACGGCGCGGGCATCGGCAGCGGCTGCTGAGCCGAGAAGATGGGTACGATCACCATCACCGGCGGTGAGATCCACGCTGAGACCGCGGCGGAAAATCGCCAATCGTATGATATCGGCGCCGGACACGGCGAGTGGGACGGCTGTCAAGATGGGGGAGAAATCAGCATCACCGGCGGCGTGGTCTACACCGGGAGCAGGAGGGGCATAGGAGGAGTAGACGATGATGCTTTGACACAAGAAGATACCGTTATCTTCTCTTCTTACGACGAGGATGGCGAGGTGTATGGGGACGTCACCCTCGACAGCAACCTGACAATTCCTGAGGACCATACTTTGTATATCCCGGAGGGAAGCTGCCTCACGGTTTCCGAGGGTCACACCCTGACGGTTGGAAGTGGCGCAACATTGGAAAATGATGGTGTACTCGACAATCAAGGAACCGTGAGCGGAGACGGCTCGGTAATCGGGAGCGGCAAATTCGAAGGCAATCTGATCGACTATTATGTTAGTGTGACGGTTCCCGCCTTTGAAAGCGTGCACGTGGGATATACTCAGCCGGAAGCGCATGCGATCACCATCCAAAACAAGGGCAAAGAAACGGTTACGATTTCCAGCGTGGAAGTCAGCAGCGGTGATTTTACTGTTGAGCCCGCTGACTCCACACCAGTCGAAATCCAACCGGGCAACACGGACGAAAGCTATAAGATCAGGCCCAATGCGGGGTTATCCGGCCTTCACACCGCCACCGTCACAGTCACCTATGACGAGGGCAGGAAAGCCGCGGCGAAAGTGTCCTTCATGGTCTATTATTTCGCAGAGGGTAAGGGCACGCCAGAGAGCCCGTACCAAATCAGAAATCTCAAGGAGCTGAAGGCATTCCGTGATTTCATCAATGACGGTGACAACTGCGGCGGTGAAGACATGTATTTCGAGCTGATGCAAGATATTGATATGTCAAAAGAATACGGAGCGGATACGCCATCCTGGGAACCGATTGGAAGTAATTTCTATGAGTTTTGTGGCACTTTCAACGGCGGCGGGCATACGATCAGAGGACTGTATATCAAATCAAACTCAAATTCTAATTCGGTGCAGGGGTTGTTTGCGGAAAATGCCGGCACGATAAGCAGCCTGAATGTGTCCGGGACTATTATATGTGGTGAAAAAGCATATGCCGGTATGATCGTGGGCATGAACGGGGGAACTGTGACTGGTTGCAACAGTAGTGGGTCGGTTACTGTCGAAGATAAAACAGGCTCTAAATATGCGGGCGGTATAGTCGGCGGGATCGTGGGCACGAACTCGGGAGTCGTGAAGGACTGCAACAGCACCGCCCATGTTGCTGTTACAGTCGTTGGTGAAAGCGGAGCATACGCCGTCGAGTGTGGCGCGGGGGGCATCGTGGGAGTGACTGGGGATAACAGCTTCATTCAAAACTGCGCCTTTTCCGGCGAAGTAACAGGCAGCGTCAGCGGCGGCCTCGGAACCGAAATAATGGCCGGTATCGGCGGCGGTGTTGGGGTGAATCAGGCTTCGCGTGATGCGGTCACGGTGGAAAGCTGCGGTAACTCTGGCGCAGTGTCTGGCAGCGGAAGCGGCGGGATGATGACCGGCGTTGGCGGCATCATGGGATTAAACATGAGCGGAGGCGGCCCCACTGTTGTGGAAAACTGCCTGAATACCGGCACGGTTTCGGATGGCATAAACGGCACTGTCAGCGGGGCCGGCGGCATAGTTGGCACGAATCTGGCCACTGATCCGGAAAACGCCGCGGTGGAGAACTGCTGCAACACCGGCACAATCACCGGGACAGAGGGCGCTGTTTCCGGCGCGGTCGTTGGGGTAAATTCAGCCGAGATGTCAAGCTATATGACCTTGTCCGGCACCGTCACCAAATGCTATTACCTCTCAGACACCGCCGCCAAAGGCATCGGCGAGGGCGGGGGTGACACAACGCCGAAAACCACCAATGAATTTGCCTCTGGCGAGGTCACGTATCTGCTGCAAAACGGACAGGAAACCCCGATCTGGGGCCAGACGGTGGGCAGCGATACACCCGAGCTGACGGGCGAGACTTCCAAAAAGGTCTATAAGATCACCGGCAAGGTCGATGGTCAGGACTTCCTCGTGTGGTACACCAACAGCAATGCGACTTTGCCCGATGCTGCCCCGTCCAAAGAGGGCTTTATCTTCGCGGGCTGGTCCAGGTCAGACGGCGGTGCCGCTGACTTCACAAAGGATTCGCCGGTAAGCGACGACACCACCGTCTACGCGGTGTGGAAGCCCGACCTCGAGGGCTCCGGCACGCAGGACGCCCCTTACCTCATCCCCGACAAGGAGGCGCTTGAGGTGTTCCGGGAGTATGTCAACGCGGGGAACGACTGCGCGGAGTTGTATTTCAAGGTGACGGAGGACATCGACCTCAAGGGCAACGATAATGACCAGTGGACGCCGATAGGAAGTGGTAGCCATGAATTCCAAGGCACTTTTGACGGCGACAATCATACCATCAGCGGACTTTATATCAATAATGTCAATAATGATAGTGGGAACTATCAGGGCCTGTTCGGTTATATCGGTGAGAGCGGCACGGCGAAAAATCTCACCGTGGACGGCACTGTCAGCTGTTTTATGAATGGCGCCGGCATTGCAGGGCAGAACGATGGACGGGTGGAAAACTGCCACAATAAATGCAATGTTAATGCTACTTTCGTTAATTGCGGTGGCGTAGTAGGGGAGAATTATTCCGGTACGGTGACCAACTGTTACAACACCGGTGAAATTACTGGCGGTAACCGCGTCGGCGGCATTGTCGGGTCGAGTAACGGTACAGTGCAAGATTGCTACAACACAGGCAATATTTCAGGCGAGAATAACATCGGCGGCATCACGGGGAAGATTTATGAAGGCACGGTGACCAACTGCTACAACACCGGTAAAATCCATGGAAACTACGCGGGCGGCATCACGGGGGGAAATGAAGGTGCTGTGAAAAACTGCTACAACACCGGCAATATCTCAGGCGAGAGTGACATCGACCTGGGTGGCGCTATAGGGTGGAATGATGGAGGCATCGTGACCAACTGCTATTACCTCAAAGGAACAGCGGAAAACGGTATCGGCGAGGGCGACGGCGACGCAACGGAGAAAACCGCCGAGGAATTCGCCTCCGGCGAGGTCGCGTGGCTGCTGCAAGACGGGCAGGATACGCAGGCGTGGGGGCAGAAGCTCAGCGGCGATGCGGACAATTATCCCGTGCTGACAACCGACAGCGATGAAAAAGTATATAAGGTTACGTTCGCGACGCAGGAGAACGAAAATTATGCCGTTCAGTACGTCAATCCGAACGAAACGGTCGCCCTTCCCGCCGATCCGACGCTCACTGGGATGATCTTCGACCACTGGTCCACAACAGCGGACATTGGCGGAGCCACATTTGACGAGACCACCCAGATCACCGGAGACACCACCGTTTACGCCGTGGGCCGTCAGACCTTCGGCGGCGGGATCGATGATTCCCTCCGTATCCATGAGGGTTACAGCAGCACTTATTTAGTTGATCTCGACATATTTATGGCCTATCAGTCCGGCGAACCCGCCGAGGGCAGGTTTGAGTATGCCATCGCTTCCGACCCGGACGGCGCAAAAGCCTTCCTCAGTGGCAGCGCCCTGAACGTTCCCACCGGTCTCAAGGCGGGGATCTATAAGATCACCGTCACAGCGACGGAGAAAGCGCCCGCCTACTGAGCAGGAGAACATCAAGAACGCCCTCCCGGAGTTGACCGCTCACTTGCAGGAGCTGAAGGACTCCACCTCCAACTTTGACCGCTTCTTGGAGAACGCACATAAATACACAGAAATAAACGAGCTGACCCCGGAGCTTCTCCACACCTTCATCAAGCGCATCGAGGTCGGAGAACGGGCCAAGAAGTATTCCCGCAGCGCTCCGCAAGAGATCGTCATCCACTACCGTGACATAGGCATTCTCGATGACATGCCCCAGGAGCTTGAGGACATCCTCATACAGGTCGCTGAACTGGAAATAACATGAAGCAAACCAAGGAGCCTGTGCATCACCACAGGCTCCCGACCGATAAAATATGTACTATAAATGAGCAAATCCGCACAAAGCCAAAAAAGCAGGCATAACCCAAACGTGTTATAATGGAAGCGCAACC
>CANQKZ010000190.1 GCA_947624585.1 uncultured Oscillospiraceae bacterium | reverse complement strand
TATAACAAATATTTTAGTGTTGGGCACCACTTGTTTCATAACCTCGTCGGTGCCTTTCGCAGAAAGGCGGATTATAACCATGGACAGAACCGACAAGACGAACTACTACCTTGACATCGCCGAGACCGTGGCGGAGCGCTCCACCTGCCTTCGGCGGCATTACGGCGCCATCATCGTCCGGGACGACGAGATCATCTCCACCGGCTACAACGGCGCGCCCAGGGGGCGTAAGAACTGCGCCGATTTGGGCCACTGCCTCCGGGATACGCTGAGCATCCCCTCCGGGGAGCGCTACGAGCTGTGCAGGGCGGTCCACGCCGAGCAGAACGCCATCATCTCCGCCTCCCGCCGGGACTGCCTGGGTTCCACCCTGTACCTGGCGGGCCGCAACCCCAAGACGGGTGAGCTCCTCACCGACACCACCCCCTGTTCCATGTGCCGCCGGTTCATCATCAACGCCGGTATCCGCCGGGTGGTGTGCCGGGTGGGGGAGACGGAGTACACGGTCACCGACGTGCGCGACTGGATCTTTGACGACGACTCCATCGACTTAAAGCCCTGAGGGTGGCCGCCGTGAACGTGAAATTTCCCGACATCCTCACCGCCCTGCGCTCCGAGCGGGGCATCAGCCAGCGGAAGGCGGCGGCGGACCTGGGCATCTCCCAGGCGCTTTTGAGCCACTACGAGAACGGCCTGCGGGAGCCGAAGCTGGACTTCGTGGTGCGTGTCTGCGACTACTACGGCGTCAGCGCCGACTATATGCTGGGCCGCTCCTTCGACGGCTACCAGGAGTTCAGGAAGCTGGTGGGACGCCTTGCCGAGCTGTCGGCGGAGGCCAACCGGCTGATCGAAGAAGTACGATAACGATTTACAACAAGGTGAACATATGACTGACCAATCCCTTATCCGCAATTTTTCCATCATCGCCCATGTGGACCACGGCAAGTCCACCCTGTCCGACCGGCTCATCGAGCTCACCGGCGCGGTGCCCACAAGGGAGATGCAGGACCAATTACTCGACAACATGGACCTGGAGCGGGAGCACGGCATCACCATCAAGGCCCGGGCCATCCGCCTGGACTACACCGCCCGGGACGGGAAGAGCTACGTTTTGAACCTCATCGACACCCCGGGCCACGTGGATTTTGGCTATGAGGTTTCCCGCTCTCTGGCCGCCTGCGAGGGGGCCATTCTGGTGGTGGACGCCGCCCAGGGGGTGGAGGCCCAGACGCTGGCCAACACGTACCTGGCGCTGGAGCATGAGCTGGAGATCGTGCCCGTTATCAACAAGATCGACCTCCCCGCCGCCGACCCCAGGCGGGCCAAGGAGGAGGTGGAGAACGTCATCGGTTTGGAGGCCATGGACGCTCCGGAGATCTCCGCCAAGCTCGGCACCAACGTGGAGGCGGTTCTGGATGCCATCGTGGAGAAGATCCCTGCCCCCTCCGGCGACAGGTCCGCGCCTCTCCGGGCCCTCATCTTTGACTCCCAGTACGACGCCTACCGGGGCGTGGTGGTGTACGTGCGGCTCATGGACGGACAGCTCCACACCGGCGACCGGATCCGCATGATGGCCTCCGGCGCGGAGTACGACATCATCGAGTGCGGCCACCTGCTGCCCAAGAGCTACCGGCCCGAGGAGGGGTTGTACGCCGGGGAGGTGGGGTACTTCACCGCCTCCATCAAGAACGTCCGGGACACCCAGGTGGGTGACACCGTGACCCTGGCCTCCGCCCCCGCCGCCGAGCCCCTGCCCGGCTACCGGCCCGCCCGGCAAATGGTCTACTGCGGCATCTACACCGAGGACGGCAGCAAGTTCCCGGACCTGCGGGACGCTTTGGAGAAGCTCCAGCTCAACGACGCCAGCCTCTCCTTCGAGCCGGAGACCTCCGCCGCCCTGGGCTTCGGCTTCCGGTGCGGATTTCTGGGGATGCTCCACATGGAGATCATCCAGGAGCGGCTGGAGCGGGAGTTCAACCTGGACCTCATCACCACCCTGCCTTCCGTCATCTATGAGGTGACCAAGACCGACGGCACGGTGGTCATGGTGGACAACCCCCACAACTACCCGGACCCCTCCTCCATTCTGGAGACGAAGGAACCCTACGTGGCCGCCTCCATCATCACCCCGCCGGAGTTTGTGGGCAACATCATGCCCATGTGCCAGGAGCGGCGGGGCGAGTACCGGGATATGCAGTATCTGGACACAAACCTTGCCGAGCTGCGCTACTATATGCCCCTCGGGGAGATCATCTACGACTTTTTCGATACGCTGAAGGCAAAGACACGGGGCTACGCCTCCTTAGACTACGAGTACGCCGAGTACCGGCCCTCCGACCTTGTGAAGGTGGATATGCTCTTAAACGGCGACCAGGTGGACGCCCTGTCCTTCATCGCCCACCGGGACAAGGCATACCCCAGGGCAAGGAAGCTCTGTGAGAAGCTGAAGGACAACATCCCCCGCCAGCTCTTCGAGGTCCCCGTCCAGGCGGCCATCGGCGGCAAGATCATCGCCCGGGAGACCGTCAAGGCCCTCCGCAAGGACGTTTTAGCCAAGTGCTACGGCGGCGACATCACAAGAAAGAAAAAGCTTCTTGAAAAACAGAAGGAAGGCAAAAAGAAGATGCGCCAGCTGGGCACCGTCCAGATCCCCACGGAAGCCTTTATGGCCGTCCTCAAGCTGGACGAGTAAAAGAGCCGGACGGGCAAAAGGGATCAAAATACAAAAAGCGCCAATTCTTGGCGCTTTTTGCTTGGTAAAACGGTAAATCACGACTATTTTTTGAACTTTTCAGAACTTTTTCTTGACATTGGTTCCGGCACACGGTAAAATGTTATCATACAACCGAGTTACGCCAAATTTTACGTTAAATCGACAAATCGGCCAAGGATAGGGACAAGAAAGGGAGGGGTTTTCATGAGAAATGTGATTAGCCTGAATGCGGGATGGTATTTCACCAAGCGGAACGCCGGCCTGCCCGACGGGGCGCCGGAGGACTGGGAGCGGGTGGACCTGCCCCACACCTGGAACGCGGTGGACGGCCACGACGGGAACCGGGACGGGTACTACCGGGGCAGCTGCTGGTACGCCCGCGCTTTCGAAACGCCCCGCCAGCCCCTGCCGGGGGGACGGGTGTATGTGGAGGTGCTGGCCGCGGGCCAGCAGGCCACGGTGTTCGTCAACGGCCAGGAGGCGGCCTACCACGAGGGAGGCTACTCCGCCTTCCGGGCGGACGTGACGGACCTGTGCCGGGCGGACGGGGAGAACCAGCTGGTCATCAACTGCTCCAACGAGTACCGGGACAGCGTCTACCCCCAGACGGCGGATTTCACCTTCTACGGCGGCCTCTACCGGGGGGTCAACCTGATCTCCGTCCCGGCGACCCACTTTGACCTGGACTACTACGGCGGTCCCGGCGTCACGGTGACGCCCGTGGTCGCGGAAGACGGCGGCGCCCTGTTCTGTTTGCGCGCCTGGGTCACGGAGCCGGGGCCGGACTACACCGTGCTCTATTCTGTCAAGGACGCCTGGGGCCGGGAAGTCGCCTGCGGCGCGCGCCCCTCGGAGAGCCCGGACCTGGACCTCTACGTGCCCCGTGCGCGGCTCTGGAGCCCGGAGGACCCGTACCTCTACACGGTGACCGCCGCCCTCCAGTATCGCAACGAGGCGGTGGACCTGGTGACCGTCCGCTCCGGCGTGCGCTCCTTCCGGTGCGACCCCCGGGAGGGGTTCATTCTCAACGATATCCCGACGCCCCTGCGCGGCGTCTCCCGCCATCAGGACCGGCTCTACAGGGGCAATGCCCTCAGCGAGGAGGACCATTGGGAGGACGCGCAAATCATCAAGGACCTGGGCGCCAACACCGTGCGCCTCGCCCACTATCAGCACAGCCGGCACTTCTACGACGCCTGCGACGAGCTGGGGCTGGTGGTCTGGGCGGAGATCCCGTTCATCTCCGTCTTCAACCCGGCGCCGGAGGCCCATCGGAACTGCGTCAGCCAGCTCACGGAGCTCATTGTCCAGAACTACAACCACCCCAGCATCTGCTTCTGGGGCATCTCCAACGAGATCCTCATCGGCGGATTTTCCGAAAAGATCGTGGAGAACCACCTGGAGCTGAACGCCCTCGCCAAAAAGCTGGACCCCACGCGCCTGACCACGATTGCCCACCTGTCCAATACCCCGGGGGACTCTCCCCTCCAGCATATCACCGACGTGATCGCCTACAACCACTACATGGGATGGTACGGCGGCAAAACCGAGGACAACGGCCCCTGGCTGGACAAATTCCACGCGGAGCACCCGGACCTGTGCCTGGGACTGTCCGAGTACGGCTGCGAGGGCATCGTCACCTACCACGGCCCCGACCCCGGGTGTAAGGACTACTCCGAGGAGTACCAGGCCCAGTACCACGAGCACATGGCGAAGGTCCTCAGCGAACGCCCCTGGCTCTGGTGCGGCCACGTGTGGAATATGTTCGACTTCGGCGCCGCCGCCAGGGACGAGGGAGGCGTCCGGGGCCGCAACAACAAGGGCCTGGTCACCATGGACCGGAGGACCAAAAAGGACAGCTACTACATCTATAAGGCGTACTGGAACCCGGAGCCCATGGTCCACATCTGCGGCAAGAGGTACGCCCAGCGGGCCGGGGAGACCACCGTCGTCAAGGTCTACTCCAACGAATCCCATGTGACCCTCTATCTCAACGGCGAGGAGTGCGCCCGCACGGACGCCGCGCCGGGACAGAGGGTGTTCACGTTCACCGTGTCCCTCCGGGAGGGCATGAACACCGTCGCCGCCCGCACTCCCGCCCGCTGTGACTCCACCGCGTTCGAGAAGGTGGAGCGGGAGCCGGAAATCTACGCCCTCCCCGACGCCTCGGAGCGGGCAAGGTTCACCGGCAACTGGTTTGAGAAGACGGGCGGGCAGGAGCTTCCCGGAGAGCTGACCTTCCCCGAGGGCCGGTACTCCGTCCGGGACACCTATGAGGAGCTGTCCCGCTCCCCCGAGGCATTCGCCGTGATCTCCAAATATATGCTCCTCGCCACCAACTTCAAGCTCACCAAAAACGAGGGCAATTGGTTCATGCTCCGCTCCCTCACCCCCGAGGAGCTGGCGCTCGGTAAGAAGCTCCTCCCCGAGGGCTTCCTCCGGGTGGTCAACGCGGAGCTTACGAAGATAGAAAAGGAATATATATAAATCGGCTTCCCCGGACTTTCAATGTCCGGGGAAGCCGTTCGCGTTTTCGATTTTTATGCTTCGGCCTTCATGGCGAGGTAAGCGTTGATGAACCCGTCCAGGTCCCCGTCCATGACAGCGGTGATGTTGCCGTTCTCGAAGCCCGTGCGGGCGTCTTTGGCCAGGGTGTAGGGCATGAAGACATAGCTGCGGATGGCGGAGCCGAAGTCGATCTTCATCTGGACGCCCTTGATGTCGCTGATCTTCTCCAGGTGCTCCCG
>CANQKZ010000189.1 GCA_947624585.1 uncultured Oscillospiraceae bacterium | reverse complement strand
CCCACCCCCCGACCCCCACCATCGTAAGCGGCCAAGCGAAGTTGATGCAGAACCCAATTAAGTCTTTCGGACCGCGCGGCTATGGTTCCACCCAGACGTACCGACACGGGACGCGGAAGCAGCCCCGCGTTACAAAGTGCCGGGCCCGGACTATCGCCGGGCCCTCACCGGCCTTTTCTCTCTTTTGCTTCTTTTCTCTCTTTTGTGCAGTGGGCAAGCGCCCACGGAACAAAAGAGAGAAAAGAAGACCCACTCCCCCGGCGTTTCCGCCGGGGAACCGCAGACAAAATTACATTACATACCACATTACAAAACTATAAGCTCCCCGCCGAAAAATGTAAGCCGTTTCGATGGCGCCGCCTCTCCCCCTTCGCTATAATGGAGCCACACCTTTGAAGGAGGCACATCCATGAACATACTGGAAGTCAAAAATCTCCGCAAGGTCTACTCCTCCCGCCTGGGCGGCGCCCGGGTGGAGGCCCTGCGGGACGTGAATTTCACCGTGGAGGAGGGGGAGTACGTGGCGGTCATGGGCGAATCCGGCTCCGGGAAGACGACGCTCCTGAACATTCTGGCCGCCCTGGACAAGCCCACCGGCGGCGCCGTCCTCCTGGACGGCAAAGATCTGTCCAAGATCCGCGAATCCTCCATGGCCGCTTTCCGGCGGGACAACCTGGGGTTCGTGTTCCAGGATTTCAACCTGCTGGACACATTCACCCTGGAGGACAACATCTACCTGCCCCTGGTGCTGGCTGGGAAGACGTATAAGGAGATGTCCTCCCGCCTCAAGCCACTGGCGGACCGGCTGGGGATATCGGAGCTTTTGCGCAAATACCCCTACGAGGTCTCCGGCGGGCAGAAGCAGCGGGCCGCCGTGGCCCGGGCCATGATCACCGAGCCCCGTCTCCTGCTGGCCGACGAGCCCACCGGCGCTCTGGACTCCCGGGCCTCCGACGAGCTCCTGCGGCTCTTCGCCCAGATCAATGGGCGGGGCCAGACGGTGCTGATGGTGACCCACTCGGTGAGGGCCGCCTCCTCGGCGGGCCGGGTGCTGTTCATCAAGGACGGCGAGGTCTTCCACCAGATCTACCGGGGCGGGGACTCGGACGAGCAGCTCTACCAGAAGGTCTCCGACACCCTGACCCTCATCGCGACGGGAGGGCACAGACAATGAAGCTGGGATTCTACCCGCGCCTGGCCTTCGACGGCATCCGCAAGAACAGCCGGATGTTCCTCCCCTACATCCTCACCTGCGTGGGGATGGTGAGTATGTTTTACATCATCATGTACCTGGCCCTCAGCCCCGTGCTGGACGCCATGACCGGCGGCGAGGCCATGCGCCAGATCTTCGCCCTGGGCAGCTGGGTCATCGCCTTTTTCGCCGCCATCTTCCTCTTTTATACCAATTCCTTCCTCATCCGCCGGAGGAAGAAAGAATTCGGCCTCTACAACATTCTCGGCATGGGCAAGGGCAACATCGCCCGGGTCCTCTTCTGGGAGACGGCGTTCACCGCTCTCACCGCCATCGTGGCGGGGCTGGCGCTGGGGATACTCCTCTCCAAGCTTGCGGAGCTTGGTATGGTGAACGTGATGCACGGGGCGGTGACCTTCGACCTGCGTGTCTCCGCCGTGGGCGTCCTCCGGTCGGTGCAGGTGTTCGGGGTGATCTTCGCGCTCCTGCTCCTGAACTCCGTCCGGCAGGTGAGCTTCTCCAGCGCCGTCGCCCTCCTGCGCAGTGAGAACGTGGGCGAGAAGCCGCCCCGGGCCAATGTGTTCCTGGGCCTCCTGGGCGTCCTGGTGCTGGGCGGGGCCTACGTCATCGCCGTCAGCATCCGGGACCCGCTGTCCGCGCTCATGTGGTTCTTCGTGGCGGTGCTGATGGTCATCGCCGGGACGTACCTTGTGATGATCGCGGGCTCCGTCCTCTTCTGCCGTCTTTTGCAGAGGAAAAAGAGCTACTACTACAAAGCAAACCACTTCGTCTCCGTGTCCTCCATGGTCTACCGCATGAAGCGCAACGGCGCGGGCCTGGCGTCCATCTGCATCCTTGCCACCATGGTCTTGGTGATGATCTCCTCCACCACCTGCCTCTATTTCGGGGAGGAGGACGCCGTCCGGAGCCGCTACCCCCGGGAGATCGGCGTCTCCGCCTCCGTTACCGACATGGGAGGCTCCTCCGCCGAGGCCATCCGGCCCGTGCGCGAGGCCGTCCGCGCCATTGCGGAGGAACACGGCGCTCAGATGAAGAACGTCATCGACTACCGCTACATCGACGTCTCCGGCATCTTCACCCCCGAGGGCCTGGTGGAGACGGACTCCAACGCCGTGGACAGCCTGGAGGCGTCCTTCGCCGGGATCACCACCTTCTGCTTCGTGCCCCTGGAGGACTACAACGCCTCCACCGGCGAGCACGTGGAGCTGGAGGACGGCCAGGCCCTCATGAGCGGCGTCCGCAGCTCCTTCGACGGGGACACCCTGACCTTCACCACGGGCCTCACCTTCGACATCGCCGGCCGCACCGACAGCTTCTTCGCGGGCGGAAATTCTGCGGTGGACATCGTCCCCACGGTCTTCCTCTTCGTGCCGGACCTGTACGCCGTCATGGGCCGGCTGGTCAGCGAGCTTCCGGAGAGCACCGTCAAATATCTGGTGCTCCGGTGGAGCTTCCAGTTCGACTCCGGCCTGGACGCCGAGGGGCAGAAGGCGCTGGCCGATGAGCTCCGTACAAAGCTTCGCACCGGCGGGGAGGAGCTCTTGCATTTTGACGGGGTGACCGTGAACACCATCGAGTGCCGGGAGCGGGAGAAGGAGGACTTCTTCAGCCTCTACGGCTCCCTCTTCTACATCGGCATCATCCTGAGCATCGTCTTCATCATGGCCGCAGTACTCATCATCTACTACAAGCAGATCTCCGAGGGCTACGAGGACCAGGCCCGGTTCGACATCATGCGCAAGGTGGGCATGACGCGGCGGGAGATACGCCGGAGCATCAATTCCCAACTCCTCACCGTCTTTTTTCTGCCCCTGATCTTCGCCGCCATGCACATCTGCTTCGCCTTTCCCATTATTCGGAAGCTGCTGATGCTATTCAACCTCACCAACGTGTCCCTTTTCGCCCTGACCACCGCTGTCAGTGCCGGGGTGTTCGCGGTCTTTTATACCCTGGTCTACCGCCTCACCTCCAACGCCTACTACAACATTGTCAGCGGCGCACGGGAGGAACGGTCATGAAGCTCCTGCGCCGCGCCGCCTCCGCCCTCACCCTGTGCGCCTCCGCCGGTCTCATCGCGCTTCTGGCCGTCCCCACCCTCCTGCTCGCCGCCGCCCTCGCCGCCCTCTGGAGCGCCTCCGACCGGCTTCTGAGATCCCTGTCCGGCGGCGGGTGACACGGCGGCAACCGGCATACGGAAAAATCCCCCGTGGGGAAAGCGGAAAAGCTCCGCCTCCCACGGGGGAAAACGTATTCAAGATCGGTCGCCATTCAGGGGCTTGGTACAGAATTATTTTTTCTTTTTTCCGGCGGCTTTGCCGACGGGCGCCTCGTCCTTCTCCCTGGAAAGCAGCGCGTTCGCCAGGATGCCGAGGATCAGGGAGCAGGCCACCGTGCGGATCTCCACGGGACCGAAGGTCACGGAAAGTCCGCCCACGCCGGTGATGAAGATGATGGATGCCACGAACAGGTTCCGGTTTTTGTTGAGGTCCACCCCCTGGAGCATTTTGAAGCCGCTCATGGCGATGAAGCCGTACAGCGCCACACACACGCCGCCCATGACGCAGCTGGGGATGGTCTGGAGGAACGCCATCAGGGGCCCGATGAAGCTGACCACGATGCACAGCGCGGCGGCGGCCCAGATGGAGACCACGCTGGCGTTGCGGGTGATGGCCACACAGCCGATGGATTCGCCGTAGGTGGTGTTGGGGCATCCGCCGAAAAGTGCGCCCGCCATGGAGCCCACGCCGTCGCCCAGGAGCGTCCGGGTGAGGCCGGGATTCTCCAGAAGGTTGACGCCGATGATATTGCTGAGGTTCTTGTGGTCGGCCAAGTGCTCGGCGAACACCACAAAGGCCACGGGGACGTAGGCGGAGAACAGGGTGACGAGATACGCGCCGTTGAGCTCCGAGAGCGCGCCGCCCTTCAGGAAGGTAAAGTCGGGCACGGAGAAGATCTTCATGTTCTGGAAGGCGGAGTAGTTGATGACGGTGAGGGCCGGATTTCCGGTGGCCTTGCCCAGAAGGGCGAAAATTGAGGCGCAGGCGTACCCCGCCAGGATGCCCAGGATGAAGGGGATGAGCTTTGCCATCTTCTTGCCGTAGGTGGAGCAGAGGATGGTGACGAACAGGGTCACGAGGCCGCACACCAGCGCCACGTAGACGCTGCCGCCCTCCACCGAGGAGGTGGTCAGATCCCCCACGGCGTTACCCGCCAGGGAAAGGCCGATGATTGCCACGGTGGGCCCGATGATTACGGGGGGCATCAGCCGGTCGATCCATTTGACGCCCGCGAATTTCACCACGATGGCAAGGACCACATACACCGCGCCCGCCATGACCGCGCCGATGATGAGGCCCCAGTAGCCCAGCGCCATGGAGGCCGCGCCGGAGAAGGCGCTCATCATGGAGCCGATGAAGGCGAAGGAGCTGCCCAGGAAAACGGGGCTTGCGCTCCTGGTGAACAGAAGGTAGACGAAGGTGCCCACGCCCGCGCCGAAAATGGCCGCCGAGGCCGTGAGCTCCGCGCCCGTGCCGGAGTTGACCACCGCCGGGACCGCGATGGTTGCCGCCATGATCGCCAGCAGCTGCTGGATGGCGAAGAGCAGGATCTCCCCGCCCTTGGGCTTGTCCTTGATGTTGTAGATGAGGTTCATTTCTTCTCCTTTTCCCCCTTTTGAATTTATGACAGAGGGCTGAGCCCTGCTGTGTCCAAAAAAAATCCCGCCGTCAGGCGGCGAGCGGCAGGAGCGGAGTATGTCTGTGACCTGCCGGCAAGGATCTGGGACCGCCTTGAGGTTTTCTAAGGGTTCTTTGAGCGGGTCGTCGATCCGTTCGTCTGTTCCCCTGTGAAAATATACACCCTTCCTTGTGGGCTGTCAAGAAAAAAGTCACAAGATATGGATTTTTGTTGAAAACGATCATTTTTCGATATCCCGATATCAAAATCGGTGTCAGGCTTAACCGTTTTTTAAGAGAACTCCGGTAAGATTTTTAAATGGGGCTGTGAAAAAAGAGCATCAACAAGCTCAATTTTTCACAGCCCCGGTTTTTATGTGGAAAAATATCTGTATTTCGCCAAAAAAGGCACACTGCCCCCACCCCACAGGATACCGCTTTTCTGAAGTCAGGCGGCGGCCTGGAGGCGCTTGCGTTTGTTGTGGAATTTGTAAAGATTATGCCCAACAGCCACCAGCAGAAGCTCAAGTTTTACCTTCTCCAGCCCCCGTCGGCGTATTCTTCGGTACCCTCG
>CANQKZ010000188.1 GCA_947624585.1 uncultured Oscillospiraceae bacterium | reverse complement strand
CCCACAAAGCGCGGCCCCAAACAGAGCCACCCACCTACCGACCATCGCCAACGTAAGCGGCCAAGCGAAGTTGATGCAGGAACCAATTAAGTCTTCGGCCCGCGCGGATATGGTTCCTCCCAGACGTACCGACACGGAACGCGGAAGCCGACCCGCGTTACGAAGCGCCAGGCCCGGACTACCGCCGGGCCCTCACCGGCATTTTCTCTCTTTTGCTTCTTTTCTCTCTTTTGTGCAGTGGGCAAGCGCCCACGGAACAAAAGAGAGAAAAGAAGCCCCCCGTCCGGCGATAAGGCCGGATACCTTATAAAACATATTCCCTTATGATTTGGCGTTTTGCCGGTACTGTGCGGGCGTGCAGTGATATATTTTTTCAAACCGCCGGTAGAAAAAGGCGGTGTTTTCGTATCCCACCCTCACGGCGATATCGGCCACGGAGAGGTCCGTTTCCGCAAGGAGCGTCACGGCCCGGTTGAACCTGGCCGTATGGAGAAGCTCCGTGAAGGTACAGCCCGTCCGGCGCTTGAGGATGCGGGTGAGGGTAGAGGGCGTCAGCCCCTGCTCCCGGGCGAGGTCCGCTAGCGTGCACTGGACGTCCGCCTCGATGCGTGAAAGCGCCCACAGCGCCACAGCCTGTTCCCGGTCGCGTCTGCCGGATATGAGCAGCTTTTCCGCCCGAAGCGACAGGTGCCGCAGAAGGAGCTCCAGCGTGAAGCGCTGAAGCTCCTGCCGCCTTGGGTCCGCGCCCTCCAGCTCCAGGATCACCAGATTTTCCAAAAGGTTCTCCACGGCGGCATCGCCGGAAATATCGAATACAAGGTAAGCCCCGGCGGAGCCGGAAAGGCCCAGATTGCTCTTCAAAAACACGCTGAGGGCGTTGCTGCCGCCGATGGAGATGGCGGCGTTGTCGAAGAAGGCGGGGACCAGGATGAAGTTGACGGCCACGTCCTCCCGGCCCGCCGGCATGATCTCGTGCTCCACGCCGCGCCCTAAGAGCAGCAGGCTTCCGGCCCGCAGCTCCAGCCGCTCCGCCCCGTCGATGATGTGGCGTGTGGAGCCCGTGACCTGGTAGACCATCTCCACATAGGTGTGGCTGTGCCGCGGGAAGGGTGCGAAACGGGTGTGGGTGCGTATACCGAAGAGCCGCCCCCCTTCCAGGAGCCTCCCCGGCTCCAGCACCGTCCCGCCGGTGCGGTCGTATATGGTCATGTCCACGCCCTCGCCGTTCAGGATCTCCCGCTCCTCGGCGGAGACTCGGGAAAGGCGCTCAATGAGTTCGCTTCTCATGGGGTTCACCTCTGTTGAAATGGTAAACCCTGTCTCGTGGGTTGTCAAGGGAAAAATGCAAAATCGGATACATTCAAAATTTTTTCCGTCATTGTCCGGCGGGGAAAACGGGTGTATGATTATGGTACAAGGGGTGATACTATGAAGGTTTATCTGGCAATCGATATCGGCGCCTCCTCCGGCCGCCATCTGGCGGGGTGGATGGAGGACGGGGAACTCAAGACAAAGGAGGTCTTCCGCTTCCCCAACGGCGTTCAGGAGCGGGACGGGCACCTCGTCTGGGACATGGAGGCCCTGGCCGGGTACGTCCGGGAGGGCATCGACCGGGCGCTTACGGAATATGGAAAGATCGAGTCCTTCGCCATCGACACCTGGGGCGTGGACTACGTGCTCATGCGCGGGGACGAGCCGGTGCTGCCCTGCGTCGCCTACCGGGATTCGAGGACGGAGAAGATCATCGGCGAGGTACACAATATTGTGCCCTTTGCCGAGCTGTACCGGCGCACCGGGTGCCAGTTCCAGCCCTTTAACACGGTCTATCAGCTTTTTGAAGACAAAAAGGCCGGGCGGCTCGAGGGCGTCACGGAGCTTCTCATGGTGCCGGAGTACCTGATGTACACCCTCACCGGCGTGAAGGCGCGGGAGTACACCAACGCCACGACGCAGGGGCTCATCAACGCGGAAACGGGGAAATTCGACAGGTCGATCACGGACGCGCTGGGGCTTCCGCGCTGTCTTTTCCCGGAACTGTCCGCACCGGGGACGGTGATCGGCGAATACAAGGGCATCCGCGCGGTGCTCTGCGCCACCCACGACACGGGGAGCGCGGTGGAGGGCATCCCCATGAAGGGGAACGAGCCCTACATCTCCTCCGGCACCTGGTCGCTCCTGGGCGTCAAGACCGAGAGGCCCATCACGGACGAGGGCAGCATGGCCGCCAACTACTCCAACGAGGGCGGCGTCGGGTACAACAGGTATCAGAAGAACATCATGGGTATGTGGCTCATAAACCGCCTGAGAGCCGAGCTGTGCCCCGACACGGACTTCGGGACCATCACAAAGATGGCCGAAGACAGCGCCAACACTGTTACCGTAGACGCGGCGGCCCAGGCGTTCCTGGCGCCGGAGAGCATGGTAAAAGCCTTCGACGAGGCAACCGGCGGCGCGCTCCACACCCCCGGCGACTACTTCAACTGCGCGGTGCGCTCCCTGGCGCTGGGGTATAAGACGGCGCTGGAGGACCTGGAGCGGAACACGGGGAAAAAATACACAAAGCTCTACATCGTGGGCGGCGGCGCCAAAAACGGGTACCTGAACAGGCTGACGGAGGAGGTATCCGGCAAAAAGGTGGTGGCCCTGCCCATCGAGGCCACGGCCATCGGAAATCTGCGGGTGCAGATGAAGGCGGGATGACGGCCCGAGCCGGTACGCGGGTTTATTAAAAAATGTTTTCAAAATGAATTTGCCAAAGGCAAAGATATTTTGAAAAACCTTTTTAACCAGTGCGACGCACAACCCAAGTCAACACAAGCCTCAAAACGGGCTTCACAACAATCACCCACCCAGCGCGGCCCCAAACAGAGCCACTCACCTACCGACCGCCGCCAGCGTAAGCGGCCAAGCGAAGTTGATGCCGGAACCAATTCGGTCTTCGGACCGCGCGGATATGGTTCCATCCAGGCGCACCGACACGGGACGCGGAAGCCGACCCGCGTTACGAAGCGCCAAGGCCCGGACTACCGCCGGGCCCAAACCGCCATTTTCTCTCTTTTGTGCAACGGCGTTCCTCCGCTGCGGAACAAAAGAGAGAAAAGAAGATCCCCCCCGTCCGCCCGGACGGACAGCCGCGAAACCTTTATAAAACATAAAACCGACATCCATTCATTACAATATAACAATATATCACTATCAAGGAGGAGGTCACTATGAGTTATTCTGAAGCGAAGGAAAAATACGCATCCCTCGGCGTGGACACCGAGGCGGCCATGGAAAAGCTCAAATCCGTCCCCGTGTCCCTGCATTGCTGGCAGGGCGACGACGTGCGCGGGTTTGACACGGATCCCAGCAAGCCCCTGACCGGCGGCATCCAGACCACCGGCAACTATCCCGGCCGCGCCCGCACCCCCGAGGAGCTGATGGCCGACATTGACGAGGTCCTGAAGCTCATCCCTGGCAAGGTGAAAATGAATCTCCACGCCAGCTACGCCATCTTCGAGGACGGCGACTGGGCGGACCGGGACAGGCTGGAGCCCAAGCATTTCAAGAAGTGGGTGGATTTCTGCAAGGCGAGGGGCCTGGGGTGCGACTTCAACCCCACCTTCTTCTCCCACTCCAAATGCGACCCGCTGACGCTCTCTTCCCCCAATGAGGAGACGCGGCGCTTCTGGATCGACCACGGCAAGGCCTCCATCCGTATCTCCCAGTACCTGGCCGACGAGCTGGGCGGCGAGTGCGTCATGAACATCTGGACCGGCGACGGCTTCAAGGACGTGCCCGGCGACAGGATGGGCCCCCGCGTGCGGTATAAGGAGGCCATCGACGAGATTCTCAGCGAGCCCTACGACTTTGCCAAGGTCAAGCCCTGCGTGGAGTCCAAGGTCTTCGGCATCGGCGTGGAGGCGTACACCGTGGGAAGTGCCGAGTTCGCCCTCAGCTATGCCGCCGCAAATCCGGGCAAGTGTATTCCGCTGATGGACAACGGCCACTATCACCCCACCGAGGTTGTCTCCGACAAGATCCCCGCTCTGCTGGCCTTCTACCCCGAGATCGCCCTTCACGTGACCCGGCCCATCCGCTGGGACTCCGACCATGTGGTGCTCTTCGACGACGAGACAAAGGAGATCGCCCGGGAGATCGTCCGCTGCGGCGGCCTGGACGGACGGGTGAAGATCGCGCTGGACTACTTCGACGCCTCCATCAACCGTGTGTCCGCCTGGACCACCGGGTTCAGGAATCTCCAGAAGGCACTTCTGTTCGCGCTGCTGCAGCCCAACGACGAGCTCAAGAAGCTCCAGGACGAGGGCGACTGGACCACGCTGATGGTGGCACAGGAGGATCTGAAGACCGCGCCCTTCGGGGATGTGTGGGACGAGTACTGCCACAGGCAGGAGAAGCCCCTGGACGGTCAGTGGCTGCCGGAGATCAAAAAGTATGAGGCGGAAGTCCTCTCCAGGAGAGCGTAAGGAGGAAATTGACATATGGCACTCAAGGACATCAATTTTGACGAGATCAAGGGCGTCGCGAAGGACGTGGCCGGCAAGGTGGGCGAGGCGGCCCACGACACCGTGGAGAAGCTCAAGAGGAAGGACATTCTGACCGCCCCCTTCATGGTGGAGATGATCCGCACCGCCACCAATATGTACGACCACGGCTGGGACGAGCGCAACGGCGGCAACATAAGCCTCATGGTCGACGAGGCGGAGCTGACGGACTATCTGGACCTAACCCAGGTGATCCGCGAGATCCCCACCGGGTTCGACGCGCCCACCCTGGACGGGAAGTATTTCCTGGTCACAGGCACCGGCAAATATTTCAAGAACGTGCAGTACGCCCCCGAGGTCAATCTGGGTCTCATCCGCATCAAGGACTCCGGCCGCACGGCGGAGCTGCTGTGGGGCTACACCGACGGCGGCAAGTTCACCTCCGAGCTGCCGGCGCATCTGATGAGCCACGCGGCGCGCCTGGAAGTCAACCCGGAGAACCGGGTCGTCATGCACTGCCACCCCGGCAACCTGCTGGCCATGACGTATGTGCACACGCTGGACGAGAAGGCGTTCACCAGGACTCTGTGGCAGATGTGCACCGAGTGCATCGTTGTCTTCCCCGAGGGCGTCAACGTGCTGCCCTGGATGCTCTGCGGCACCAACTCCATCGGCGAGGCCACGGCGGAGAAGATGAAGACCGCGCGTCTGGTGGTCTGGTCCCAGCACGGCATCTACGGCTCCGGAAAGGATCTGGACGAGACCTTCGGGCTCATCGAGACGGCGGAGAAGGCGGCGGAGATCTACATGAAGATCGCCCACCTGCCCCTTCTCAACACCATCACGGACGAGGATATGTGGCTTCTGTGCGACAGGTTCGAGCTGACGCCGCGCGAGGGTTATCTGGCCCCGAGACAGGCATAAAATCGCCTTTTAAAAGGGAAAATATTTTAAATTATCATAAAGGAGTGTATTCATCATGGCATCCCGTATCGTTCTGAACACCATTTCCTATCACGGCCACGGCGCCATCGAGAACATCGTCCCCGAGCTCAC
>CANQKZ010000187.1 GCA_947624585.1 uncultured Oscillospiraceae bacterium | reverse complement strand
GTTACTTGCGCTTCCCAATAGGTGTATGCTTGCCCTTTCCGGGTGACCGTCTTTTTGTAGATGGAGCCGGTGCCGGCGGCGCGGCGGGTAGATTTATTCATTGGTGGCCGCCTCCTTCTCTGCCTCAGCAAACTGCCGTAATGTTTTCGTTGAAAATTCGTGTAATGCAAGCGACGCTTTTTGCGCGTAGTGTTCAGCCGCTTCTAAACGATCCAAGATGACAAAGCCTACTTTAACGGCCATATCCTCTGCATTAATGAGATCAATACCCCTTGCCTCCGGATCTGGTGTCAAACGATAAATATCGCGGCTTCGCTGAAGATTAAGCATGATATCGACAAACTCGTCTGATTCTAAAAGCAGATTGAGGGTTTGCATTATAGCGTGACGAAAACCACGCGCGGCCTCAAAATATCCGTCTTTTAGTAAGATAAACCCAAAATTCCTGATATATTCAACTGCTTCCTCGGACAGGCCGGTAAAATCGCAAACGCTCCTGATGTCTGTATCTGGCGAGGCCACATCTGAAAGTCCGAGAAGGTAATCTGCGGACACATTAAAGTGCTTTGCCAGTTTTGCAATATCCCCGCATTTAATATGTCTTTCGCCGCTTTCCCAAAACTTCACGGTCTCTCTCTTTACACCTATGTTGTCTGCTAGGCTTTGTTGCGATTCTCCAGCCAAGACCCTTAATTTTCCTATTCTTTCCGCTAAAACAATATTTGTTTCGTTCCGGTCCATAGCCTTGACACCCCCATTTTTCCTATTTTTGTACCAACATTTTATTGTATGGTATATTTTGGTTGATATCCTGTGCTGGCGGTGATATTATTATGTTGATATTGATTTTGTACCAGTCTATCATATCGTGGTACAAACGTCAAGATATAAATAGATATGGGGGTGTAGTTTTGGACAAAGAAACCCGAGCGAAAATCAGGGCCGCTCGAAACGCCTATGCGCGCGAATGGCGTCGAAAGAATCCCGAGCGGGCAAAAGCAATCAACGAGAGGTATTGGGAGCGCCGTGCGGAGCGGCTTGCGGCGGAAGAGCAGGAGGAGGCAGAGCATGAGCGGCAGTGAACGGCTGACCCTGACCGTCACAGAAACAGCGCAGACGCTTAACGTCTCTCGGCCCACGGTCTACCGCTTGATCGAACGCAAGGACTTCCCAGCTTTGCGGATCGGCAAGCGGGTGCTCGTGTCCCGGGCGGGCCTGCTCGCTTGGATTGAGCGGCAGGCAGGGAAGGAGGCAGGGGCCGGTGAATGAGCAAGGACAGCTTATCCTGGATGGTTTTTCTGCTTCAAAGGGCAAGGACCCCGCAGGCCAGCAGCATAATGGCATCGCCTCCCTGCTCCTCCCCGGCGCCGGCAACGCCGTCCCGCTCCGGGAGCTGGCCGCCTGGACGGGCCTGGACGAGCGAGACGTTCGCCGGGCCATACGGCGGGAACGGCTGGCAGGTGTTCCAATTCTCGCTGACAATCGGTCGGGGTATTTCCTACCCAGTTCGGAAGCCGAGCGGGCCGCTTGTGTTCGTTCCATGCGCCACAGAGCCAGGCAGATTCTGGCCGCGGCGGCAGCCATCGAGGACGGGAGAAAACTATGAAACGGCGCCCGGGCATAATTCTCCCGTTTGATCTTCTGGAGAGCCTGGAGCTGTTCTCCCTGGACGAGATCGGGAGGTTGGTTCTCGCCGTTCTCCGGTATGGCAGGCGCGGGGAGGATACCGCTTTTGAGGATCGTGGGCTGCAGACAATTTTCACCCAGCTTAAGAGATCGGACGACCGCGACGCCGAAGGATGGATGCGAAAGACGGCGGCCGCCCAGTACAGCGCATTGTGTCGGACTTGGAATGAAAAAGGCATAACCCCGCCGGACCGGGATTCGTGGATTGAGGACGAGATAAAGCGGCTGCTAGCGAACGCTAGCGAACGTTAGCGAACGCAGCCATAACACTACATCTCATCCCATCCCACAACATCCCATCCCACAACATCCCATCCCACTGCATCCCACCAGCACGAGGGTAGAGGACCGACTGCGAATTTGCACCCGATACCGGCAGCGAAAACGCAGGCGGTATGGGGCTTAGGAGGTATTTTGGTATGCTTACGCATGCATGAGCATGCACAAGCATAAGGAGGGTATCAAACAGTGATCGAGAGAATAAAGACAGCGGACATGACCCGCGCCGAATGGCTGGAGGAGCGCCGTAAATCTGTCGGCGGTTCAGAGATCGGGGCCATACTGGGGCTCAATCCATACGCCGGCCCCTTTTCGGTGTGGGCGAACAAGACCGGGAAAGTGCCGGACGCGGAGCCAAACGAGGCCATGCGCCAGGGGTCGGACCTGGAGGACTATGTGGCCCGGCGCTTTTCGGAGCGGACCGGCCTGCGGGTCGAGCGGGTCAATTACCTTCTTCGGAACACAGAATATCCGCATCTCCACGCGAACATAGACCGGCGCATAATTGGAGAGCGGGCGGGCCTGGAGTGTAAGACGGCCTCCGCGCTGAACACTTCTCGCTTTGCGGGCGGGGAGTTCCCGGCAAGCTACTATTGCCAATGTGCCGCATACCTGGCCGTGACAGGACTTCCCCGGTGGTATCTTGCCGTGCTGATCATGGGGAAGGCTTTCAAGATTTACCAGCTGACAACGGAGCGGGATGCAAAGGTCCCGGAGTGGTGCGAATCCTCGGTATATGTGTCCCCGGAGGAATTTGCCGGGATCCGGGACGCCGTGGCGGACTTTTGGCGGTACGTCGAGACGGGTACGGAGCCGCCGGCGGACGGGATTGAGAGCACAGGGGAGGTCCTGGCCGCTCTATATCCCGAATCCAACGGGGAGTGCGTGGACCTTTTCGGCTGTGAGGATCTTTTCTGCCGGTACATAGAAGCCCGCTCGCAGCTCCAGGAGGCGGAGCGGGCCGTCGATGAATACGGCAACCAAATCAAGCAGCGGCTTGGAGAGTATGAGGCCGGGAGCTGCGGCAAGTACGCCGCCACCTGGAAAACACAGAGCCGCAGGAGCCTTGACGTGCGAGCGCTCCAGGCGGAACACCCGGAAATAGACATGACGCCGTTCTATAAGGCATCCACGTTTCGGAGATTTAACGTAAAGGAGATATGAAAATGCAGGAGAATATCATTGCAAGAGCCCAAGCGGACAAAGCTATGACCCAGGGGAGGGCCCCAAAAACCATACGCGAGTATATCAAAACGATGGAGCCCGAGATCGCAAAGGCACTCCCGTCGGTGATCACGCCGGAGCGGTTCACCAGGATCACACTCTCCGCCCTGAGCACCACACCAAAGCTGGCGGAGTGTTCCCCAAAGAGTTTCCTCGGGGCTATGATGACGGCGGCACAACTGGGCGTTGAGCCCAATACCCCGCTCGGACAGGCATATTTGATCCCCTATCGAAACAAGGGCGTTCTGGAGTGTCAATTCCAGCTTGGCTATAAGGGCCTTATTGACCTGGCCTATCGTTCCGGGATGGTGAAGCTGATCCAGGCGCACACGGTATATGAAAACGACGAGTTCACCTATGAGCTGGGCTTGGAGCCAAAGCTGCACCATGTTCCTGCAAAGACGGACCGCGGCGCCCCGGTGTATTTCTATGCCGTGTTCCATACAAAGGGCGGCGGCTATGGGTTTGCGGTCATGAGCCGTGAGGATGTCGAGGCCCACGCCCGGAGGTATTCCAAAGCCTACAGCAACGGCCCCTGGCAGACGAATTTTGAGGAGATGGCGCTAAAAACCGTTCTAAAAAAGGCACTGAAATATGCGCCGCTGAAAACCGATTTTGTCCGGGCGCTGGCTGCAGATGAAACGATAAAAGAGGGCCTTTCTGATGATATGTTCGAGGTGCCTGTGATCGAGGTCGACGCCGACACGGGCGAGGTCCTGGAAGCATGAGCGGCAAATCTTCCCAGCGCAAGGGACGCGAAGCAGAGCGGGAGCTTGCGGAGGTCTTGCGGGGCTATGGCTTCACCGCGGAACCGGGCCGGGCGCTCAACTACGGGACGGAGGCCGATGTTTCCGGCCTCCCCGGCCTTCATTTGGAGGTAAAGCGCTGCGAGCGCCTGCAGCTTCCCGCGTGGATCGAGCAGGCTGAGCGGGACGCAAAGCGATTTGATGACGGCGCGCCGGCGGTGATCTTCCGGCAGAGCCGCCAGCCGTGGCGGGTCTGTATGCGGCTGGACGACTTCATGCGGTTCTATCGCGCCTGACGGCCTGGGCGGCTCTCTGCAGGGCTTTTCCGTGTTGTAGTGTCTCTTATGGTCGAGCCTCAAAAACGCGCTGAGAGGCCGTCAGGGGGCTTATAGGGGGTAAATGGGTGTATATTCCGGGTGAGATACATGTATTGCCGCCCCGGCCGGGTGTCTGCAGGATATGCGCTGCCAGACACCGGCCGGAGGAGCCGCGCGATCACAGGAGCTTGTATTACATGGTGCGGTTCTATCAGGTCAATAAGCGCTTTCCGACGCCGGAGGATGTGAAGCACAAATAATAAAGGGCGGGATCTCTCCCGCCCTTTCTTCATGCGGACAGTCTTTCTGCCCGTGGTTTATGTGCGTCCCACGTCTGCCAGTTCAGGACATCCGCACATTGCCGCATTGCCCAGCGCCAGGCGGCATAGGTAACGGTATTGCCGTTTTTCATGGCATCAAAAACTGCTGCTGCCCTGCCTCGAAAATTTGTTATGTGCCAGTCCTCGCCAGGAACCGGCGGGATCGCTTCAAGCCGCAGGCCCAGCATAACCCTCCGGATCTTTCCCTTGTTGCTTCCGGCGTCTATGACTTGGAGTGTTGGCGCTTTAAGATAGTCATCCCGACACGAGAATAGACGTGCCAGCCGGTACATCTCCAATCCCGTCAACTGCTCTCCGTCCTCCAGCACCGCCCACAAGATCTCTTGATCCACCTGTGCGTGCTCTATGACCGTGCAGGGGAAATATCTGGACGCTTCGATTTCTGCAAGGATATTCGGGTATAGGGTTTTGGGGACGTTCTTCACTGGCTCTTCCTTTTTTTCACCGCCCAGCAAATACCGGCGGGATTCTGACCGGTACATATCCCGGTACATAGATTCTAGTCTTCCCATTCTGTAAAACCTCCCTTGTATTATTTCGGGGGCCGTGGTAGAATGAACACGGCCCCCGTTGGGGTGCCTGGGCCTCTTGCATCGGCTTTGGTCGGCTGTGATGCAAGGGGCCTCTCTCATGCCACGCAGAAGCGGCGGGTGGTGGTCTCGCAGGTGAACCGGGCCGCCACATCCGGGAGTGCCTTTTTCAGCGCTGTGGTGTCGATCCTGGCTGTGGTGACGTTTTTCCAGGTGATCTTATACTCACCGGCCCGCAACTCCTCGCTGTCGCCCATCTGGGCCTTGATAGTGTCCTTGATGGCCTCCGCCTCTGCCTGGGCCTCCTCGATCAGGGCTTGCAGCTCGCGCAGTTCCCGGACCTTGCTCTCGATCTCGTTCATGGTATGTACCTCCTATTTTTATTCGGAAAACCCCGGCGGCGGTGGGCGTTAAGTTTATCAGCGTCCGTGCTTCTTATCCCGTCCCGCTCTTACGTTGCCTTCTTGCTTTGGCTGGCTTCTCGCCGTACCCGGTTTTCGTTCCCTGCAGTTCTCACCGCCTGGGTCGTCTTTTCCGGGGCCTCCCCGTCTGCCTTCGCTCG
>CANQKZ010000186.1 GCA_947624585.1 uncultured Oscillospiraceae bacterium | reverse complement strand
TTCAGCTGTGCGCTTCCCGCCACCGGGCGCGCTCGGGTCTTTCACCCGTTAGATTTCGCCCATGCCGGGCGCACTAATGTACATCGGAGGACGGTGCGTCAGCGCCGTCCTCCGACGTTTCCCATACCGGCGGTCAAAAAAGAACCCGTCCGTTTTCTACCCCCGGTATCTTCCTGTGCGCAAAGGGATATGGTATCATTTGAACGTCGAAAGGAAGCGATAGACCGTGAAAAACAAGCTTGCGGAAAACGTCCGCGCCTTCCGCAGGGCGCTGGGGATGACACAGGAGCAGCTGGCGGAGGCCGTGGGGGTCAGCGTGGGGTCGGTGTACAAGTGGGAGGCGGGCAAGGCCGTGCCGGAGCTGGGACTCATTCTGGATATGGCCGACCTCTTCCGCGTCTCCACCGACGTGCTCCTGGGGTACGAGTGGCGGACGGGCGGCGCCGGGGCGGCCCTGGAGAGGATAGAAGCTCTGGCGGCTGAAAAATCCTACGCGGAGGCAGCCCGGGAGGCGGAGAAGGCGCTGCGGAGCTGGCCCAACAGCTTTGAGGTTTCGTACCGGTGCGCCCTGCTGTATCTGGAGATGGGGGAGGGTCCGGGCCGCGCGTCTGCCAACCGGCAGGCCGTCGAGCTTCTGGACCGGGCGTGTGAGCTGATGGACCAGAATCAGGACGAAAGCCTCAGCGAGACGGACCTTCGGACGCTGGAGGCCAGGGCGCACCTTCGGCTGGGGAACACCGGGACGGCCCTGCGCATTTTGAAAAAATACAACGTCTGCGGCGTCAACAACGCCTTCATCGGCATGGTGCTGGGGGACTTCCTCCACGACGCCGACGGGGCGGAGCTGTACCTGAGCCGGGCTTTCGCCCCCTTCGCGGAGCGGGTCAACAACATCATGGTGGGGTACATCAACGTTTTTTACCGGCGCGGGGAGTACGCCAAAGCTGTGGACTGCGCGCGGTGGCTGCGCGTTGTTCTCCGGGGCATCCAGCCGGAGGAGAAACTAACAAAATTTGACAAATATGACTGCGTCCTCCTGGAGCTTCTGTGCGAGGGATACTGCCTTATGAAGGACCGGGACGCGGCCCGGCGGGTATTGGCGGAGGCAGCCGCAAAGGCCGCCCGCTTCGACAGCGCCCCGCCGGGGGAGGTCGGGGAGATGGATTTCTACGCCGCCCTGGGCGTCGGCTCTCCCACCGGCTGGGAGGAGGACGAAAGCTCCGCCATGGAGACATTGCGCCGCCGTGTAAGATCGGAGGCCACCGCGATCCCGGGCCTTGCGGAGCTGTGGCGGGAGGTCACGGGGGAGGAGGCGCCGGTATGAAGCTGTATAAAATGATTATCCGTAAAAATCTTGTTCCCATCGCGGGAACGTCCCTCCTCATCCTCGCGGAGGCCCTGGGGATGACCTTCGCGGGGTACTCCCTGTCCTGGTTCTTCACCGCCTACGAAACCGACGGCGACAGGGTGCGGGCGCTGTGCCTGACCTTCGCCATTGCATCCGCCGTCTGGCTCCTGGCGATGCTCCTGTGGTACGCCGCCCTCCTGGCCCAGGCCAAGCTCCGGGAGCGGATCAAAAACGACCTGCGGGATGTGATCGGAGGTAAAATCGGCGCCATGAGCTGGTCCGACTTCACAGGCCGGGACAGCGGCGTGTACGTCTCCTGGCTCACAAACGACGCGGACCAGATCTACGCCCAGTCCTTCGCCTCCCTCCTCTCCGGCGTGGAGTGCGCGGGGATGGCGGTCTTCTCCCTGGGGGCCCTTTTCCTGCTGAGTTCCTGGATCGGCCTCACGGCCATCGCCCTGCTGGCGGTCATCTCCCTGCTGCCCCAGCTGACGAACCGCCGCCTCCAGCGGGCCAACGCCCGGCGGTCCCAGGCCCTGGAGGCCGCCACGGAGGGGTACAGGGACACGGTCATGGGCGGGTCCGTCCTGATCCTGGCAAACCTCCGGGGCCGTATCCGGGAGCGGATCGGCGCGGTGTCGCGGACCGTCGAGCGGGCCTGCTTCCGGTACGACAGGACGAACACCGCCGTGCAGATCCTGATCTCCACCGTCAGTATGCTGGGCCAGGCCGCCCTGCTGTTCGTGACCCTGCTGGCGGCGGTGTTCGGCGCGGCCTCCGCCTCGGCGCTCCTGTCGGTGGGGAACCTGGCCGGGAGCTTCTTCAACGGCGCCGGGAGCCTGGTGCAGTGCTTCATGACCGCCAGGGCCTCCGCGCCCCTATGGAAGAAATTTGAGGACATCGCCCCCGAGGACGACAGCGGGAAGCTCGACGTCGGTCCCATCCCGGAGATCAAATTGGAAAACGTCTCCTTTCGCTACGGGGACCGGCAGGTTCTGGAAAACGAGAGCCTCGTCTTCCAAATGGGCGGGAAGTACGCCCTTCTGGGGGAGAGCGGCAGCGGCAAGACCACCCTTCTCAGGCTCCTCCTGGGCCTTCTACCGGACTACACAGGCCGCGTCCTGTATGGCGGCGCGGAGCAGAGGAATTTGAGGCCGGGGAGCCTCTGCGGCCAAATCGCCTGCGTGGACCAGCAGACCGTCCTCTTCCGGGACACCGTCCGATTCAACATCACCCTGGGCGCGCCCTACACGGAGGAAGAGATCCGGTCGGTCGTCCGCCGGTGCCGCCTGGAGGAGCTGGTCGCGTCCCTTCCCGAGGGCCTGGACACGGCGCTTCGGGAGAACGGCGGGAACCTGTCCGGCGGCCAGCGCCAGCGCCTCGCCCTGGCCCGCGCCCTCATCCGCCCTGTCCGTTGGGTCCTCCTGGACGAGGGGACCTCCGCCCTGGACGAACGGACGGCACGGGAGATCGAGGAGGACCTTACGGACGACCCGGAGCTCACCGTCATCCTCGTCACCCACAACCTGTTCCCCTCCACCGAAGAGAGGCTGACGCGGGTCTATCGCCTGACGCCCTGAATATAAACCGCCGGACGGCCCGAAAAGGAGCCGTCCGGCAATTTGTTCGGAATATTGAGCGGGGCAGGGAAGGGGATCACCCCACCAGCGCCGTCCACGCGGCGCTTACGAAAAACGCCAGGATGAGTCCCGGCAGAAGGTTCAGCACCTTGATGTCCGTCTTGATCCTGGCAAGCCGCAGTCCCGCCACCAGGGTGATGACGCCGCCCACGGCGGAGAAGTCCGCGATCATGCCGGGGGTTATGTAGGGGGACACCAGTCCCGACACGGCGAAGAGCGTCAGGTACACCGCAAGCTGTGGCACGCACAGCAGGACCGTGATCCGGCCCGGGATAGCGCCGAAGATGCAGGCGCTGACGGCGTCCAGGATGGCCTTGGTGATGAGCATACTGCCGTCCCCGGTGAGGCCCTCGTTGAGCGCGCCGTACCAGCCGGTGCCGCCGAAGCAGAAGAGCACCAGCGCGGCGCTGACCTGGAGAAGGTACGTCTCATCCGCGCTCCCGCCCAGAAGCTTCCCCGTGACCCCGGCGGCGGCCCGGCTCACCAGGTTCTCCAGCTGCAAAAGCTCCCCCACGATGGCGCCCAGAATCAGCGCCAGGATGGCGGCGGACAGCGTCTGCACCCGGAGAATGAGCACGATGCCCATCACCAGCGCCGCCACGCCCAGCAGATTGTTGAGCATGGACTTTCACCGCTCCGAGAGCTTCGCCCCCAGGATACAGCCCACGATCCCGCCCGCGAGAGAGGCGGACACGTCCGTTATGATACCGATCGGCATTTTTTTCTCCATATCTTTTTCCCGGCGCCTCCCGCGTTCCCCCCCCCCCACGGAGGACGCCTCGTTTTTTCGCGCTTTGCCTCGGCGGCGCACGATATCATTTATTATCATCCTGCATCAATGGGTACTTGTCAAGCCGTTTTTCGCCGATTCTTCGCACAATTTACTGCCTTATCTATATAATGCGTCAAAGTGCCGAAAAAATGTCTTTACAAACGGCAAAATCTATGTTATAGTGACAAAAAGCAATGAAATGGAAAAGAGGGATACTATGGAAATCAACAAGATTCTGGAAAAGGTGGACCACACGCTCCTGGCCCAGGGGGCGACGTGGGAGCAGATACGGGGCATTTGCGACGACGGGATGAAGTACCGCACCGCGTCGGTGTGCATCCCGGCAAGCTTCGTTCGGCGGGCGAAGGACTACGTGGGGGACAAGCTGGCGGTGTGTACCGTCATCGGCTTCCCCAACGGGTACTCCACCACGGCGGTGAAGGTCTTCGAGACGGCGGACGCGGTGAAGAACGGCGCCGACGAGATCGACATGGTCATCAATATCGGCTGGGTGAAGGATGAGCGCTGGGATGACGTCCTGGCCGAGATCCGCGCCGTCAAGGCCGCCTGCGGGGAGAAGATTTTGAAGGTCATCATCGAGACGTGCTTACTCACGGACGCGGAGAAGGTGAAGATGTGTGAGATCGTCTCCGCCTCCGGGGCCGACTACATCAAGACCTCCACCGGCTTTGCGGGAGGCGGGGCCACCCGGGAGGATGTGGCGCTCTTCGCCGCCCATGTGGCGCCCCACGTGAAGATCAAGGCCGCCGGGGGCATCGCCTCGCTTCAGGACGCGGAGGACTTCATCAAGCTGGGCGCCTCGCGCCTGGGCACCAGCCGCATCGTCAAGATCGTCAAAAACACAGACACCGACAAGAGCGCCTACTGAGAAAGGGGAGGATCGCATGGCGACACCGCACAACAGCGCGAAAAAGGGAGATTTCGGAAAAACCGTCCTGATGCCCGGGGACCCGCTGCGGGCAAAATTCATCGCGGAGAACTTTTTGGATGATCCGGTCCTGGTGAACAACGTCCGGGGCGTCCAGGGGTACACAGGGACCTACAAGGGGACAAAGGTCTCCGTCATGGCCTCCGGCATGGGTATGCCCTCCATCGGCATCTACGCCTATGAGCTTTTCACCCAGTACGACGTGGAGAACATCATGCGCATCGGCTCCGCCGGGGCCATGAGCGAGAAGCTGAAGCTCCGGGACGTGGTGGCCGGGATGGGCGCCTGCACCAACTCCGGCTTCGCCCACCAGTACGGCCTGCCCGGCACCTTCGCCCCCATCGCCGACTACACCTTCCTGGAGACTTGCGTGGGCGTGGCAAGAGAGATGGGCGTCCATATGCCCGTGGGAAACCTCCTCTCCTCCGACGTGTTCTATGACGCCTCCGCCTCCACCATGAAGTGGGCGAAGATGGGCGTTTTGGCCACGGAGATGGAGGCCGCCGCCCTCTACATGACCGCCGCCTACACCGGCAAACGTGCCCTCGCCATCTGCTCCATCTCCGACAGCCTGGTCACCGGCGAGGAGCTGGACGCGGAGGCCCGGCAGAACACCTTCACCACAATGATGAGGATCGCGCTGGAGACGGCTGTCAGAATGGACAAAATTTGATTCGATGTCCCGAGAATTCAGCCGGAATAATATATATTTCGCATAAGGTGTTGCATTTTCAGGGAAAAACTGATAAAATGTGCTTTGTGGTCAGACAAATGACCAAAAAGAATAAAATGGAAAAGGAAGGTATTCACATGAAGAAAATCACCGCACTTCTCCTGGCGCTGGTCCTGGCGCTGGCCCTGGCCGCCTGCGGCGGCGGGGACGACGCATCCACCGGCGGGGACACCGCCGACAAGGTCGCCATGATCACCGACTACGGCGACATCACCGACCAGTCCTTCAACCAGACCACCTGGGAGGCCGTTCAGCAGTTCGGCAA
>CANQKZ010000185.1 GCA_947624585.1 uncultured Oscillospiraceae bacterium | reverse complement strand
TCGGGGCCATCTACAACCTGGACATCGTGGAGATCCCCACCAACAAGCCCCTGGCCCGTCAGGACCGGCCCGACGTGGTCTACAAGAACGACGCCGGGAAGAACAGGGCCATCATCCGGCAGATCATGGAATGTCACGAGAAGGGCCAGCCGGTGCTGGTGGGCACCGTGTCCATCGAGAAGAGCGAATACCTGTCCCGGCTTTTGAAGGCCGAGGGCATCCCCCACAACGTGCTGAACGCCAAGAACCACGAGAAGGAGGCGGAGATCATCGCCCAGGCCGGAAAATTCGGCGCGGTGACCATCTCCACCAACATGGCGGGACGCGGAACGGATATCAAGCTGGGCGGCAACGCGGAGTTCATGGCCACGGCGGAGCTGCGCCGGGAGCTTCGCGCCGAGCTCAAGCGTCTGCACTGGGACCGCCTGCGGGCGGAGATGGAGAAGGAGCTGGAGCGGCTCCGCGCCGAGGCGGACAGCTCCAAAAACGGCGACAGCGAGGAGCTCTCACGCCTGAGCGCCTCCGTTATGGCCGACAGGGCCATCGAGGAGCGCACGACCCTCCTGGTCAGCGAGGCGGTGGGATACGCCGAGACGCAGGACCCCCAGATTTTGGACGCCCGCGCCAGGTACGCCCAGCACCTGAAGGAGCACGAGGCCGAGTGCGCCCAGGAGGCCAAGCGCGTCTGCGAGGCCGGGGGCCTCTTCGTGCTGGGCACCGAGCGCCACGAGTCCCGCCGCATCGACAACCAGCTGCGCGGCCGTTCCGGACGCCAGGGCGACCCGGGCGAGACCAGGTTCTACATCGCCCTGTCCGACGATTTGATGCGCCTCTTCGGCGGCGAGCGGATCGAGTCCCTGATGGAGACGCTGAAGCTGGACGAGGACACGCCCATCGACCAGAAGATCCTCTCTGGGGCCATCGAGAACGCCCAGAAGAAGGTGGAGAGCCAGAACTTCCAGTCCCGCAAGCGGGTGCTGGAGTACGACGACGTGATGAACACCCAGCGCAACATCATCTACGAACAGCGCCGGGAGGTGCTGGACGGCAAGGATGTCAGCGGCAACATCCGGGGTTGGTTCCACGATGTGCTGTTCTCCGCCGCCGCCACGGCCCTGGCACCGGTCCAGACGGAGGAGGGCCATCACAGAGGCGCTCCGGCGGAGCTGACGCCCACCAGGGACGTGCTGAACGCCGTGGCGGCCCCGTATCTGGGCCGGTTCGTCACGGCGGAGGACCTGGCGTCCCTGACAGACGGCGAGATCGCCGCCATGAACGCCCAGACTATGGCCGAGTGGTTCACCGGCCTCGCCGATAAGAAGTACGACGCCATGGAGGCCAAGGACCCGACCCTCCTGCGGGAGATCGAGCGGACGGTGCTCCTCTCCGTGGTGGACGAGTACTGGCAGGACCACATCGACGGTATGCACGAGCTGCGCCAGGGCATCGGCCTTCGCGGCTACGCCCAGGTCAACCCGGTGGATGAGTACAAGCGCGAGGGCGGCGAGATGTTCGACGCCATGATCAGCGGCATCAAGGACGAGGTGGTCCGCAGGATCTTCCTCGTGAACATGGACGATAAGACGCCCCTGGTCCGCAAGGAGATGACCACCCGGTTCCTGCTCTCCGGCGGAGGCCCCAACGCCGCCCCCGTCCGGTCCGGCGGGAGCGCCGGGAGCGCCCCCAGGGCCGCCGCCCAGCCGCGTCCCGCGGGCCAGCCCTCCCTCAACCGCGCCCAGCGCAGGGCAAGCGCCGACAAGTCCGTCAGCGCCTCCACGGAGGAGGCGAAGCCCGCCCACAGGGAGCGGCCTCTCACCGAGAAGCAGAAGAAGAGGCTCCAGCAGGAGACGCGCCGCGCCATCGAGAAGGAGAAGCGCGACAAAGCCTCCGGCGGGGAGTCCGACAAATGATTTTCCCCTTCAAAAAGGAGCAATTTTCCCGTGACTACATCTGAATGCTTCACCCGTACCGTGCGCGGAGGACTTCCGCTGCTGACCGCGCCCAATATCTCCGCGCCCCACGGCTTCACCACCCGGGAGGGCGGCGTCAGCGAGGGGATCTTCGCCTCCCTGAACCTGGCCGAGAACCGGGGCGACGACCCGGAGCGGGTGCGGGAGAACTACCGGCGGCTCAAATCGGCCCTGGGGCTTCGCCGCCTTTGCTTCACAAAGCAGGTCCACGGAAACGAGGTGCGCCGCGTCACCTCCGCCGACGCCCGGGAGCCCTATGAGCCCAACGCATACGCCTGCGACGGTCTGGTGACGGACGAGCCGGGGCTGGGCCTCGTCGTCTTCACCGCCGACTGCATCCCCATCCTGCTTCACGACCCGGCGGGGCGCGTGATCGCCGCCGTCCACGCGGGCTGGCGGGGGACCGTGGCGGACATAGCGGGGGCCGCCGTGGCCGCTATGGCCCGGCTGGGATCGGACCCGGCCGATATCCGGGCCGCCATCGGACCCGGCATCTCCCGGTGCTGTTTTGAGACGAATGACGACGTGCCAAAGGCGGTATTGGCCGTCCTGGGCGGAGAGGGCCGCGCCTTCATCTCCGCCGGGAAGGTCCCCGGAAAGTATTTTGTGGACCTCAAGGGCGTCAACCGGGCGCTCCTGCTGCGGGCGGGACTTCGGGCGGAGCACATCGCCGTGTCGGACACGTGTACCGTGTGCCGCGCCGACCTCTTCTGGTCCCACCGGGCCACGGGGGGACGGCGGGGTTCCCAGGCGTCGGTCATTGCCCTTGCGGACGGGGAGGCGGCGGTATGAGACGAAACCTCATCAGATCCGCCGCCCTGGCCCTTGCTCTCGTCCTGGCCCTGACGGGGTGCGAGGAGATGGTCCTCCCCTACGGCCAGAACGCCCCCGACAGGACCTCCGCCTCCGACGGAGACAGCGACAAGACGGACGGAGGCCAGAGCACGGCCCTTTTCCCCACCGGCGAGGGCTACACCAGGGCGGACTCCGTATTTTCCATAAATTACAACCCCAAGGGTTCCCTGGACCCGCTGACGAGCACGGACTACTACAACGACCAGATCTTTGGCCTGATGTACGAGGGCCTCTTCGCCCTGTCGCCGGACTTGAAGCCGGAGCCGGTGCTGTGCGAGAGCTTTGTCACCGAGGACGGCATCACCTACGATCTCACCCTGCGCCGGGACGTGCGGTTCCATGACGGGTCCCTGATGACCTCCGCCGACGCGGTCTACTCCCTGAACACCGCCAGGCGCTCGGAGAAATATTCCTCCCGGCTGGACGGCATCTCCTCCGTCAGCGCCCTGGACGACATCACGGTGCGGATCAAGCTCAAGAGCGCCAATTTCATGTTCCCGGCCCTGCTGGATACCCCCGTCATCAAGGAGTCCCCGGCCCAGACCGCTCCCCGGACGGGGGACGCGGAGGCCCCCGAGGACACGGAGACTCCCGCCGACGGGGAGGGCGCCGGGGAGGGGGAGGACGCCCCCTCCGGCGGGGACGCCCCCGCGTCCCAGACAGCCTCGGGTCCACTGGGCACCGGACCCTACCGGATGAGCGACGGGCGGCTGGTGGCCTTCATGTCCCACCGGGACTACACCCCCGCTTCCCTCCAGGTCATCTATCTTCGGGAGGTGGAGACCGGGGACCTGGCGGACTCCTTCGCCGACCGGTCCGTGGACCTGGTGGGGTACGACTCCACGGGCAACAACAAGCTGAACATCCACATGGTCCACGAGACCCGCTACTATGACACCACCGACCTTGTGTACCTGGGCTTCAACTGCCGGGACGGCGCCACCGAGGACCAGTACGTGCGCCAGGCGCTGATGCGCCTTGTGAATCTGGACGTCATCTGCTCCGACGTGTATGAGAACGCCGCCCGGCGGTCCGTCTTCGTGCTGAACCCGGCCCTGGGGCTGGTCAGCGATTTACAGGAGGCCGGGTACGGCTACTCCCGCCAGAATTTCACGCGCCTTGCCCTGACGGCGGGGCTGGAGGACAGGGACGAGGACGGATTTTTGGAATATTACGGCGATCCCATGGCGCTGCGGTTCATCGTCAACAGCGAGAACACCGCCAAGGTGGAGGCCGCCGAGCGGATCGTCTCCGATATGCTGAACATGGGCGTCAACGTGTCGCTGGCGGCCATGCCTTTCTCCTCCTACCAGCGGGCGCTCCAGAGCGGCAGCTTCGATCTGTACCTGGCGGAGGTGCGCCTGAAGGCGGACTTCGACCTGAGCGCGCTTCTGTGCGGAAAGCTCAACTTCGGCGGCATCAACGCCCCGGACTACCAGACGCTGATCCGGGCCTTCCTGGCAGCCCCCGATGAGGAGAGCCGCGCCCGGGCGGCCCTGGAGCTGGACCTGTACGTCGCCGAGGACGCGGGGATCGTGCCCATCGCCTACAAGCAGCGCTCGGTGCTGACCCACGTGGGCGTGGTGACGGGTCTGGAGCCCAGCCAGTCCAACATTTACCGCAACGTGCTGAACTGGAAGGTGGATCTGGAAAACAGATAAATAAAAGCACACGACAAGGAGGGCTTGCGATGACGGACAGAGAACTGATCAACATGGCCGTGGCGGCGGCGGGGAACTCCTACGTTCCCTACTCCAACCGCGCCTTCGGGGCGGCGCTGGAGTGCGCGGACGGGACGGTGGTCACCGGATGCAGTGTGGAGAACGCGGCCCTGGGCGCGTCCATCTGCGCCGAGCGGGCGGCGCTGTGCCAGGCCGTGTCTCTGGGAAAGCGGAGCTTCCGGCGCATGGCCATCTACTCCGGCGAGAGCGCCGACTACTGCACCCCCTGCGGCACCTGCCGCCAGGTCCTCTCCGAGTTCTCCCCGGAGATCGAGCTCCTGTGCGCCCGCGCCGACGGGCGGTACGTCAGCTACAAGCTCCGGGAGCTCCTGCCGGTGATGTACTCCAAGGAGAAGTTCGAGTGAGCGCGTCGGGAACGGAGGTTTCCGGGAAAGGAATGTTATGAAAAACGCGGAGCGCTTCCTGCCAACGCACATCGTCGCGGGGGCGGGGATCGTCCTGAACGGGGACGGCGAACTTCTGATGGTGAAGACCTGGCGGGGCGGATGGGTGTTCCCCGGCGGACAGGTGGAGGTGGGGGAGAACGTCGTCGACGCCGTGAAAAGGGAGATCCTGGAGGAGACGGGGATCGATGCCGAGGTCGGCGAGCTCTTCTGCGTCTCTTCCAACACCTGCAAATACCCCGGCTACAACGGGGTGAAGGAGGTGCCCACAAAGATCATGCTGGACTTCATCTGCACGGCAAAGGGCGGGACCCCCAGGCCCTCCGACGAAAATTCGGAATCCGCCTTTTTCCCAAGGGACAAGATATTGGATCTGATCCGGGCGCCCGCCATCACCGAGCGGTTCAAGGCGTACCTCGAGTACGCGGGCAGGCCGACGTATCTGGAATACGTGACGAGGCCGGCTTTTCAGTTGAAGCTGAAAAGATTTATTTGATACTAAGGAACCTCTGAACAAATCGACGTGCCGAGATGAACGTTTCGATTGATTCAGAGGTTCTATATTTATACTAATATTCAATTAAAATCAGACACCGAACACCGGGGATTTTTCGTGCCAAACGAGAAACGCGGCGCAGGGAATACTTTGTGTATTTTCAAGCCGCGTGACGAAGTATGGCGCGAAAAAGACCGGCGCGAATGTCTGATTTTGATTGAATATTAGTATTACTTCCTGAACCCGTCCTTCAGCGCCACGGACCGGTTGAAGACCAGCTTTCCGGGGACGGAGTCCTTATCCACG
>CANQKZ010000184.1 GCA_947624585.1 uncultured Oscillospiraceae bacterium | reverse complement strand
GACACCATGCCCTACTATGAGGACGGCACCTACTACATCTACTACCTGAAGGAGGCCGGGGACTCCTACAACCACTCGGCGTATCTGGCCACCACCACCGACTTTGTCACCTACACCGAGTACGACGACCCCGTTCTGGAGGCCAACCGGGACGGCGGACAGGACTCCTGGATCGGCACCGGGTCCGTGGTAAAGTGCGACGGCAAGTACTACTTCTTCTACACCGGCCACGGCAACGGCGCTGTCCTGGAGTACGCCGAGAAGATCATGGTGGCCGTGGGCGACACCCCCACATCCTTTGAGAAGCTGGAGGGCTGGGAGATCACCCCGCCCGCTGAGCTGGGCCAGAAGAACGATTTCCGCGACCCCCAGGGCTATGTGGACGAGTCCGGCAACATCATCCTCACCGTCACTGCCGCCCAGGGCGACGTGGCCCGCATCCTCAAGTACACCGTGACGCCGGACCTGGAGAACAAGCACTACGACGGCGTCATCTTCACCAACGACGAGGCCAAAAACGGCGATTTCTGGAACCTGGAGTGCTCCGACACCTTTGAAATGGGCGGCAAGTACTACATCACCTACTCCGCCCAGGACGACACCCTCTGGTACGCCGTCGCCGACGAACCCTACGGCCCCTACGGCGACCCCGTGAGGCTGGACGGCAAGCTCTTCTACGCCGCCAAGCACGTGGAGGACGGCGACGGGAACGTCTACATGGTGGGCTGGGCCCGCCGCTCCGAGTCCGCCTCCTCCACCCAGGACGTGGCGGCCTGGGCCGGGAACGTGGCGGTCCAGGAGGTCCTCCAGAACCCCGACGGCACCCTGTACTTAGATCCCGTGGACGCGGTGGAGAACGTCTACACCGCCCGCCGGGAGCTCCCCTGCGAGGGCAAGACCCACGCCTACGTGGCCGCCGGGTCCGCCTACAACTACGCCGACGCTTTCACCTGCTATGAGAGCTTCATGCTGACCGGCGAGTTCACCTTCACCGGCGCCGGCTCCTTCGGACTCTCCTTCGACTACAACGGCCGCCAGGACAAAAACAAGCTCATCTCCATCTCCCCCGCCGACGGGATGCTCCGCCTCGCCTTCAACCAGGGCGGCACCCTCATCACCGAGACCGCCTGCCCCCTGACCGCGGGCGAGACCTACTCCTTCACCTACATCCAGGAGGGGTCCGTGGGCATCTTCTACGTCGACGGCATCGCCGCCCTGACCGTCCGCCTCTACGGCGTCAGCGGCAAGACCATCCAGGTCTTCGCGGAGAACAACACCGTTCTCTTCACCTCCCTCCGGGAGTACACCAAGGCGTAAGCCACATCCAAAAGGAACAGGAATTCTGACGAAAGGCAAGGGAGACATATGAAAGGACTTTTCGGATATGACAGCCCCCTCATGGGGGCGCTGACCACCATCGGGGACTGCATCTGCCTGAGTGTCCTCTGGCTGATCTTCTCCCTGCCTGTCGTCACGCTGGGGGCCTCCACCACGGCCCTCTACGACGCGGCCTACCGCGTGGTCCGCAAAAAGGAGGGGGCGCTCTTCCGCACCTTCCTGGACGCCTTCAAATCCAACTTCAAGCGATCCACCTTAGTGGGACTGGCCCCCGCCGCGCTGCTGGTCCTGCTGACCGTGGACGTGTTCGTGATGCGCTCCGTGAAGATGAGCGGCGGGAAGACCGGGAACCTCTACTACGTGGTCTTGGCCCTCTGGTGCCTGGCGCTGACGTGGTCGGTGTATCTTGCGGCCTACGCGGCGCGGTTCAACGGGACCGTCCGGGAGGTGCTGAAATTCGGCGCCATGCTCCTGGCCATGCACCCCATCCGTATGCTGGGCGTGATGGTCCCGGTGCTGGGCGGCATCGCCATGACGCTCCTGGTGCCCTTTATGGCCCTCATCGCCCCCGGGGCGGTGTTCGCCATCGCCAGCTTCACCACGGAGAAGGTCTTCCGGCTCCATATGCGCCCGGAGGACCTGGAACGGGAAAATCAACGGACCGTGAGCGAGGAGGAATACGACAATGATCAGTGAGAAATTAAAAAAAGCACGAGAATTCGAGGACCAGTACGGTCCCTTCATCAAGGATAAAAACAGGCCGGACTTCCACCTGACCCCCACCATCGGCTGGATGAACGACCCCAACGGCTTCTCTGTCTACAAGGGGGAGGTCCACCTCTTCTACCAGTACCACCCCTACTCCACCAAGTGGGGCCCCATGCACTGGGGCCACGTGAAGACACGGGACTTCCTCCACTGGGAGCGCCTGCCCGTGGCCCTGGCGCCGGACACGGAGTACGACCGGAACGGCTGCTTCTCCGGCAGCGCCGTGGAGCTGCCCGACGGCCACCAGCTCATCGTCTACACCGGCGTCCGCCAGGTGCGGGAGGAGAACGGCGAGCTCCACGAGCATCAGACCCAATGCGTGGCCGTGGGGGACGGCGTGGATTATGAGAAGTATGAAATGAACCCCGTCATCACCGCCGGGGACCTGCCCGTGGGCGGCAGCGCCTTCGACTTCCGGGACCCCAAGATCTGGCGGGAGGACGGGAAGTATTACATAGTGGTGGGCAACCGCCCCGCCGACGGCTCCGGCTCCATCCTGCTTTATGAAAGCGAGGACTGCCTGAGCTGGAAATATAAGGGCGTCCTGGCCGCCTGCCACAACCAGTACGGCCGTATGTGGGAGTGCCCGGACTTCTTTGAACTGGACGGCAAGCACGTCCTCCTGACAAGCCCCCAGGAGATGACCGCCATCGGCCTTGAGTTCCACGCGGGCAACGGTACCGTGTGCCTCATCGGGGAATACGACCGGGAAAAGTGCCACCTCCTCCGGGAGAACGTGCAGGCCATCGACTACGGCCTGGACTTCTACGCCCCCCAGACCCTCCTGACCCCGGACGGCAGACGGGTGATGATCGGCTGGATGCAAAACTGGGAGACCTCCAACTGCCAGCCCAACTATGTCCGGTGCTTCGGCCAGATGACTCTGCCCCGGGAGCTGTCCGTCCGGGACGGACGCCTGTGCCAGACGCCGGTGCGGGAGCTGGAAGCCTGCCGGAGCTACCAGATCCTGTATAGAAATGTCCACCTGGGCGGTCTCACCACATTGCAGAACGTGCGGGGGCGTGTCATCGACATGACGGTCACCGTCCGTCCCGCCGTCCGGGGCGGCACCTACAGCTGGTTCAAGATCAACGTGGCGGGGGACGGGGAGCACATGACCACCGTCCGCTACAAGCCCGAGTGTAGTACGGTCCGCATCGACCGGACCCGTTGCGGCTTCCCCCACGACATAGTCAACGTCCGGGACTTCGTGGTCAGCGCCCGCCAGGGGGAGATCAAGCTCCGCCTGGTGCTGGACAAGTACAGCATGGAGCTGTTCGTCAACGACGGCGAGCAGGCGGCCACCACGGTGATCTACACCGACGTCAGCGCCGACGCCATCAGCTTCGACGCCCTGGGCGGCGCGGTCATGGACGTGGAAAAATACGATTTGATTTTGTGAGGCGCGATATGAAAGAACGATTCGACGTAGTGGCCCTGGGGGAGCTGCTGATGGACTTCACCGAAAACGATGTCAGTCCCCAGGGGAACACGATTTTTGAGGCCAACCCCGGCGGCGCCCCCTGCAACGTGCTCGCCATGCTCCAAAAAATGGGCAAGAAGACGGCCTTCATCGGCAAGGTGGGGGACGATATGTTCGGGAAGACCCTCCGCCAGGTGGCGGAGGAGGCGGGCATCTGCATGGACGCCCTTTTGGTGGACCCGGACGTGCGCACCACCCTGGCCTTCGTGCGGACACTCCCCGACGGGGACCGGGATTTCTCCTTCTTCCGAAACCCCGGCGCGGATATGCGCCTCACCGCCGACGAGTTGCCACGGACTCTCCTGGAGAACGCCAGGATCTTCCACTTCGGCACCCTCTCCATGACCCATCCCGGCGTGCGCGCCGCCACGGAGCTGGCGGTCACCGTGGCCCGGGCCGCCGGAGCGGTCATCTCCTTCGACCCCAACCTGCGCCCGCCCCTGTGGGAGAGCCTGGAGGACGCGAGGACGCGCATCGCCTGGGGCCTTGCCCACGCGGACGTGGTGAAGATCGCCGACAACGAGCTGGAGTTTATGACCGGTGAGACGGATTTCGACACCGGCGCCGCCATTTTGAGGGAGCGGTACCCCAACATCCGCCTCCTCAACGTCACCGCCGGTCCCGGCGGTAGCTACGCCTACTATGAGAGCCGCCGCGTCCACGTCCCCGGCCTCACCCTGGGCGGCACCGTGGAGACCACCGGCGCGGGGGACACCTTCTGCGGGTGTGTCCTGAATTTCGTGCTGGATCACGGTCTTCAGGGCCTTTTGGACGCGGACCTCACCGCCATGCTCCGCTTTGCCAACGCCGCCGCCTATCTCGTCACCACCCGCCGGGGCGCCATCCGCTCCATGCCCACCCCCACCGAGGTGGAGGCCATCCTTCCGGCTTTCGACGCGTAACCCCATACAAACAACGCCGCCTCCGGCCTGTCAGCCGGGGGCGGCTTCATTTTCCGCCTCACGCTCCCTCGGTCACAGCCCCGTCCTCGATGCGGATGACTTTATCCGCCATGCGGACGATCTCCGGGTTGTGGGTGACCACGATGAGGGTCTGCCCGTACCGGGCGGCGCAGGAGGTGAGCAGGGCCATAGTTTCCTCGCCGGTCCTCCGGTCCAGGTTCCCCGTGGGCTCGTCGGCGAAGATGAGCCGGGGCCGGGCCAGGACGCACCGGGCGATGGCGGCCCTCTGCTGTTCGCCGCCGGACAGCTCGCCGGGGTATTTGCGCAGCTTCCCCTGGATCCCCAGCGCCTGGGTGACCTCCTCGAAGAACGCCTCGTCGGGCCTTTTGCCGTCCAGCCTCAGGGGCATACAGATGTTGGTCTTCACGTTGTAGTCCTCCAGCAGGTTGTACTGCTGGAAAACGAACCCCATGGTCCGCCGCCGGAAGGCGGACATCCTGTCGTCGGACCAGGCGTACAGGTCCGTGCCGTCCACGGTGACGCGCCCGCCCGTGGGCCGGTCCAGGCCGCTGAGCACATGGAGGAGCGTGGATTTCCCCGACCCGCTCCGGCCCGTGACGGCGTAAAAGACGCCCTCCTCCAGGTCCAGGTCAACATTTTTCAACGCCAGCACGTCGCCGGAGGACGTTTTGTAGGTCTTACACAGTTCCCGCGCTTGTAATATCGTGGACATCGTCCGCGCCTCCTTTCAAAAGCTCCCGTTTGGAAAGTGCGATGAGGGCGAAGAGCAGCCCGAGACCCCCCAGGGTCAGGGCGGCGGCGAGGACATACCGGCCCCCGAAGGTGAGCTCCGCCGCCGTCAGCTCCAGCACGTATCTCATGCCCCTGTGCCCCACGTCCGCATAAAGGCCGTATGCCATGTACCCGCCAAAGGCGCACCAGCCCACGGCCGACGCCAGGGCGCTCCGCCCCAGCGCGCTTTTCACAAGGGCCCGCCTCATGCTCCGCCGGGAGAGGCCCAGGATCCGCAGGAGCGTGTACCGCCGCCGCTCCCGCTGCGTTTCCAAAGACAGCACGCCGGTCATCAACAAAAGGGCGATCAGCGTAACGCACAGGCCCACCGCGCAGGTCAGGACCATGCTGTTCTGAAGACTTCGGATCATAGCGTCGAACATGGCCCCCTGGGCTGTGAACGCGGCGCCCATCCCGCCAAGCAGCCGCTCCAGCGTCACACCGGCCGCCAGATCGTCCGCCAGGCCCGTCTCCTCCAGATAGATTCCCT
>CANQKZ010000183.1 GCA_947624585.1 uncultured Oscillospiraceae bacterium | reverse complement strand
CAGGGAGAGTATATCACAGATTGTCCAGTTTTAACCCTCACCAAATCAAAATTGTCCTTGACAAGGGGAGCACTTTAATAAGGCCGGACACCTTACAACATCACATTACCCCGTTGACCACATTTTCAGGCTTCCCCGCAAGAAAAGCCTTCAGATTAGCGACAGCGATCTCCATCACCCGCTCCCGGCAGGTCCTCGGCGTCCACGCCACATGGGGGGTTATAAAGCAGTTGTCGCACCGGAGCAGCGGATTCTCCGGCAGGATGGGCTCCACGGAGACCACGTCCACACCGGCGGCGTAGAGCTTGCCGGATCTTAACGCGGCGGCCAGGGCGTCCTCGTCCACCAACCCTCCCCGGCCGGTATTTATGAGGATGGCGCCGTCCTTCATTTTGGAGATGGTCTCCGCGTTGACAATCTTCCTCGTCTCCTCCTTCAGCGGGCAGTGGAGGGAAACCACGTCGGATTCGCGCAGGAGGGTGTCCAGGCCCGTGTACTCGCCGATCTCCCGGCCCTCCGGCGTCTCGCGGCTGCCCGTGGCCAGGACGCGCATACCCAACGCTTTGGCGATGCGCCCCGCCGCCTTGCCAATCTGGCCGAAGCCCACGGCGCCGAAGGTCAGGCCCGACAGCTCCACGAGGGGCGCCTCCCAGAAGCAGAAGTCCTCGCACCGCTGCCAGTCGCCGTCGTGGACAAGCTTTGAGTGGACGCCCACCTTGGAGCAGATCTCCAACAGGAGGGCGATGGCGTGCTGGGCCACGGCCATGGTGGAGTAGGCGGGGATGTTGCTGACGGGGATGCCGTGTTTCGCGGCGTGGGCGCAGTCGCACACGTCGATGCCCGTGGAGAGGAGGCCCACGTACTTCACCGTGGGGCATTCGTCCAGGGCGACGGCCCGGACGGGGGTCTTGTTGGTGATCACCACGTCGGCGTCGCCGATGCGGCGGATGATCTCCTTATCGTCGAATTTCGGCGTGCGGTCATATACGGTCAGCTCCCCCAGCGCCTCGAAGCCGGACCAGCTCAGGTCCCCGGGATTCTCGGTGTGGGCGTCCAGAACTACGATCTTCATGTCATACCTCCTTGACAGCTTTCATTTGACAATTTATTATAGTACTACCGAATAAAAAGGTCAATCGGGGGAGGGGCGTTGTATGCCGTTTTTTTGTAATATCTGTCCGCGCGCGTGTATGGCGGAGCGGCGGGAGGACTCGGGGGACGGATTCTGCGGCGAGGGGCTGACGGCGCGAGTGGCCCGGGCCGCGCCCCATATGTGGGAGGAGCCGCCCATCTCCGGGGAGAGGGGCAGCGGGGCCGTGTTCTTCTCCGGGTGCAATCTCCGGTGTGTGTTCTGCCAGAACTCCGTGATCTCCACAGGTAAGATCGGCAAGGCGGTGACGCCGGAGCGGTTGCGGGAGATCTATTTTGAACTCATCGGCCGGGGCGTCCACAACATTAACCTTGTGACGGCGGGGCATTTCCTCCCGGCGGTGCTCCGGTCCCTCCGGGAGCCCCTGCCCGTTCCGGTGGTCTGGAACAGCTCGGCCTACGAGTCCCTGCCCGCGCTCCGGGCGCTGGAGGGGAAGGTGCAGATCTATCTGCCGGACATGAAATATTCCGACGGGGCACTGGCGGGGAAGTATTCCTCCGCGCCGGACTACCCGGAGACGGCCAAAAGGGCCATTTTGGAGATGTTCCGGCAGACGGGGCCCTACGATCTGGGGGAGGACGGGCTTTTGCGCTCCGGCGTCGTCATCCGGCACCTGATCCTGCCCGGGGCATTGGAGAACACCTATGGCGTCATCGACTGGGTGGCGGAGACCTTCGCGCCGGGGGAGGTGCTTTTCTCCCTCATGAGCCAGTACACGCCCATGGGCCGGGCCGCCGAGTTTCCCGAGATCGACCGGCGGCTCACCCGGGAGGAGTACGGCGCGGCGGCGGAGTATCTAGAGCAAAGCGGCATCGAAGACGGGTTCTATCAGGAGCTGTCGTCGGCGAAGGAGGAGTACACGCCGGATTTCGATTTGACGGGGGTGTGATTTTTCCCTTCGGCGGCGGTCAGAGCCGTCCTTTTTTGCCTCCGGCGGGAATTTTGGGTTGTATCCTTTCGCCGTTGGGTGTATAATGTAGTCTGTAATGTTATAGACAGGACCGGGAGGCGGTTTGTATGGACATTGTTGTACTTTGCGGGGGGCTCTCCATGGAACGGGACGTGTCGCTGAAAAGCGGCGCCATGATCGCGAAGGCCCTCCGGGAGAACGGGCACCGGGCGGTGCTCATAGACGCATTTTTCGGGTACACCGGGACGTATTCGGACCCCCATGAGATCTTTGAAAAACCCGTGGACGACCGGGCGGCGGAGATCCCCGCCGACGTGCCGGATCTGGAGGCGGTGAAAGCCTCCCGGCGCCAGGACAACGCAAGCCGGGTGGGCGACAATCTCGTTGAGGTCTGCCGGGCCGCGGACATTGTCTTCCTGGGCCTCCACGGGGCCGACGGGGAGGACGGACGGCTCCAGGCCATGTTCGACATCGCCGGGATAAAGTACACAGGCTCGGGGCATCTGGGCTCCGCCTGCGCCATGGACAAGGAGACGGCAAAGCGTCTTATGGCGGCCTCCGGCGTCCGGGTGGCGGAGGGCGTCAACGTGACCCGCGCCACGGCCCACGCCCCCGCGCCGTTCCTGCCCTGCGTGGTGAAGCCCCGCTCCGGCGGGTCCTCCGTGGGGACATCTATCGCCCGTAACGAACAGGAGTACGCCGACGCGCTGGGGCTCGGGTTTGCTTACGCCGACGAACTTCTGGTGGAGCGGTACATCGAGGGTCGGGAAATCGACGTGGGCGTTCTTGCCGGGGAGGCGCTGCCGCCCATCGAGATCCGGCCCAAATCCGGGTTTTTCGACTACAAAAACAAGTACCAGGACGGCGTCACCGACGAGATCTGCCCCATCCCGGACCTTGCGGAGGACCTGGATGCGGCATTGCGGGAGGCGGCCGTGAAGGTCTACGGGGCCTTGGGGCTGGAGGTGTACGCCCGCATGGACTTCATCGTGGACCGCGATGGCCGGGCCTGGTGCCTGGAGGCCAACACCCTGCCGGGGATGACGCCCGCGAGCCTCCTGCCCAAGGAGGCGGGGGTGGCCGGTATCGGGTACAACGAGCTGTGCGAGCGCATTTTGGCGGAATCCATGCGCCGGTATGCGTAAATTTTGACTATCGCCGTTTCGCGGCTCCTTTTTGGGGCGGCGGGGCGATCAATAAAGGAGGGCCCGCAATATGAAAATGAAATCCCTTACCGTTGACAAGATCGCCGAGGTGGTCGGCGGCAAATACATAGGCCCCCGGGGGCTTCGGAACAACCGGATCAGCTCCGTCTCCATCGACAGCCGGGAGGTGGAGCCGGACGGGCTCTTCGTGTGTATCAAGGGCCCCCGGTTTGACGGCCATGACTTTGCCCTCCAGGCGGTGGAGGAGCGGGGGGCTCTGCTGTGTCTGGCGGAGCGGGAGCTGAACACGGTCCCCTACATCCGCGTCGGCTCCACCAGAAAGGCCCTCCGGGATCTGGCGGCCTACTACCGCAGGCTCTTCAAGATCCCCGTGGTGGGCATCGTGGGCAGCGTGGGCAAGACCACGGCCAAGGAGCTGACGGCCCGGGTGCTGTCCCGGCGGTTCCTGACGTTGAAGACGCCGGAAAATTACAACAACGAGCTGGGCGTGCCCCTGACCGTACTGAAGCTCCGGGAGGAGCACGAGGCGGCGGTAGTGGAGATGGGCATCTCGGACTTCGGCGAGATGCGGAGACTGGCGGCCATCGTGCGGCCCGACATCTGCGTCATCACCTCCATCGGATACTGTCATCTGGAGAAGTTGGGCGATTTGCAGGGCGTTCTGAAGGCCAAGAGCGAGGTCTTCGAGTTCATGACCCCCAACTCCGTAGCCGTGCTCAACGGCGACGACGAGATGCTCCGGGACCTGGACACCGGCACACGCCGGATCCTCTACGGCGCGGGGCCCTGGAACGACGTGCGGGCGGAGAACGTGGAGAATCTGGGCTTCGAGGGCGTCAGCTGCGACATCTGCTTCGCCGACGACCGGCTTTTCACCCTGATCCCCGCCTTCGGGAGCCACATCGTATACGCCGCCCTGGCCGCCGCGTCGGTGGGGTACATTCTGGGCGACACGGGCGAGGAGATCCTGCGGGGCCTTGCCGACTACAGGCCCGTTGGCGGACGGGCCAACGTCACGGATACGGGGTACATCACCCTCATCGACGACTGCTACAACGCCAACCCCAACTCCATGGCCGCCGCCATCCGGTCCCTCAGCTCCATACGCGCCCTCAGCGGCGACCACGGCAAGCGGGTGGCCATTCTGGGCGATATGCTGGAGCTGGGCGCGGACTCCGCGCATCTCCACTACCTGATGGGCAAGCTGGCCGCCGAGTGCGGCATCGACTCGCTGGTGTGCTGCGGCGAGGAGGCCAAGAACATCTATGACGCATACCTGGCCAGCGGCGGGAAGAAGGCCCGGTACTACCTGAAGCGCCAGGATTTTGAGCCGGACATCCGCGAGACGGTGGGCCGGGGCGACGTGGTGCTGGTGAAGGCCAGCCACAGCATGGAGTTCTATGAGCTGGTGAAGCTCCTGAAGGCCCTCCGATGAGGCTGGAATTCACGGCCGGGCCGGAGGATGAGGGCCGGAAGGTCTACCATGTGCTGAAAAACCGGCTGCGGCTGTCTGCGGAGCAGATCAAGCGGCTCAAGCGGGCGGAGGCCGTGGCGGTGGAGGGGACGCCGGTCCATATGGACTGCCGCCTCTCCCCCGGCCAGCGCCTGACGGCGGATCTGGACGCCGTTGAGAGTCCCCCGGAGTTCCCGGCGGAGCGGGGGCCGCTGGATGTGATTTTTGAAAACGAGGCCCTGCTGGCTGTCAATAAGCCGGCGGGGCTCCTGACCCATCCCTCCCGGGGAAAATTCACCGGGACGCTGGCAAATTACGCGGCGGGGTATCTGCTGGACACCCAAGGCAGCGCCGTCTGCCACGCGGTGAACCGGCTGGACCGGGACACGTCGGGCGCGGTGCTGTTCGCGAAGAATGCCCACGTCAAGAACCTGGCTGTGGAGTCCCTGCGGGCCCCGGAGGCGGAGAAGGTGTACCTGGCCGTGCTCTGCGGGGAGCTGCCCGAAGGGCGCGGCGTCGTCGATTTGCCCATCGCCCGCGAGCGGGAGGGATTCCAGCGGCGGACGGTGCGGGAGGACGGCAAGCGGGCTGTGACGGAGTACGAGACGCTGGCGGTTTCGGACCTCGACGGCGCCCCCGTGTCCCTGGCGCGGCTGCGGCTCAGGACCGGCAGGACGCACCAGATCCGGGTCCACTGCGCACACCTGGGCGCGCCGGTGCTGGGCGACAGGCTCTACGGGAACGGGCGGTCGCTCATGCTGTCGGAGTCACTGGCCCTGCCCGCCCACCTGCTCCACGCCCTGCGCCTGACTTTCCCGGACCCCCTCACCGGCGCCGCGCTGACGCTGGAGGCGGAGCTTACGCGGGAGGACATGAGAAAAATCGTGAAAAAATTAAAATTTCCTATTGACAAACAGCGAAAGATGGGTTAGAATAGGCAAGCGCCGTTAAGGAGAGCAACGAGACGGCCGAGTAGCTCAGCTGGTTAGAGCGCCGGCCTGTCACGCCGGAGGTCGAGGGTTCGAGCCCCTTCTCGGTCGCCACATGCTGCTATAGCTCAGTAGGTAGAGCGCATCCTTGGTAAGGATGAGGTCCCCAGTCCGAATCTGGGTAGCAGCTCCAGAATTGCAGGTTAAAACTACTATTAGTAGCGAAAACGCCTGCGCCGCAAGGGTTTTGAGGCCGTTCCAGAGCG
>CANQKZ010000182.1 GCA_947624585.1 uncultured Oscillospiraceae bacterium | reverse complement strand
CCAAGCGGCTCATCGGCTACCTCCCGGAGCAGCCGCCCCTCTATCTGGGGGAGACGCCGGAGGAATACCTGCGCTTCGTGGGCAGCGCCAAGGGCCTGCGGGGCGAGAGGCTCCGGTCGGAGATCGACGCCGCCGTGGAGGCCACCGGCATCGGGGACGTGAAGGGGCGGCGCATCGCCACCCTGTCCAAGGGCTACCGCCAGCGGGTGGGCATTGCCCAGGCGCTGCTGGGAAGTCCCCGGGTCATCATCCTGGACGAGCCCACGGTGGGCCTGGACCCCATCCAGATCATCGAGATCCGGGACCTCATTCGCCGTCTGGGGCGGGAACGGACCGTGATCTTCAGCTCCCACATCCTCTCCGAGGTCCAGGCCATCTGCGACGAGCTGCTGGTCATCGCCCACGGAAAGATCGTTGCCCAGGGGGCGCCCGCCGAGCTGGAGCGCCGCCTTGCCGGGGAGAACGAGATCTCCCTCACCGTGGACGGGGACGCCAACTCCGCGGCGGCGATCCTTGCCCAGGTTCCCGGCGTCCACGCCCTGGAGGCCGCCGAGGACGGCGGCACCGCCACCTTCCGGCTCAGCGCCGGGGACGGGCCCATCCACGACACCTCCCGCGCCGTCTTCCGGGCTTTCGCCGGGACCGACACGGCGATTTTGGAAATGGCCCTCCGGCGGGCAAGCCTGGAGGACATCTTCCTGGAGCTGACAGAGAAGGACCCCGCCCCCGCCCCTTCGGAGACGGACGCGGGGACAGATACAGACACAACGCCCGCCCCGGCGGAGGCCGGGACGGAGGAAAAGACGGAAAGCGAGGCGGCGGACAATGACAGCGGTAGCGCGGCATGAGCTGAGATCCCATTTCCACTCCCTGACGGCCTACGTGTTCATGGCGTTCCTGCTGTGCTTCGTGGGGCTGGGGGCGCTCCGGTACAACCTCCAGGACGCGGTCAGCAACTTCGAGTATGTGCTGAGCTACTGCGCCATCGTCCTGGTGGTGCTGGTGCCCCTGCTCACCATGCGGACCGTGGCGGAGGAGCGGCGGCAGAGGACCGACCAGCTCCTCTACTCCCTGCCCATCACCACCACCGAGGTGGTGGTCGGCAAGTACCTGGCGCTGTTGGCGCTGTTCCTCATCCCCCTGGCGGTGGTGTGCGTCTACCCGCTGATCTTCGCCCAATACGGCGACGTGTACCTGCCCACCGCCTACGGGGCCATCGGGGCCTTCTTCCTGCTGGGCGCGGCGCTGATGGCCGTGGGCGTGTTCATCTCCAGCCTCACGGAGAACCAGGGGCTGGCGGCGGGCATCGGCGTGGCGGTGATGCTGCTCAATTACTTCAGCGTCAGCCTCTCCGAATACGTCTCCCGAACCACCCTGGGGAGCGGCATCGCCCTGGCGGTGTTGGCGCTTCTGCTGGCGCTGCTGGTGCGGTACATGACGGGGAACTCCAATCTGGCTTACGGCGTGGCCGTGGTGCTGATTTTGGGCCTGTCCGCCCTCATCTACTTCAAACCGGAGCTTTTGGAGGGGCTTTTGCCGGACATGATGAGCCGCCTCTCCCTCTTCGAGCGGTTCTACACCTTTGTGGACGGGGTCTTTGACCTGACGGCGGTGGTCTACTACCTGTCGGTGATCGTCTTCTTCCTGTTCCTGTCCGTTCAGTCTCTGGAGAAAGGACGGTACAACTGATGAAAAAGAGCAAGCTCGCCCTGCGGGGCGGCGTCTATTCCCTGACCGTCACCGCCGTGGTGCTGGCCATCCTTATCGCGGTCAACCTGTTCGCGTCCAACCTGCCCGCAAGCTATACCAAGCTCGACATCTCCGCCGCCAAGCTCTACTCCGTCACCGGCAACACAAAGGTGGTGGTCAACAACCTCAAGGACGATGTGACCGTCTACTGGATCGTCCAGGCGGACAAAGAGGACACGGTCTTAGAGCGGCTTTTGGAGAAATACGAAAGCCTCTCCGACCATTTGACCGTCGTGAAGCGCAACCCGGACGTGTACCCCACCTTCGCGGAGAAGTACACCGACGAGCAGGTGCAGAACAACTCCCTGGTGGTGGAGTGCGGCGACAGGAGCCGGTACATCGCCTTTGACGATATCTACCTCCAGGATCTGGATATGTATTCCTACTCCTACTCCACCAGCTTCGACGGCGAGGGAGCCATCACCTCCGCCATCGACTATGTGACCAGCGCGGATCTGCCCGTCCTCTACCTCACCGAGGGCCACGGCGAGCCGGAGCTGCCCTCGGGCTTCGCCGACACACTGACCCGCGAGAACATCGAGACTCAGCCCCTGTCCCTGGCGGCGGTGGATGAGATCCCCTCTGACGCGGACGCCCTGATGGTCTACGCGCCCCAGAGCGACATATCCGCGGAGGAGAAGGATATGCTTGCGGCCTACGTCACCGGCGGCGGGAAGCTCATCGTCCTGGCCGGGCCCGTGGACGGAGCGGAGCTGACGAATCTGACGGCGCTCCTCGCCGACTACGGCGTCACCGCCCAGCCCGGCGTGGTGGTGGAGGCGGAGCGGGCCCATTACGGGTTCCAGCGGCCCTTCATCCTGATCCCCGACATGGGCGACAGCCCTATCACACAGCCCCTGACCGAGGACCGGTACTACCCCATGGTGCCCATCGCCCAGGGCCTCACCGCCTCGGGCAACGTCAACGGCACGGTGACCGAGCTTCTGACCACCTCCGACGAGGCGTTCAGCAAGACGGCGGGCTATGACCTGGACACCTATGACAAGGAGGACGGCGACATCGACGGGCCCTTCGCCGTGGCCCTGGACATCGAGGACGACGGGGGAGGGGAGCTTGTGTGGTTTGCCAGCTCCAATATGCTGGACGATATGTACAACGCCTACTCCTCCGGGGCCAACTCGGACCTGGTGATGAACTCCCTTTCCAAGCTCATCGGCGAGCGGGAGGCGCTGGCTATCCGGTCCAAATCCCTCAACTACAACTATCTGACCGTATCCGAATCCGCCTCCGCCGTGCTGAAAACGGTGATGATCGGCGTCTTCCCGCTGATCTTCCTGAGCGCCGGCATCTGGGTCGCGGTCCGCAGAAGGAGGCTTGGAAATGAAAAGGGGTAAGCGCGTCCTGATCCTGCTGGGCGTCCTGGTCATAGCCGTGGGCGCCGCCCTGGCGGCCTCGCGGGTGAAGGAGCGGAGGGAGGAGATCGCCGTCTTCGGCGAAACCTTCCTCTCCGTCCCCGCCGATTCCGTCACCGCCCTGAGCTTCTCTGACGGCGACACGTCTCTGGCCTTCCACCGGGACGGGACCTGGTTCTGGGACGACGACGCGGCTTTCCCGGTGGACCAGGAGAAGATACAGTCCCTTCTTGAGCCCTTCGAGGATATGCCCGCCGCCTTCGTCATCGGGGACGTGGACGACTACGGCCAGTACGGCCTCACGGAGCCCGAGTGTACCGTCACCCTGACGGCGGGAGATCAGACCACCACCGTCAAAATGGGCGCCTACAGCACCCTGGACCAGCAGCGGTATGTGGATATCGGCGACGGGAAGGTCTACCTGGTGGCCGACGACCCCAGGGAGGACTTCGAGAAGGAGCTTTCCGACCTCATCGCCAACGACGAGCTGCCCGAGCTGGACGCACTGGCCTCCGCCTCCGTCTCCGGGGAGAACTCCTGGAGCTTCCGCTATAGCGAGTCCGGCGACAGCTACTGCGCCGAGGACGTGTACTTCTCCGACGACGGCCTCCCGCTGGACACCTCCCGGGTGGAGACCTGGCTGGACCGGGTGGGCTCCGTGCCCCTCACAGACTACGTGACCTACAACGCCACGGAGGAGGAGCTGGCCTCCTGCGGCTTGAATACGCCCGACGTGACGGTGGACATAACGCCGAAGGAGGGCGATCCGGTCCGGTACTCCCTTTCCGAGATCGAACCGGCGGAGGACGATGAGGACGGCGAGACAACGGCCTACCTCCGGGTGGGCGAGTCCAAAATCGTCTACTCCATCGCCCCCGGCGACTACACGCTGCTCTCCCAGTGCGGATACAACGACCTGCGCCACCGGGAGCTGTTCACGCCGGAGTTCGACGCGGTCGCCTCCATGGACGTGACACTGGAGGGCGAGACATACACCTTCACCCGGGGCGAGGACAACGACAACGGCGAGGCCGTCTGGACGTATAACGGCGAAGAGGTAGACATAAAATCTCTGGAGGCCGCCGTGGAGGCCCTGTCCGCCCAGGATTTCACCTCCGACGCCCCCACGGGCAGGCAGGAGATCGCCCTGACCCTCCGTCTCACCGACGAGGCCCACCCGGAGCTGACCGTCGCCCTCTACCGCCTGGACGGCGCCGCCTGCCTTGCCCAGGTCAACGGCGAGACGGTCTGCACCCTCTCCCGCTCCGCCGCCGTCACCCTCATCGAGGCCGTGAACGCGCTGGTGCTGTGAATTTTCCAATCACAGACAATTACCAGACAATCGAAAAATCGCAAGGCGTTACCGTCCTTGCGATTTTTGTTTGTGTCTATGCCTTCAACGTCACAGCGACTCGATGTGGCGCTGGGTCAGCTTGTCGATGCCCCCGAAGTCCACGGCGGGGATGTAGAGGGCCTCCAGGTCGTCGTGGAGGGACTTGGCCTCGGCCAGGGCCAGGGTGGCCTCATTGACAAGGGCGTCGCGGAGGCGGGACGTGCGGCGGAGAGTGGGACGGAGGGCGGTGAGCTCCTCCCGTGGGGGGATGGCGTCCAGGCGCAGGTGGCGGGTGGGCTTGTAGGGGTAGGGGATGGACTGGGTCTGGGTCAGGACGGCGAGGGAGAGCTCCGGGATGAGGACGTGCTCCGTTTTGGCCGGGAACAGGGGGGACTGACAGCGGATGACGCCGTAGCCCCGGCTTTCCGCCTCCGACGCGGCGGCCTCTACGGCCAGAGTGGCAAGGCCCAGGTCGTTGTCCAGAAGATAGACCTTGTCCGCCAGCTCCGACACCGTCTCCCAGAGGGCGATGGGGCCCAGGCACGTGTACGCGGACAGGAACCGCTTGACGCTCCGGCCGCTGCCCTTGCCCCGGATCTCCCGGCGGATGAGGCCCCGGGCGCGCCGGGCCGCCGTCAGAAGCGTCTCCTCCGACAGCGCCGCCCCGCCGGACACAGAGGCGGCGGCGGACAGGAGGCGAAAGGCCCGCTGGTAGCGGCTCTTGTAGGCGCGGGTCAACGACTCGATCCCCTCCCGCTCCCGGTCCAGGAGCTCCAGGTCGTAGAAGGCACCGAAGTTTACATAACTCGCCTCGCTCCCGGCGAAGCGGGGCTCGATGACGTGGGGGGAGGTGCCGTCCACGTAGGCCCTGTGGAGGGCGGGTATGTACACCCCGTCCAGGGAGTCCGGGTCGCCGGAGCAGTGGATGAGCTCGGTGAAGTGCCCCCGCTCCCGGGCGGCGGCGCCAACTTTTTTCATAAAAGTGGATTTTCCGCATCCGGGCCCGCCCTTGAGGATGAAGAGGTGGTCCGTCCCGGGGTCGGTGAACCCGTCGTACAGCGATGTGAATCCCCCCGGCGCGTTGGCGCCCAGGAAAAAGCGTGCAAGATGTTGGTCCATGGCTTGATTCCTTTCATGATAAGCTCAATCCAGAATATGCCGGTCCTCCCCAAAACGCCCCGGACAAACGGCGGTCGGCCGAAGAACGGATCTCCGGCCGACCGAGTCATCTCCCTTTGTATTTCCTCCGCGTAGCCATGCCGCCGCGAATGTGTCTTTCGGATTTGTTGAAGTCAAGGACCTCTTTGACCTCGTCGTAAAGCGTCTCGTTTATCCTCCGGAGGCGGTCGGACAGGTCCTTGTGTATGGTTATCTGTAATTAGAACTGTACTGTCAAGTCCCAGATCTCCCAATAACCGCAGATAAATGTCCACATTCCCGTCCTTATCCACCTCAATTTTCTG
>CANQKZ010000181.1 GCA_947624585.1 uncultured Oscillospiraceae bacterium | reverse complement strand
AGATCGAAGGGCTGTCCGACGTGATCTCCAGCTTCGCCGACGGGTCCCAGGAGTCGGTCAGCGCCATCGCCGGTATGGCGGACGCCACGGACGAGGAGCTGAGCGCCATGGTGGAGAGCTGGCAGAAGCTCCAGGAGGAGCAGAGCGGCGTCAGCGAGAGCATCGCGGAGATCATGACCGGGTACTCCGATACGGTCAGCGAGTTTGCAAGCAATCTGGAGGGCACCATCGGCGATATGGACCTGAGCGCCCAGGCGCGGGATTCCGCTATGGCGACGGTATCCGGGTACATAGAGGGCCTTGACAGTATGCTTCCCCAAGTCCAGGCTGCGGTCTCCGGGCTTGTGGCGGCGGCGGAAGCCGGACTGAACAGCGGCTCCGGCGGTTCCAGCGGGTCTGGGGAATCTATAGCGGCCGGACGCCAGCGGGTCAAGTCCAAGGGACTTTCCACACCAAGCAGGGGATACGCCTCCGGCACCGTGGACGCCGCGCCGGGGTGGAAGCTGGTGGGCGAGTACGGGCCGGAGCTGGAGTATTTCGGCGGCGGGGAGAGCGTGATGAACGCCAGGGCCACGCGGGCCTTTATCTCCGCCATGAATGCAACGCCCGTGTCCGCCTCCGTGTGGCACGGCGGGAGGAGCTCGCAGATCAACATGCCCGTGACCGTCACCGTCCAGGGGTCGGCGACGCCGGAGACCGTCTCCGCCCTGCGGGACTGGGGCGACGACTTTGCCCAAAGGGTGCTGGACGTGATCGCGGACGCGGAGAACGACGACAGGAGGACACGGCTGTGAGGACATATACCACGGTGCAGGGCGACATGTGGGACGGCATCGCCTACACTCAGATGGGCAGCGTGGCCTACACGGACAGGCTGATGGCGCTGAACCCGGCCCATCTGGACAAGTACACCTTCCCCGCCGGGGTGGTGCTCACCCTCCCGGATGAGGAGATCAGGACGGTCGATACGCTGCCTCCCTGGAGGAGGGTGTTCGGATGAGCGACAAAAACCTTGCAAGGCGCGCCGCGTGGCAGATCTGGATGCAGGGCATGGACACCACTCAGAGCGTCAGGCCCTACTTCAACTCCATGACCTACACCGACAACGAGGCGGACGCCGCCGACGACCTGCAGATCAGGCTCCATGACCGGGAGGGCCTGTGGCTCCAGCGGTGGATCGGGGAGGCCATCGAGACGGTGACGCTCCCGGACGACCCCATCGAGGAGGGGGCGGGGGAGGACGCCGCCGGAGACGCCGGAGGCTCTAAACCAGTCTACTGGCAGGACATCGCCGGAGGACCGGGGAGCGCCGTCGGAGCGTTGGACGGTCAGACGGAGACGGCCCCGGCGGATACCGTGTACACCGTGGTCAAGGGGGACACCCTGGGCCGGATCGCGGCCCGGTACGGGACCACATGGCCCAAGCTTGCGGAGTACAACAACATCACAACGCCCAACCTCATCTTCCCCGGACAGGAGATCCGGATACCGGGCGCCTCCTCCGGCTCCGGGGCGCTCCCGGCCGTCGCCACCACGCCCGCCGCTCCGGCGAGCGTCAGGGCCGAAGCGGTCCCGACGCCCATTGCGGCCTCCCTGCCGGTGACGCCCACGGCCCAGGCGGCCCCCGCCCAGACGGCGCCGGAACGGGATATTCGGGGCTTTGCCATCGAGGCGGCCATCTCCCGGCTCAACTGGGAGGGGGACGGGGCGGACAAGGTGCTGGAGTGCGGGGAGTTCGAGCTGGACGATGTGGACTATTCCGGCCCGCCGGGCACCGTCACGCTGAAAGCCACGTCGCTCCCGTTTACCTCCAACATACGCCAGACGAAGAAGTCCAAGGCGTGGGAGTCTTACAGGCTCTCCGGCATCGCCCGGGAGATGGCGGCCTTGAACGGGATGGAGTGTATGTTCCTCTCTGTCAGCGACCCCTTCTTTGAGCGCGTGGAGCAGAGGGACGAGAGCGACAGCACGTTTCTGGCGTCCCTGTGCCGCCGGACGGGGATCTCGCTGAAGGTGACAAATCACCTCATCGTGCTCTTCGACCAGGCGGACTATGAGTCCAGGCCGGAGGTCACTGTTTTTGACCGGCTGGACAGGCGGGTGCTCAAGTACAGGCTCCACGCCGGGACGGCGGACACACAGTACGCCTCCTGCCGGGTGAGCTGTGTGGATCCCGAGGGCCGGTGCATCGAGGGCATCGCCTATGTGGAGGACTACGACGCGGAGGCCAAGAACAACCAGCAGTTGGAGATCACGGCAAAGGTCGGCACGGCGGCGGAAGCCCAGCTCCAGGCGGAGAAGATGCTGAGGCTCCACAACAAATACGCCAGGACCGCCGTTTTCACCGTGCCCGGTGACCCGGATCTGGTGTCCGGCGTGACCGTGAAGCTGGCAGGTTGGGGCGCCTGGGACGGGAAATACATCGTCAGCCAGGCGAAGCACACCGTGGGGGAGGGGTACACCACCCAGCTCACCATGCGGAAGGTATTGGAGGGATATTGATGGATGAGGCTGTGATCGGAAGGATGGTGCAGGTGGGCCGCGTCATGTCCGTGGACAGGTCGAACAGGACGGCCCGCGTGAAATTCGCGGACACGGGCATCGTGTCCGGGCACCTGAAGGTGCTGAAGAACCCGCCCTTCATCCCCGCGGACGGGGCGCCCCAGCAGACGGGGACCGCCGGAGGGGGGAGCGGGGAGGCGTCCTTCGAGGCGCACGCCCACAGTCTGACCGTCACACCGTGGTTCCCGCGGGTCAACGACACGGTGCTGGTGCTTTACCCTCCGGTGCGCGACAGCGACGGATTCATCATAGGGGGTATCTGATATGGCGGTCATCGGCTGTTTGGGGGATATCCCCTTTACTGTTTCCGAAGATGTGGTGCGCACCGTTTCAAGCTTCAAGTGGGGCGGTTCGGCCCGGTTCGCTGTCCATCAGCGGCCCGGCACCGACGCCCTGACGGAGTTTCTGGGCGTGGACCCGGACACGTTTTCCTTTCCGATAGAGCTTTCTGCGGAGCTTGGCGTAGATCCTAACGAGGAGATCGCCAGGCTCTTTGCCTATGAGCGGGAGGGGCGTCCGCTCCCTCTGGTGCTGGGGGAGAAGGCATACGGCAAGTACCGGTGGTGCATCCAGAGCCACGAGACGGAATCGGAGACCTTCGACCGGTACGGGAACCTGTACAGCGCCCGGGTCACCGTGGAGCTGCTGGAATATCTGAGGGGGTGAGGGCTTGAGCTGCTGGGCGACATCGGCAGGAACGTCCGGCTTTACCCTGAACGAGACGGACACCGCCCGGTCGGTCCTACAAAATGTGGAGATCATTTTGGGGACATGGCAGGGGGTGTGCCCTCTCTACCGGGAATTCGGACTTGCGACGGAATATGTGGACAAGCCGGTGAACGTGGCGCGGGCCATGCTTTACGCCGAGGTCAAGGAGGCGGTGGAGCAGTACGAGCCTCGGGCGCGGGTGAAGGACGTGCGCGTCTCGGAGGATCTTTCGGCACCGGGACGCCTGACGGTGAGAGTGGAGGTGGATATCGTTGGCGAGAAATCCTGACTATCAATTTGTGCCGCAGGACACGGACGCGCTGATCGCGGCGTGTACGGCGGAGTATGAGACGCTGACGGGCGTCACGGTGAGGCCCGCAAGCCCCGAACAGCTGATGATCCGGTTCCTGGTGTCGCTGGTGCTCCAGTGCCTGGCGCGGCTCAACTATGTGGGCAACCAGAACATCCCCAGCCGGGCCAGCGGGGCCAATCTGGACGCCTTGGGGGAGCTGTTCTTCGCCACGGAGCGGCCGCGCGCACAGGCCGCCGTGTGCATGGAGCGGTTTTATATCTCCGAGACCCAGAAGTCGGCGGTGCTCATCCCGGCGGGGACCCGCGTCACGGACTCCGGAGGCGTCCTGGTGTGGGAGACCGCCGCCGACGCCTATGTGGAGATCGGCAGTACATACGCGGACGTGCAGATACGGTGTCAGCAGGTGGGCGCCGTGGGCAACGGGTATGTGGCGGGGCAGATCAACACCTTCATCGACCTGTACGACTACTGCGAGCGGTGCGAGAACATCACGGCCAGCGACGACGGCGCCGACGAGGCGGACGACAGGGAATATTACGAGCTGATGCGGGCCGCCATGGACGGCTGCAGCACGGCGGGGGCCAGGGGGAGCTACGTCTACTGGGCGAAGAAGGTCAGCACCAAGATCGCCGACGTGGTTGCCAACAGCCCCAGCGTCGGGGTAGTGAAGCTCTATGTTCTCATGGACGACGGGACGCTGGCCTCCGAGGAGATCAAGAGGGCCGTGCTGGCCGCGTGCAGTGACGATACACGCCGTCCCATGACGGACAAGGTGGAGACGGCGGACGCGGACACGGTGAGTTATAACATCACCTTTACCTATTACACCCAGTCGGACAGCGAGAAGAGCGCCACGGAGGTGAAGAACGACGTGGACGCCGCCGTGAAGGCGTACACCGCCTGGCAGTGCGGGAAGTTCGGACGGGACATAAACCCGGACCGGCTCCGGCGGTACCTCTACGAGGCTGGCATCAAGCGGGTGGAGATGACGGCGCCGGTATTCACGGTGCTCCACACCGGGAACGAGGTGGACGAGGAGACCTTCCTTGCCAAGTACACGCCCCAAATCGCCAAGGTCGGGACCGTCAGCGTGACCAACGGGGGGTATGAGGATGAGTGACCACGGCTTCGAGACAGAGAACATCATGGCGGCCTTTCCGCCTGTGCTGACCCGGGACAGGAGCATCACAGCCCTGGGCCGGGTGATGGCCTCCGCCATGGTGCGGCTGATGGGTGAAACGGACCTCACCCGCATCTACGCCAACATCGGCGCGCTGCCGGAGGCGCTGCTGGACATCCTGGCCTACGACTTCAAGATCGACTGGTGGGATCCCAATTACCCCGTGGAAACTAAGCGTGCGCTTTTTCAGGACGGCTGGCGAGTACACCGCCTCCTTGGGACGCCGGAGGCCGTCAATCTTGTGATCCGGGCCGTTTTTGGCGAGGGCCGTATGACAGACTGGTATGAGTACGGCGGCGAACCCTATCACTTCCGCGTGGAAGCAAATAACACCGGTGTCGCGGGGGACGACTGGATCGGCTATTTTATGCGGCTCCTCGCCACGGTAAAGCGGCTCACCAGCTGTCTGGACGGGATAACGGTGTCCACCCAAATGCCGGAGGACACCGTCCACCTGGGGGGCGCGGCGGCGTCGGTGACGCGGTTATCCATCCCGGCGGGATAAGGAGGGAAACATGGACAGAAGCTACAAGATCACAACAAACGGCGCCGCCGTCATCGCGGCGTGCCTTGCCGGGGGAAAACCGCTGACCCTGACGCGCGCGGCGGTAGGTTCCGGGATCTTGCCCGAGGGGACGGACCTGCGGGACGTACATACCCTTATCTCCTATGTGGCGACCGCCACGGTGGGGGAGCGTATACGGGTGGGAAACAGCTTCCACACCTCGGTGCAGTATTCCAACAAGTCAGATCCGGGCCGGGGCGCGTTCACGCTGACGGAGTTCATGCTTTACGCCACGGACCCGGAGACGGAAAGCGAGACGGATCTCGCTTACGGGTACCTGGGGGACTATGCCCAGCCGGTACCTGCCTTTCAGAATGGAGTACCCGAGAGTATTTTTACATATCCGCTCATTCTCGCCCTGTCCTCGGACCTTACAGTGAAGGTGACGGCCTCTCCGGGGGTAGTGACCTACCCGGACCTGATGTCGATGATCGAATCGGGGTATCTGGGGACGGTGAAGGAGGAGATAAGCGTCCCGGCGGAGACGTGGGCGGAGGACGAGGCGCCGGAGGTGCCGGGGTACCCGTGGCACGCGGATGTGGAGCTTGAGAAGCTGACCGGGGACGAGGTGCCGACGGTCGTTTTCCACGATCCCGGCAAGGCGCGGACGGTGGC
>CANQKZ010000180.1 GCA_947624585.1 uncultured Oscillospiraceae bacterium | reverse complement strand
AAAAATGTGGTTTTTTCCACAAAAATACGGGGCTGTGAATATCCACGCCTGGGGTGGCGTGTTTTTTCACAGCCCCGCGGTTATTTGAATCTTCTGCCCTCAACCGTTGAACTCGCCTCCGGCCTCGATGGTGGCAAGGGCGTTCTTCACGTAGCTGTCCACCTCGCTCCGGTCAATATCCAGCGCTACGGCAAGCTCGCCGTAGAGCATATCCTCGGCCCGCTTCATGAACCGCTCGTCGATTTGGCCCAGCTTCTTGCCGTGCTCGGCGGCGTTGCGGCGCTTGACGTACACGTCCTTGATGAGCTTCACAAGGCCGATGCACTCATACCGCTGGATGGCTTTCTGGTAGTGCTCTGTCAGGAACCGGAGGTTCATGCTCTCATAGAGCTCCCCGTTCACCCCCGGGATGGCCCGGATGAGGTCAATGGCCTCCTCCCGACTGATGACAGGCCGCATGAACACCGGCGTGTCCACCGGCGCGAAGACCTTCCCCGTCCTGTAAAGAGGAGCCAGGGTGTAATAGAGCCTGTCCTTGTTTGCTCCGGAGACGTTGGGACAACCGATGTCCTCCACCACGCAGACGCCTTCCCCGCCATAAATGATATATGCCCCCGTATCGTACATAACACACTCTCCCACATTTCGTCCATTATATCCATACAACTTTCGTATCATGATTATAACACACCTTTTTCACAAATGTAAGTGGAATTTTCAAAATAATATAGATTTTTGATAAATTGCATAGATTTTCCCGGAAACAGGGGGGCAATTGTTATTAAATAGCAAAAACAGAACACGACCGGGACGGCGGAAAACGGAGTACGGTACAGAAATTATTGCCAATCATACGAAAAATGAAACAATACGCGGGATGAAACTTCTTTTCCGCCGTTTGTGGCAGGATTTTTTGAAAAAGTGAAGAATTTTACCGAAAAACAAAAACTGCACCGGGTATACTGCTTTTTGATATGCTCCCCCTATAGTAGACAGTGAAAAGGAAAACACTGTCGAGATAGGGGGAGCATAGTTATATGAAGGATCGAAACAAGATAGCGATAGAAGAAAAAGTAAGATTAGTCAGGCTATGCCTTGCAGGAGAGATAAGCCAGACGGAGGCCAGTCGACAAGGCGGGGTGGACGAAAGGACAGTAGCTGATTGGATGCGGCAATACGAGTCGGAGGGAATCGAGGCGTTCATGTCCCGGGAGAGGAACCGGGTATATAGCACGGAAACGAAACAGGCGGCGGTGAAAGCGTACCTGGCCGGGGAAGGAAGCCTGTCGGAGATATGCAAAAGATTCAAAATTCATGGAAAGAGTCAACTGCGGAACTGGATAAAGGTGTATAATGCTCATGGAGGCATAATATACGGCGTAGGGGCCGGTCTGGTCGCCCCGGTCGGAGAAGGGGTTGGCCATATGTACGATGTTGCTGTGGAAATCCGGGTCGCCGGTGGCCGCCACCCAGATGTAGGCGTCCCAGGCGCCCATGGTCCATCCGGCGGCGAAGTTGGTGTAGAGGGGGATGGCGTCGGTGTTGTCCTTGATGATTTGCAGATCCTGCAGGAACTCCTCGGGGGTGGAGGGCACCTCAGTGATACCGGCCTCCTGCCAGACGCGGCGGTTGTACACCACGCCGTCGGCGGTGCCGCCGTTTGCGATGCCGTAGACCACGCCGTCATAGGACTTGTCGCTCATGAAGTTGTAAAGGGGGTCCATCTCGTCGAAGCTGCCCAGAGGGATGAAGTAGTCGCCCAGCTGGGATTTCTGTACGGAGGTGGGGATGAAGCAGATGTCGCCCCAGTCGCCGGTGGTGAGCCGGAGCCTCAGGGACTCCTCATAGTCGGTGATGCCCTCATAGGTCACCGTGATGTTGGGGTAGAGCGCATGGAACTGGTCGGCATATCCCTTGTAGACCGTGTCCACGATGTCGGTGCGGTTGGTCAGGATGCGGATGTCCGCCTTGATGTCCTGATAGTCGGTGCCCAGGTCGATGTGGTTGATTGCCGGGACGGTCAGCGCGTCGCCGCTGCCGCCGCAGGCGGCCAGGGTCAGGACCATCATAAGTGCCAGAAGTATGCTGATTATCTTTTTCATTTTCATTACCTCCTTTAAGTAATTTTTTGATGAATCAGCGTAACTGCACTATAGCATTAACCTAACAAAAAGTCAATAGTAACCTTAAAGAAAAACCGCCGAGCCCTGTTTTTCTACGATTTAGCTAAAAAAAACACTTCACAATTTGTCACAATTGCCAACCGGGTTTTCAAGATTCGTGCAAAAAAAGGAACACCGGCAGTCAAAACCGCCGGTGTCAAATTGTCGACAAAGGCCTACGGCCTTTGCCGACAAAAGGGAACGTGCGGGAAATTTTCGCTGAATTTTGAGAAATTCAGCGAAAATTTCCCTGCTGTCGCCCTGCGCGCGCCCCTTTGGGGCACACTTGTGCGACAAAAGGTATTTTTTCCGACGCACATGTCGCCGGAAAAAATATTGATTTGGGGTTTGTCTACAGCCTGACACCGGCAGTTCAATCCGCCGGTGTCAGGCTGCTTATTGTATTTAATAAACTGTTGTTTACCAGCGTGGCAGGACGCTGTCCTTCTCCCGAAGATAGCCGGTGATGACCTTGAACTCCAGCTCCTTGTCGGGATTCATGTATCTGTTCCGCAACTGCTCCACGCAGGCCTCGGCCATGCCGTCCATGTTGACGCCGTAGGTGGTGATACAGGGGCTGGCGAGGTTAGAGTACATATCGTCGTCGAATGAGACGATGGACACATCCTCCGGAACCTTCACGCCCCGGTCCTCCAGGAGCCGCGACAGGTGGTAGGCGGCGGCGTCGCAGTTGCAGGCGAAAGCGGTGGGCATCTCCTCCGGCAGCTCCAGCTGGAACTGTCCGTGGTCGTCCCGGTCAGAGAGGCGCCAGTCGTCCCGCACGGGGATGCCGTTCTCCTGAAGGGCCCGACAGTAGCCGAAATACCGGTCGGTTATACTGCTGGTAGCGCCGACCCGGCCGAGGTAGGCAATGTTTCGGTGGCCCCGGCGTATCAGGTAGTTGGTCATGCGGTACATGCCGTAATATCCGTCAGAGATCACAGTATCCAGCCCAGCCTGCGCGTCATACGCGTCAAGCTGCACAACAGGCAGGCCCAATCCCTGTACCGCCGTCAGGTACTCCGACGCCATGGACCCCACCACAATAAGCGACTGGACCCGGTCGTTCTGCACAAGCCGCGGCACCGCCCGGCTCTCCTCATCTCCCCATGCCACCGACTCCAGGAGCCCGTACATGTTGTACCTGCCGAGACTGGCCACTACCCGCTCGTAGAGCGACAGGTAGAAGGACTGCCCCTTGGACAGGAAACGCTCGTGGATCAGCACGCCCACCGTCTGCCCCTCCAGGCTCTCCCGGTCCGGCGTCCTGGTCTGGTAGCCCATCTCCGACGCGGTCTGACGGATCTTCAACCGCACCGCCTCGCTGACGCCGTCCTTCCCCGCCAGCGCCTTGGACACCGTTACCGTGCTTACCCCCAGCCTCTGGGCGATGTCCGCCATGCGCACCTTCTTGTCCATGCCTGTCGCCTCCTGCATTTACTTAAATACATTATAAAACCGCGCTTTTTGTTAGTCAAGTGACCTCACAGAAAATTTTTGTAAAAATTTTATTATAATTAGCTAAACGCATCTTGATTTTTAGCTAAACCAGATGTAAAATACCCTCATCAAAATAATACACAGGAGGGAACCATATGGACATACAAAGCAAGGCGCGTATCTGGCTTGAGAGGGCGTCGGAGGACCCTGACCTCCGGGCGGAGCTCACGGCGCTGGACCCGGAGCGGGACCGGGAGGAGCTGGAGGACAGGTTCTACCGGGATCTGGAATTTGGTACCGGGGGCCTGCGGGGCGTCATCGGCGCGGGGACCAACCGTATGAACATCTACACGGTCCGCCATGCCACCCAGGGGCTGGCGGACTGGCTCCTGGCCTCGGGTTTGCCCCGGGCCGTGGCCATCGCCCACGACAGCCGCCGGAAGGGGGAGCTCTTCGCCCGGGAGGCCGCCCGGGTGCTGGCGGTCAACGGCATCCGGGCCTTGCTCTACCCCCGGCTGGAGCCCACCCCGGCCCTGAGCTGGGCCGTGCGGAACCTCGGCTGCGGCGCCGGGATCTGCGTCACCGCCAGCCACAACCCGGCCAAGTACAACGGCTACAAGGTCTACGGCCCGGACGGGTGCCAGATCACCCCGGAGGCCGCGTCTCAAGTGCTGAAGGCCATTGAGAAAACGGACATTTTCGACGGAGTGCGCCTTGCGGATTTCGACGCGGCCCTGGCGGAGGGGCTCATTGAATATATTCCGGACGGGTGCCTGGACGGGTTCGTGGACGCCGTCCTGGCCCTGCGGCCCGGCAACGACGTGTCGAAGCTCCGGCTGGTGTACACGCCTCTGAACGGCACGGGCCTGGAGTGCGTCACAAAGCTCCTGACCCGCATGGGCGTCTCCGATGTCACCGTGGTGCCCCAGCAGGCCGCCCCGGACGGGGACTTCCCCACCTGTCCCTACCCCAACCCGGAGATCCGGGAGGCCATGGAGCGGGGTCTTCAGCTTTGCGAGTCCGTCCATCCCGACCTGATGCTGGGCACGGACCCGGACTGCGACCGGATGGGGGCGGCGGTGCCCGACGGCGCGGGCGGGTACCGGCTCATCACCGGCAACGAGATGGGCATCCTGCTCTTTGACTACCTCTGCCGGACGAGGCTGGAGCGCGGCACCATGCCGGAGCGGCCCGTGGCCGTCACCACCGTGGTGTCCACGGATATGGCGGACCCCATCGCCCAAGTGTACGGCGTGGAGCTCCGCCGGACCCTGACGGGCTTCAAGTACATCGGGGAGCAGATCGGTCTCCTGGAAGCGGAGGGACACCCGGAGCGGTTCATCTTCGGCTTCGAGGAGAGCTACGGGTACCTGTCCGGGTCCCACGTCCGGGACAAGGACGGGGTCAACGCCGTGATGCTGGCCTGCGAGTGTGCGGCCTTCTACCGGGACCGCGGCATGACGCTCTTAGACGCCCTCCGGGGTCTCTATGAGACATACGGCTGGTACCGGAACAGTCTCAGGAGCTTCGCCTTCGAGGGCCAGGCCGGTATGGCCGCCATGGCCGCCCTGATGGCCCGCCTCTGGGAAGCTCCGCCCCGGGAGCTGGCGGGCCGGGCCGTCCTGTCCGTCAGGGACTACCTCCAGGACGACACCGGCCTCCTGCCCGCCGACGTGCTGGAACTCCGCCTGGAGCGCGACGCCAAGCTCATCCTCCGCCCCTCCGGCACCGAGCCCAAGCTGAAGCTCTACTTCTCCGTCCGGGAGAACACCGAGACCGCCTCTCTCTCCGCCCTCTCCCAGTTAGAGCAATCCGGTGCGGCGCTGGTCACGAACTCCCGCCCCCACGCATGATCCCCGCCGCTGCCGCTCACGCCCGCGCCATAGTCATAAAACGCCTGTGAATAAATCATTCCGTTCAGACGGAGAAGGTGTCATAGGGAATTCTGTATTTTCCAAGACAGCAGATTTTTCGCAACGCAAAAAGGCCGCCGAGAATTTGAGATTTTGATTTGGAATATTGTCCGCGCTTCGGTTTTGGCAAGCAATGCATTTGTGCTACAAATGCGAAAAACGGAAGATTTCCGGCTGACCGGAAACCTCCCGTTTTGCTTGTTGGTGGCATCGCCCCCAAGCCCCTTTGAACGCGGATTACATCCGCGGCTGCGCGCCTGCCGGCGCTATCTGTCCTCGCACCCCCGCGCTCGGATTTTCTCTTTGTCCTGTTCGTCCAGGCCCAGGATACCTCCCTCGGTGAAATATGAAAGGGCGGGCCAGAATATCCGACCCGCCCCGTATAACTTACGCACTTTTCTGTTCCTGCTCCCGGCGCTGGCGCCCCCGTTCCCGCTGACGCCTCCCGCGCTCCCGGTAGTATGCCCGCCGCTGGCGCTGCTTCTCCTGCTCAGCCAGTTCCTCCGCCGTGGGTTCCGGCA
>CANQKZ010000179.1 GCA_947624585.1 uncultured Oscillospiraceae bacterium | reverse complement strand
TTCTACACCGTGGGCGTCAGCGACGAGGTGCTGGAGGCCTCCAACCGGGTCAACATCGCCGGGGCCATCAGCGCGGAGTACATCAAAGAGAACAAGGTGGCCTCGCAAGCGGCCAAGGAGGTTCGTGGGATTGACCAGGGGAATCTGGAATTTTTCTCCAACTGGTATAACCCCCTGAACCGTTACAGCGACTACGCCACCACCTCCACGGACTACACCTATGGCGACCCGGTGGTGAGCTTCTCCCCCAGCGCGGACAACCGCTACTACATCTTTGAGAAGGCCCTGCCGCTCTACAAAGCGGCGTACAGGTATAATGGGACAAAATGGCATGAGGTCAAGATCGGTACCAAACCAGAGGGCGCGACGGACGACTATTATTATACCTCTGCTACCGACTTTGGCAACAGCGGCAGGCTGATCGCCCAGGACCTGGAAAGCGATGCGGATCATATCGGTAATAATCTGCCGAATGACATCACGCCCGCTGATGGCGATATCGTCTTCCTGAAAAGCGACCGCCTGACGGACGTGACGGTTAAAAACGGCAACGACCCCTTCCCCTCCAGCGGCTACTATTTCCTGGCCATCGAGTATTATCAGCTTGACGGCAACGCCACCTGGGCCCAGCAGGCCATCACCCGCAAGGGCAGCGAGTTCGGCTCCGGCTACGGCTCCGCCGGTATCAAAAACGGCGATATGCTCTGCTGGCACGATATGAGTGAGAATCAGTACGAGGATCAGGAATACAAGTCTTATACCGATTCACGCGATCCGAAACGCGGCAATCCTTCGGAGAAGCATGAGTTTTCCAACGGCGAGTGGGTGGTGTCCGCCAAGAAGGGCGGCCTGCGCGTGGGCGACCTGGCCCAGGGCGTCCAGGGCAAGGGCGTGGACTACGATAATCTTAAGGATAGACTTCCAGAAACAGTAGAAAAATATGTCACCGAACGGTATCCGGGGGACGACTCCGCCCAGGGCCTCAACTGGGGCTACTATGCGCAAAACGTCACCCGCACGGCCAACAACTACTACATGCCCACCATCAGCACCGCCTCCAGTCTGGAAAATGAGGGTACGCAAAAGGATCCGAAAAAGGATACGAACAATATCATCGTCAACGTGTACCTGGGCAACAACGGGCGGCTCTATGTGTCGGACACCACCCTGCTGGTGACCAAGAGGGTGGATCCGGCGGGCATGACCATCGAAAATTTGAAGGATAAGGAGTTTAATTTCCAGATCTTCATCAACGGGATCAACCCGTCCGGCGATACCACCGGCGCCGTTAAGCAGAGCGCCATTGTGGTCCACTGGAACGAAACCTCGAAGGCCTGGCAGCGGCAGTTCCACTACATCGACCTGGAGCTGGACGGCCAGCTGTTCCTCCAGACCCCGGACGGCGCCAAGGCCATGGTGGATAAGGACGGCAAGCAGGTGGTCAGCAGCGGCGGAGGGTATGTCTATGCCGCCAACCCCGAGCAAACGTACAGCTATAGCGACGGGCCGTACTATGTCTACATAGGCAAAAACAAGACAGAGGCAGAGATTGGCGCTTCCTCCACCGGCTTCCGCGTATACCACAATAGTGCCGTGGACACCGCCGGTGAAGTCTCGACGACTGACGTTACGCCCGTGCCCGGCGAGGACGGCAAGACCACATACAAAGCCACAGAGGTCTGGCTGGTGTCCCAGAATAAGTATACCAAAAAATGGCAGGCCGAAGAAGGACCTGATCCGATCGGCAGTGGGAACTTTAACATCGAGGCTGATAGAGACCTTTTCGACGAGAAGATTACTACGGGCTTTGCGCTCCTGACCCTGGATCCCACCGCGGCCGGCACCGAGGTCACCGTCACGTCGCCCTACCGCACCGCCAGCGCCTACTGGACGAAGGAGCTTACCTTCGGCGTCAACAGCAACGGGGACGGAGACGGTCAACCGGGCGAAAAACTTACGGAGAATCAGCTTTACGACCAGATTATCCCCAAGGCCGACCGCCCGGATCTGTTCACGGATAAGGTCGGGCAAACAAGAACAGATTTTGATAACGCGTATATCGCCAAGAACACCGCCGAATTCACCCTGAAGGACGGCGAGGGCCTGCTGTTCAGCGGCATCGACTCCAATTCCGTCTACCGCGTCACCGAAAAGCTCACCGAGGAGGACATGGCGGCCGGGTATACCCTGAAGGAGCTGAGCCACAACCAGCAGGTGGGCTCCACCAGCACCTACCAGCCCGGTAAGCAGGAGATACCGGTATATTATAACACCGGGACAACCTACGGGGAGATTTACCCGGAAGGGAATATGCCGAGCCAGTATAGAGATAACAATACCCAGTACGGCCTGACCTGGGCGGTGAAACAGGGTGGCTCCAAGAATGAGAGGGACTATCTCCACTATGAGCCTTTCTTCAACACCAACGCCGTCGTCTGGGAGGCATATTCCACCGCGGCCGTGAACGCCAAGGGCGACAACCACCACCAGCCGACTACTGTCACGGACGGGACGTCCGTGTTCTGGCTCTGGCACAGTGACACGAACCAGAACACAAACGAGGGCGGGACGTATACCGTCCTGGATAACCCCAGCTGCACGACCCTCAACCCCGAGAATCTGGCAGAGGGCGGCTGCGACGAGGACATCGGCGGTGGCCAGGTTCGCCACTACTTCTTCAAGGACGGCAAGCTGCTTGACCAGCATTATTATGGCGAGGGTTCCGGCTACCTCAGGGATTTCGCCCGCTTTGTCACCAGCCCCACGGTCCACTTCGCCGTGAAGGACGAGCCCGATCAGGTGAATCAGAACCCGGCAATTTCAGATAACGAATTTACCAGCAGTACCGACTACACCGGCGCGTACTCCGTCTACGGCAACACGGGCACCTACGAGGAGTCCGCGAACTTCGTCAACACCGTTGAGCCGGGGACGCTCTCTGTCACCAAGGAGCTGAAGCCGGAGGGCGAGCTGACCGACGAAGACCTGAAACGTGACTTCACCTTCACCCTGACGCTCACGGACCCGGTTCCCCCCACCGGCATCAAAGGCCCGGTGGGCGGGTATCCCTATACCATTACGGGCGGCGGGGAAACAGTCGAGGGCAACCTGGTGCCGAGCGGCGGCAAAAAGGAAACTAATGACATTGAGGCGAATCCGGAGGGAACCTGGACATTTACCCTCAAGGGCGGCCATACCCTCACCGTGGATAAGATCCCCGGAAAGACCGGGTATACGGTCATGGAGACCGAAAAATCCGCGAATGGCTTCAAGACTGAAGTCAAAGTGAACGGCGAGAAGCAAACAACAACACCTTTGACCACCACCGGCACGGTTGTCCCGGGAGAGGCAAATAAGACGGAGATCCTCTTTACCAATACCCGGAAGACCGACGGCCTCATTGTGAAAAAGATCGTCACCGGCGTGGGGAATAAGGACAGGGAATTCAGCTTCACCGTGACCTTCGACCCCACGGAGGGCCTGGAAAACGCGGTCATCACCAAAAACGGAGCCCCTCTGGATGCCGAGATCGAAAACGGCGTGCTTACGTTCAAGCTGAAGCACGGGGAGTATGTGGAAATCAAGAACCTCCCCGCCGGCACGAGCTACGAGGTCACGGAGGAGGACTGCTCCGAGGAGGGCTACACGACTAAGTCCACCAAAGCCACCGGCGTCATCCCCCCGGATGCCGCCGTAGAGGCGGAGTTTGTCAACAACAGACCGGAGCACCAGATTCCCGGCACGGGCAACCTCACCGTCACCAAGACCGTCACCGGCGAGGGGGACCTCACGAAGCTGTTCCACTTCACCGTGACGCTCATCGGCACCTCCGCGGACGGCACGATCAAGGGAGAGGAAGTCACCGGGCAGTTTGGAGATCTTTCCTTCACAAACGGCGTGGCGACGTTTGACCTGAAGCACGGCCAGAGCGTGATCGCCACGGGCCTTCCCGCGGGCATCACCTACGTTGTCACGGAAGACAAATACGAAGGCTACGTCACCACACCGGGCGGGGAGCCGAAGGGCATCATCCCCGACGGCGGCACCGCCGAGGCCAGTTACGTCAACGATTTCGGCAAGGTGCTGGAGCCCAAGAACTGCGCCCTGGAGGTCACCAAGACCGTCCTGGGCGGCGCGGGAGGCCCCGAAAAGGTGTGGAACTTCACCGTCACCCTCTATAATAAGGACGGGGAAGTGGACACCTCCGTGAACGGAGTCCGCGGGGATATGACCTTCGTAAACGGCGTGGCGAATTTCACGCTGAAGAGCGGCCAGAGCGCTATCGCCAAGGGCCTGCCCGAGGGCGACACCTACAAGGTGGCGGAGGAGGAGGCCAACGGTGACGGCTATGATACCACCGTCACCGGCGGCACCGGGACCATCACGGAGACCGACACGGCCCACGCGGACTTCATCAACCGCAAGGACCCGCCGCCGGAGGAAAATACCGGAAATCTCATTGTCAAGAAGACCGTCACCGGCAATGCCGGGGACGAGAATAAGGAGTTCCGCTTCCGCGTGGAGCTCAGCGACAAGACCGTTCACGGCACCTATGGCGAGATGACCTTCCGGAACGGCGTGGCGGAGTTTACCCTGGCGCACGACCAGAGCAAGACCGCCAACGGTCTGCCCACGGGGCTCACCTACACGGTCACCGAGCTTGACGCCAACATGGACGACTACCACACGACCTACACCGGCGACAAGGGGACCATCCCCAACGGCGGCACCGCCCGGGCGGACTTCGTCAATACCAAGAACGACAACCCCGGGCCCAAAACGGGCAGCCTGACCGTCACGAAGCTTGTGTCCGGCACGGGCGCGGATTACGGCAAGTCTTTCAGCTTCACCGTGACCCTCAGCGACACGTCCGTCAACGGCACCTTCGGCGATATGGAATTCGTAAACGGCGTGGCCACGTTCGACCTTAAGCACGGCGAGAGCGCCACGGCCAACGACCTGCCCGTGGACATCACCTACACGGTCACCGAGACGAACACGGAGGGCTATACCGTCACCACGGAGGGCTCCACCGGCGCCATCCCCAACGGCGGCAGCGCCTACGCGGAGTTTGAAAACCACAAGGACGCGCCGGGGCCGAAGGTCGGCAGCCTCACCGTCAGCAAGACCGTCACCGGCGCGGCGGGCGACAAGACGAAAGATTGGCACTTCCGCGTGGAGCTCAGCGATACGACCGTCACCGGCCCCTACGGCGAGATGTACTTCACCAACGGCGTGGCGGAGTTTACCCTGACGCACGGCAAGAGCAAAACCGCCACCGGCCTTCCCGCCGGCATCACCTACACGGTCACCGAGTTCGAGGCCGATAAGGACGGGTATACCACCACTTCCACCGGCGAGAACGGCACGATTCCCACGGACGGCAAGGCCGAGGCGAAGTTTACCAATAGCAAGGACACCACCACGGAAAAGGGCAATCTCACCGTCATCAAGACGGTCACGGGCGAAGGAGACACCGCGAAAGATTGGAACTTCACCGTGACGCTCAGCGATACGTCCATTACCGGCACGTACGGCGGCATGACCTTCCAAAACGGTGTGGCGGAGTTCACTTTAAAGCACGGCGAGAGCCTCACAGCCACGGGCCTGCCCGTGGGCGTCACCTACACGGTGACGGAGGCGGAGGCCAATCAGGACGGCTACACCACATCTATCACCGGCGACAAGGGGACGATCCCCGACGGCGGCACCGCGCGGGCGGGCTTTGACAACAGCAAGAACACGGAGCCGGGGACGGGGAACCTGACCGTCACAAAGACGGTGTCGGGCAATGCCGGAGAGACAGACCGGGAGTGGCACTTCACCGTGACGCTCAGCGATACGTCCATTACCGGCACCTACGGTGGCATGACCTTCCAAAACGGTGTGGCGGAGTTCACTTTAAAGCACGGCGAGAGCCTCACAGCCACGGGCCTGCCCGTGGGCGTCACCTACACGGTGACGGAGGCGGAGGCCAATCAGGACGGCTACACCACATCTATCACCGGCGACAAGGGGACGATCCCCGACGGCGGCACCGCGCGGGCGGGCTTTGACAACAGCAAGAACACGGAGCCGGAGCCGGGGACGGGGAACCTGACCGTCACAAAGACGGTGTCGGGCAATG
>CANQKZ010000178.1 GCA_947624585.1 uncultured Oscillospiraceae bacterium | reverse complement strand
GAAAAATGTGTTTTTTTCCACAAAAATACGGGGCTGTGAATATCCACGCCTGGGGTGGCGTGTTTTTTCACAGCCCCTCTTCCTTTTTTATGGGGCTTTTTTCACAGCCCCCTGTTCTTTACTTTTTCCCCTTCACCATGCTCAACGCGATGCGTTTTTTTGCGGGGTCCACGTCCACCACCCAGACCTTCACCACGTCCCCCACCTTCACCAGGTCCGAGGGGTGCTTCACGTACCGGTCGGCCATGCGGGAGATGTGTACCAGGCCGTCCTGGTGGACGCCGATGTCCACAAAGGCGCCGAAGTCAATGACGTTGCGGACAGTGCCGGTGAGCTCCATGCCGGGGGTCAGGTCCTTGATATCCAGCACATCCGTGCGGAGCACCGGGGCGGGCAGCCCGTCACGGGGATCGCGGCCCGGCTTTTTGAGCTCCGAGAGGATGTCCGTCAGGGTGGGGAGGCCGATGTCCAGCTCCTCCGCCAGCTTCTCCGGGCCGTAGGTTTTTGCCCGGTCAACGATCTCCGGGATGCCGCCCCGGCGAAGCTCCGACTCGTCGAAGCCCAGCTTTTCCATGAGGGCCCTGGCGGAGCCGTAGCTCTCCGGGTGGACGGCGGTGGCGTCCAGGGGATTTTTGGAATCCGCCACCCGCAGGAACCCGGCGCACTGCTGGAAGGCCCTGGGCCCCAGCTTGGGGACCTTTTTGAGGGCGGCGCGGCTGGGGATGCCGCTGGCCTCCCGGTAGGCCACGATGTTCCGGGCGAGGGCCGGGCCGATGCCCGCCACATGGGACAAGAGCTCCGGGGAGGCGGTGTTCACCTCCACGCCCACGTCGTTGACGCACTGCTCCACCACGCCGTCCAGGGCATCCGACAGCTCGTTCTGCTTCAGATCGTGCTGGTACTGGCCCACGCCGATGGCCCGGGGCTCGATCTTCACCAGCTCCGCCAGCGGGTCCTGGAGCCTCCGGGCGATGGACACGGCGGAGCGCAGGGACACGTCGAAGTCCGGGAACTCCCGTGCCGCCAGAGGCGAGGCGGAGTACACCGAGGCCCCGGCCTCGCTGACGATGGCGTAGGCCACGCCGGGCAGGTCGGGCAGGAGCGATGCGATGAACCGCTCGCTCTCCCGGGAGGCGGTGCCGTTGCCGATGGCGATGGCGGTGACGTTGTGGCGGCGGACCATGGATTTGATGAGCCGCGCCGCCTCCTCGCGCCTGGCCGTCATACCGGGGACGGTGAAATATCCTACGCCCGTCTCCAGCACCCGGCCCGTCCCGTCCACCACCGCCAGCTTGCACCCGGTGCGGAAGCCCGGATCCACCCCCAGGATGACCCGGCCCTTTACCGGCGGCTGCATCAGAAGCTCCCGGAGGTTCTGGGAGAAGACCCGGATGGCACCCTCGTTGGCCCGGTCGGTGAGGGCGCCGCGCAGCTCCCGCTCCAGGGACGGGAAGAGAAGCCGCTCCCAGGCGTCCTCGCAGGCGGCGCAGACCTCCGGGGCTGTGGAGGAGTTGGGGGTTGCGTAGGCCCGCTTGATCTTCGGCAGGATCCGATCCTCCGGCACACGGAGGGCCACCTTCAGAAAGCCCTCCCGCTCGCCCCGGTTGATCGCCAGCACCCGGTGTGCCGCCATGGCGGACACGCTCTCCTGAAAGCCGTAGTACATACGGTAGACGCTGTCCTTCTCCCGCGCCGCCTCCGTCTCCAAAACGCCCTCGCGGGCAATGAGCTCCCTCAGGTCCCTGCGGAGGGCCGCGTCGTCGCTGACGGTCTCGGCGATGATGTCCCGGGCCCCGGCAAGGGCCGCGTCGGCGTCCGGGACCTGATCGGAGACAAATTTTTCCGCCTGAGCGCAAACGTCCGCCCTGCCCCGGCAGAGGAGGAGCCACTGGGCCAGGGGCTCCAGGCCCCGCTCCTTCGCCACGGAAGCCCTGGTGCGGCGCTTGGGGCGGTAGGGGCGGTAGAGGTCCTCCAGCTCCGCAAGTGTCACGGCGGCCCGAAGGCGCTCCGACAGCTCCTCCGTCAGGTTCCCCTGGTCGGAGAGGGCCTTTTCGATCTCGCCCCGGCGCTTGTCCAGGCCGCGCAAATATTCCAGCCTCTGGGCCAGCTCCCGGAGGGTCTGGTCGTCCAGGTTGCCGTGGGTCTCCTTGCGGTAGCGGGCGATGAAGGGGATGGTGTTCCCCGCGTCCAGAAGCTCCGTCACCGCCCGGACCTGCCAGGGCTTTATGCTGAATTCCGATGAGAGGATCTGTTCGATATCCATAGGTCTTCCCTTCCGTGATGAAATATATCCTCAGTATACCTTTGTTTCCCCGGGAATGCAAGGGGCGGTTTTGGGGCGGGGACACGCAGATTGAACAATTATTGTCGAGATTCGCCGGGAACACGGGTCAGTTTGAAGATTGCATTTTCCCGTCCAAGGGTGTAAAATGTGTGCCCGAACGAGGGAGGTAATCTGAAATGTATATTCTCATCGAAATGTCTCTGGCCCTGATCGGGGGCCTTCTCATGTCCCGCCTTGCCAAGAAGCTGAAGCTCCCGGCGGTGACGGCGTATCTTGTGGCCGGTGTGGTGCTGGGGCCCTTCTGTATCGGAGCCCTGAACATCCGGGGCCTGGGCTTTGTGTCCCTGGAGGAGGTGGAGGGGCTTGACCTCATCTCCCAGGTGGCGCTGGGGTTCATCGCCTTCACCATCGGCAACGAGTTCAGGCTCGAGCAGCTCAAGCACATGGGCCGCCAGGCCATCACCGTGGGCATTTTGCAGGCGGTGATCACCACCGTGTTCGTGGACGCCGGGCTCGTCGCGCTCCACTTCATCTCACCCAGGCTCATCTCCGTCCCCTCCGCTATCACCCTGGGTTCCATCGCGGCGGCCACGGCCCCGGCGGCGACGCTGATGGTGGTGCGGCAGTACAAGGCCAACGGGCCTCTCACCAAGCTCCTGCTTTTAGTGGTGGCCATCGACGACGCGGTGGGCCTGATGCTGTTCTCCGCCTCCTTCGGGGTGGCGACGGCCCTGGAGAAGGGCACCATCAGCCTGAAGACCATCCTCTTAGAGCCGGTCATTGAGATCGTGCTGTCGCTCCTTCTGGGCGCCCTGGCCGGGTGGCTCCTGCACAGGCTGGAGAAGTACTTCTTCTCCCGGTCCAAGCGTCTTTCCCTGTCCATCACCTGCGTGCTGGCCACGGTGGGCCTGTCCATGGCGGAATTCCAGGTGGGCGGCGTTCACATCGGGTTCAGCCTGCTTCTGGTGTGCATGATGGCGGGCACCGTGTTCTGCAACATCTGCGACTTCTCCCAGGAGCTGATGGGGCGCATCGACGACTGGACGGCCCCCGTGTTCGTGCTGTTCTTCGTGCTCTCCGGCGCGGAGCTGGATATGCGCATCCTGTCCCAGCCCACGGTGCTGCTCATCGGCGTTGTGTACATCCTCTTCCGGTCCCTGGGCAAGTATTTCGGGGCCTTCGGCAGCTGCGCCCTGACCCGGTGCTCGCCGGACATCACAAAATACATCGGCATCACCCTCCTGCCCCAGGCGGGAGTGGCGCTGGGTATGGCCATGACGGCCACGCAGCTTTCCGACGGCGCGGTGGTCCGCAACGTGGTCCTGTTCTCCGTGCTGGTCTATGAGCTCATCGGGCCCACCCTCACCAAGAAGGCCCTGATGGCCGCCGGTGAGATCCAGCCCGAGGGCCGCACCAACGCCCGCCGCAAGAACAGCCCCGTGGACATCTTCCACCTGGGCCACCACAAGGTATAACTCTACATGACTACAAAACGCCCCCCGTCTCCGGGGGGCGTTTTGACGCGGGGTGTTCAGCCGGGAATGAGTCCGCGCCGGGCCTTCAGCGTCAGGACCCGGCGGACGCTTTCGTCCACGCGCTCCATCGTCAGCTCCCCGCTCTCCAGGGCGGACTCCAGGGCGTTCAGGGACGCGGGCAGGTCCTCCGGCATCAGGAGGATGTCTACCCCCGCCTCCAGCGCCCTGAGGGCCAGCTCGCCCGGCTCATAGAGGGCGGAGACGGCGGACATATTGAGGGCGTCGGTGATGACCGCTCCCTCAAAGCCCAGCTCCTCCCGCAGAAGGTCCGTGACGACGGCGCGGGAGACCGTGGCGGGCACGGCGTCCAGGGCCGGGACCGTCAGGTGGCCCACCATCACCAGGTCCGCCCCGGCCTCGATCCCGGCGGCGAAGGGGGGAAGCTGAGTCTCCTCCAGCTCCTCCAGGCTCAGGTCCACCAGGGCCGCGCCGGTGTGGGAGTCGGTAGAGGTGTCCCCGTGGCCGGGGAAGTGCTTCAGGGTGCACAGGACGCCCGCCTCATGGAAGCCCTCCACCGCCGCCGCCACGAGCCGGGAAGCCTCCCGGGGGTCGTCGCTGTAGGCCCGGCGGCCGATGACCGTGTTTGCCGGGTTGGTCCACACGTCCGCCACCGGGGCGAAATCCAGGTTGAAGCCGTGGTCTCTCAGGTCCTCCCCGACGGTCCGGGCGTTCTCACGGGCCGTCTCGGGGCCCTCGGCCCTGTAATCGTACATGGGCCCCACCCAGGTCGTGCCGAGACGCGACATCAGCCGGTTCACCGTGCCGCCCTCCTCGTCCACGCCGATGAGAAGGCCGTTCTCCACGGCCCCCGCCGCCGCTGCCGTCAGCGCCCGGGTCTGCTCCGATGTGACCAGGTTCTTCGTGAAGAGGACGATGCCGCCCACCGGCGTATCCCGGAGGGCCGAGGCCAGACGTTCCCCCTCCGTGGCCGTGTTCTCGCCGGTCAGGGCCTCCGGCGTCACCAGGAAGAGCTGTAAAAGCTTCTCCCGTGTGTCCATGGCCGCCAGCCTCTTCCCCGCCGGGTCCGGCTCCGGCGCGGGCAGGGCGTTCCGGAGGCCCGCCAGCAGGAAGAGGAGCGAGCTTAAAAGGTATACGAGCTTTCTGAACACGGGGACGCGCCTCCTGTCATTTTTCGCGCTCCCTTCCCCCGCCGTGGGCAGGAAAAAGAGCGTCAAATCAAATCGGTCCTTTGTGTATTTCGCGTATATCGCATTATACCGCGTTAATTGAGCGTTTTCAATCCGATTGGAACGCCCGCACAGAGAGAATCCGGCAAAAGTCGCAATGCGCATTAATTCATTTCCCTAATTATTCCTTTTGATTAATACTTTCTTTGGAAAATTGATTTGTCTTTCGTATGAATTATTGCGCAAAATGGTTTTTCGTGGTATACTTTTTCTGGAATAAAGGCATATGTATTAAAAATACTTATATTTTAGATATAAAAAAGGGATGGGCCACTTGAAGATTCAAAGCATGAGGGAGTTTCTGACATTATCGGAGCTCAAAAATTTCAATTCAGCATCGGAGCGTCTTTTCCTGTCACAGCCGACGCTCTCCCGCCACATCAAGGAACTGGAGGAGGAGCTGGGGGTTACGCTCTTCAGCCGTTCCACGCGCCGCGTCGAGCTCACCGAGTGCGGTGAGTACTTCCTGCCCTTCGCAAAGCTCATCGTCCACGCGGAGGATGAGTACACAGAGGGGCTGGCCGCCATGAAGAAGACCATCGACAGCCAGTGAGGGGTTTTTCTGCCCGATCGGAAAGAGCGGCGTTTTTACTCAATCGAGCTATTGCTCAATCGAAAAGCACGGCTTTTATTTACATGAAATAGGAGGCGCAGCGCATCTGCTGTGCCGCCTTGGTTTTTGTGTACGCTAATACTAATATTCAATCAAAGCAAGACATTAGCGACGGTCTTTTTGCGTCATACTTCGTCAGACTGCTTGGAAATACACAAAGTATTCCCTGCGCAGTCTTCCTCGTCTGACGAAAAAATCCTCGTCGCCCGGTGTCTCCTTTTGATTGAATATTAGTATAAGAGACGCCGATACACGCGATAATCATAAGGGGCTGTGAAAAAACACGCCACCCCAGGCGTGGATATTCACGGCCCCGTATTTTTGTGGAAAAAACCACATTTTTCAGCGAAAAAGGGCATAGCTCCCCCTTACCCCCATGGAACTTGACCGGCGTTATCTCACGCGGCTTCCTGGAGGCGCTTGCGTTTGTTATGAAATTTATAGAGATTGTAGCCGATAGAGACCAGCATAACCTCAAGCTCGACCCTTTTTAGCCCTCTGCGCCGGATCCTCCGGTACCTTCGGTCCTGCTTCATGACCCCGAAGGCCCCCTCCGCCTGGATGGAGCGGTTCATCCGTAAGAGCGCGCCTTGGATGGAGTGGAGATTGTGGAGAACCTCCTCGTG
>CANQKZ010000177.1 GCA_947624585.1 uncultured Oscillospiraceae bacterium | reverse complement strand
CTGCGCGTACTTTTTCCGAGGGATTGCGCCGATGTCGGGGGGTGGTGGGCAGTTTTTGAATTTGCTCATTTATAGATATTAGTATTAAATCAGCGTTACATTTTTCACCGTGATATTCTCAACGCCGCTCCCGTCAAAACCGCTGTTTTCCGCGCGGACGGTCAGGTCCTCCAGGGTGAAGTCACGGAGCTCGTACCGCTTCGGGTCCGGGGCCACGTTCCAGAAGGTGCCGCACTCGCACCGGCAGCGGCGCAGGGCGATGTGGTCGGCCAGACTCCGGGGTATGTCCGCGCGGCCCTTCAGGTCGAAGAACTGGGTCCAGGGCCGGACGGTGAGGAAATTCTCGATTTTCCCCTCCACGTCCTCCACGGAAATGTACTCGTAGTGCTGGGGCGTGTCCGGGCGGAGCTTCAGCCACAGAAGGTTGCTCCCCGCCAGCACCCGGATGCGCCGGACCAGGATGTTTTTGTTGTGTACGGACTCGGACCCGCAGGTAAGGCACCCGTGGCAGAAGCCGTAGACGCAGTCCTCCACCAGGATCCGCTCGTTGGCTCCGTTGGCGGGGTCTGAGTCCGCCCAGGGGCCCTTGCCGCCCTTGAGGACCACCGAATCGTCGTTGACCTCCATGGTACAGTTCTTCACCAGCACGTCCGAGCACACGTCGATGTCGATGGCGTCGGTGCTGGGGGCGCGGACCGGGGCGGCGGGGGAGTAGATGGAGCAGTTCAAAAACTTCACACGCTCGCAGCGGTAGATGTGATTTGTCCAGAAATGGGCGTTCTGGAGCCGGAGACCCGCCACCAGGACGTTTTTACTGTTGGAAATATACACAAGTCTCGGGCGCTGCTCGTCCTTGTTGGTGCAGGCCGGGTTCCACTCCCGCCGGAGCCAGAAGGCTTTCCAGGAGCGAAGGCCGTTGCCGTCCACAGTGCCGGGGCCGCACATGGTGAAGCCGTCGACCCGGTCGGCGTTGATGAGCGCCGCGAAATACCGGCAGGTTTCCCCCTCAATGCGCGTTTCGAGGACCGGGTAGTCGCTGACGTCGTCGCTGCCCCGGAGGACGCCGCCCTCCCGGACGTAGAGGTTCACGCCGGGCTTGAAGAAGAGGGACCCGGTGCAATACACGCCCCGGGGCACTACGATCACCCCGCCGCCGCTCTCCGCGGCCCCGTCGATGAGCCGCTGTATCTCCCGGGTGTGGACCAGGCCGTCGTCCAGGATGCCGTAATCCGTCAGCACATATTGACGCCCCAGCTCCGAAAGCTCCGGGACGCGCAGATCGTAGAACCACCCGTCAATGGGCGTCACGCCGTCGGGAAAAAATTCCGTTTCCATCAGTACACCTCCAAAAATGTTTGAAATCATACTAAGGAACCTCTGAATAAATCGAAGTGCCGAGATTGACGAGCAGATTTTTCGCCAGATGAAGGTAAAAAATTGCAGGAATACTTTGTGTATTTCAAAATTTTTTGACGAAATATGGCGGAAAATATGCCGTCAAGATCGGTGCGGCGATTTGTTCAGAGGTTCCCTAATATTCAATCAAAAGGAGACACCGAGCGGCGAGGATTTTTTGCGTCAGACGAGGAAGACTGCGCGGGGAATACTTTGTGTATTTCCAAGCGGTCTGACGAAGTATGACGCAAAAAAGACCGCCGAGAATGTCTCGTTTTGATTGAATATTAGAATCAGTAGTATCAGTATAGCAAAATTTTCTCATTTCATCAAGAGGCTCCCTCATCCCGTATCCCCATTTTCCCGGGGCGGTCCGGTCATGCCTCACATATACCGGTACCGCTTCCTCTTTCCCGCCGAAAGCGGGAGAGGGTGAGGCCATGAGCCCGGCGCCGGACATGAAGCCCACGGTGGACGGGACCAACAGAAGAGGATCCCCCCGGACGTGCCGGCACGGGACGCGGGGGTCGGACCCGGATACAACGCGGAGGGCCCGGTTTACCACCGGGCCCCCAACGGCATTTTCGCTCTTTTGCCTTTTTCCGCTCCTTCACGCGGTAGGCCGGGCCCGGGTCACAGCGGAAAATTCACTCGAACATCCTCATAAGCAGCGCGGCGATCTGCCCCCTGGAGGTAGCCAACCCCGGCGAAAAGGATCCGTCCCCCACGCCCAGGACCACACCGTTGGCAACGGCCCAGCTCACCGCCTCGGCGGACCAGTCGGGGATAGCGGCGGCGTCGGTGAAGGCTGTCAGGTCCGCCCTGCCCTCGGAGCTCGCTCCGGTGACGGCGGTGGCGCGGAAGAGCATGGTGACGATGGCGGCCCGGTCCACCAGCCCGTCAGGGTCCAGCTTGAAGTTGCCGATGCCCTTGACGATGCCCTTCTCGGAGGCCCAGCGGACGGCGGGCAGATACCATGCCTCGGTGATGTCGTCGTAGTTCGCCATGAAGTCGGAGGCCGGGGATCCGGCGGCGGCCCAGATGGCGTAGATGATCTCCGCCCGGGTCACCGTGTCGCCGGGGCGGAAGTCCGGGCTGTTCCAGTCCAGGAAGATCCGCTTCTGCCAGGCGTACAGGGAGGCGGCGGAGTACCAGTCGCCGGGCCTCACGTCCCGGTATGCCTGAGCGGCCGGGTCGCCGACGAAGACGTAGGGCCCGTCCGCCATCACCGTGGCCCAGGAGGCCGTGGAGTATATGGCGACGGTGCTCTCTGTGCAGAAATAGCGCCGGCGCGCCCGAAGGACGGTGCCGGAGGGCACAGGCTTGCCCTCGGCGATGTCGACGACCTCCCCGCTGTTGACGGTCAGTGTCACCTGTCCGGAGGTGACGATCACGCTCCCCCCCTGTCCCACGGTGATCTGTCCCGTGGGCGGCAGATTGAAGCTCTGATTCCCGGAGGTGTATTCATACCCGGACAGCATACCCCCGCCGGACCCCGTCAGGGTTGTATCCCCCGGGGCGGAGGCGCCGGAGCCGCCGCCCAGACGCTGGACGATGAGTTGGTTTATCCGGGACATCAGCGCCTGAGTGTAGGTGCTGTCCACATACTGCTTTGTGACCAGAGAGTCGGCGGCGGTCCCCGCCTGGGAGGCCGACCCGGCCTGGGAGGCCGACGCCCCCGTCATGGCGGCCAGCAGGAGCAACGCCAGGGCCGCTGTGATGATTCGTTTCATGATACTGCTCCTCTCCGCCCGCTCCCGACGGGAGGGGCATGGGGTTGGCGGCGGGTCATTGCTCGCCCTTGCCGCGCAGATAGTAGCCCAGGGTGAGGAGGCTGTCCGACAGGTGTACGTCCTCCACCACGGCGCCGCCCAGGTCCCCGTCGATGTCGGTGCCGGTGAAGTTCCAGATGCCCCGGACGCCCCGGTCGCTGCACAGCTTCGCGATGCGGGCGGCGTGGGCCTTGGGCATGGTCAGCACCGCCACGTCCACCCGGTTTTCCGCAAGATACGTCTCCAGATCCCGCCCGTCCAGCACCGGGGCGCCGTTCAGCACCGTGCCGATGAGGGCCGGGTCCGTGTCGAAGGCGGCCTTCAGCTCGAAGCCATAGCTTCCGAAATGGAAGTTGGCGATCAGGGCCCGCCCCAGATTCCCGGCGCCGATGACCACGGCGGCCAGAGTGTCCTCCAGGCCCAGGATGCCGCCGATGCCCTCTCTGAGCTGCCGGACGTTGTAGCCGTACCCCTGCTGGCCGAAGCCGCCGAAGCAGTTGAAGTCCTGCCGGATCTGGGAGGCCGTCAGCCCCATCCTCCCGCCCAGCTCCGTGGAGGAGACCTTTTCCACCCCCTGCCGCTCCAGAAGCGTCATACGCCTTAAGTATCTCGGAAGCCGCCGGATCACGTTGGCGGATATCCTGTATTTCATCTCTCTTTTCACCCCGGGAAGTTGTTTGTGTAAGAAATTTCCGGCCTTCGGGGAGTCTCCCCCTCCCTCCGGGCCGCTCATGACACATTCTATCACATAATTTACACAATTACAACATGATGTTATTGACAAAATGGATGTTTTGGGTATAAAATTATCACTGGCTAACTGCCAAAGGAGATTTTTTTGATTCGAGGCGATTTTCACATATGAGCAACCGATTTGTTTACGCCGACAACGCGGCCACCACGGCCATGTCCAAGACCTGCGTCGAGGCCATGCTCCCCTATATGACCGACAACTACGGCAACCCCTCCAGTCTCTACTCCGTGGGCCGCAGCGCCCGCCGGGGTCTGGACGAGGCACGGGCGAAGGTGGCGAAGTGCTTCAACGCCGAGCCCACGGAGATCTACTTCACCGGCTGCGGCACCGAGTCCGACAACTGGGCGCTGAAGGGCATCGCGGAGGCCAAGGCGTCCAAGGGCCGTCACATCATCACCAGCTCCATCGAGCACCACGCCATCACCCACACCCTGGATTGGCTGAAGAAGAAGGGCTATGAGGTCACCTACCTGAAGGCCGACAAGCTCGGCGGCATCGACCTTGCGGAGCTTGAGGCCGCCATCCGGCCCGACACCATCCTGGTCACGATCATGATGGCCAACAACGAGATCGGCACCATCCTGCCGGTCCGGGAGATCGGCCGCATCTGCCACGAGCACGGCGTCCTTTTCCACACCGACGCCGTCCAGGCGGCGGGCCACATCCCCATCGACGTGAAGGCCATGAACATCGATATGCTGTCCATCTCCGGCCACAAGTTCCACGGCCCCAAGGGCGTGGGCGCCATGTATATCCGCAAGGGCGTCCGTGTCCCCCAGCTCCTCCACGGCGGCGGGCAGGAGCGCAACCAGCGCTCCGGCACCGAGAACGTGCCCGAGATCATCGGCATGGCGGCGGCGCTGGAGGAGGCCGTCAACAACCTGCCCGAGACCATGCCCCGGGTGTCCGCCATGCGGGACCGGCTCATCGAGGCGTTCAAGTCCATCCCATACTCGCGCCTCACCGGCGACCCGGTGAACAGGCTTCCCGGCATCGCCAGCTTCGTCTTCGAGTGCGTGGAGGGGGAGTCCCTGGTCCTGATGCTGGACGCCAAGGGCATCTGCGCCAGCTCCGGCTCCGCCTGCTCCTCCGTGAGCCTGGACCCCAGCCACGTGCTCCTGGCCATCGGCCTGCCCCATGAGGTGGCCCACGGCTCCCTGCGCCTCTCCCTCACCGACACCACCACCGACGAGGACATCGACTACATCATCGAGTCCCTTCCGCCCATCATCGAGCGGCTCCGCTCCATGTCGCCCCTCTGGGAGGATCGGCTGAATGGAAAATTTTAATGAGCTCCAAAATGAGATCCTGCGCCTGAAAAAGGAGAAAAACGCCCTCATCCTGGCCCATTACTACGTGCCCCTGGAGGTCCAGGACGTGGCGGACGCGGTGTGCGACTCCTTCGCCATGGCCCAGAAGGCCGCGAAAGCGGAGCAGGACCTCATCGTCGTCTGCGGCGTCCGGTTCATGGGCGAGAGCGCCAAGATCCTCTCCCCGGCCAAGACCGTCCTCCTCCCGGCCCCCGACGCCGGGTGCCCCATGGCCGACATGGTGACACCCGGGGACGTGCTGCGGCTGCGGGCGGAGCACCCAAAGGCGAAGGTCATGTGCTACGTCAACAGCTCCGCCGCCGTGAAAGCGGTCAGCGATGTGTGCTGCACCAGCTCCTCGGCCCTGCGGATCGCGAAAAATCTGGACTCGGAGGAGATCATCTTCGTGCCGGACGTCCATCTGGGCTCCTTCGTGGCCGCCCGGGTCCCGGAGAAGAAATTCTGGCTCCACAACGGATTCTGCCCCACCCACCACAAGATCACGGAGGCCGACGTTCTGGCCGCGAAACGCGCCCACCCGGAGGCGGTCTTCGCCGTCCACCCGGAGTGTGGGGACGACGTGGTAAAGCACGGCGACCTGGTGGGTTCCACCGCCGAGATATTGGACTTCGCCCGGAGGACCGAGGCGAAGGAGATCCTCATCGGCACCGAGGGCGAGATCGTGGCCCGGCTCCGGCGGGAGCTTCCCGAAAAGCGCGTCTGGGGCGTGGGCGCCGCGTTCGTATGCCCCAACATGAAAAAAGTGACCCCGGAGGCCCTCTTCGAGTGCATGCGGGACGAGAAATACAAGGTCGAGCTTCCCGAGGACCAGCTGAGGCGCGCCCGGGAGAGCCTGGACCGGATGGTAAATTCCTGAGGAGGTAAATTATGTATTCCGAAAAGGTCATGGACCATTTCACCAATCCCCGCAACGTGGGCGAGCTGCCCGACGCCAACGCCATCGGACAGGTGGGCAACCCGGTCTGCGGAGACATCATGAAGATCTACATGAAGATCGAGAACGGCATCATCGAGAAGGTCAGCTTCAAGACCTTCGGCTGCGGCG
>CANQKZ010000176.1 GCA_947624585.1 uncultured Oscillospiraceae bacterium | reverse complement strand
ATATTTTAGTGTTGGGCACCACTTGTTTCATAACCTCGTCGGTGCCTTTCGCAGAAAGGCGGATTATAAACATGAAAGTTAAGTGGACCTTCCACCCGGAGGACTACCGGCTGGGGGAGAACGAGAGCTTCTACGCCCGCATGGCCGAGCGGGGCTGGGAGCTCACGAACCGGGGCGGGTATTTCAGCGGCTTCACCCGGACGGAACCCCGGCGGATGCTCTACCGGTTGGAGCTGGACCCCTCGGCGCCCTCGGAGGACCGGCTGGCGCTCTACGAGGAGTGCGGCTGGGAGTGGGTCACCCACCGGGGGGCGGTCAACGTCTACCGCACCCCCGCCGGGTCCGGCGCACCGGAGCTGTACACCGACGCCGAGAGCCAGGCGAAGTCCGTCCGGCGGATGCGGCGCCGGTATATTCTGGACCTCCTTCTGGCGGTGGCGGCGGTGCCCCTGCTGTGGCTGCTGATCTCCCGCATGGCCCGGTCGTCCTCCAACGCGGCGCGGCAGTTGCTGGTGTTCCCGGAGCTGTACATCTTCTACCTGGCGTGGGTCCTCTACGCCCTGGGCACGGAGCTGGCCGGGATCCTGGTCACGTCGAAGCTCCTGCGGGGCCTCCGGCGGGGACAGATGCCGGACCACGCGCCCCGGGTCCGCAGGCCTCTGGCCAAGCCCCTGCTGGTGGCGGCCTGGTGCGTGTGCCTGGCGCTGACGGCGGCGCAGCTGGCGCTCTATGACAGGACGGATATGCCGGAGACATCCGACGGGCCCTACGTCACCCTCTCCGAGCTGGGCTTTGACGGGGAGCGGAACGGCATTCTGACCCATGAGCCGGACGCCCGGGTGGAGCGCATTTGGGCGCCCCTGGCCGACGCGGTCTGGACCCGGGAGACGGTGGGGGAGAGCATGAACTGGGCCGTCCTGGACCAGGACATCTACGACGTGCGCTTTGAATGGCTGGCCCGCGCCCTCTTCGAGCCGCTGATGGGCTCCGCCGTGTTCGCCCGGAGCGACGGCGAGTTTACCCGGGTGACGCTCGACGGCTGGGACGACGTGCGCGTGACCTACAAGGAGTGCTTCGCCCGCCGGGGAGGCCGGATCGTGTACCTCTATATGTCCGTCCCCAACGAGTACACCCCGGAGGGCCCGGATTTGGAGGAAAAGACGGAGTATTACTTCCGGGTGCTGAGACTGCTGGAGGAGCGGTGACAGGGTGATTGTGCTTGACTCCGATCCCTGATCAGGGATCGCTGCAGTATTACAGCTCCGTCAGCCTGCGCAAGGTGGACAAATGAACCTTGAAAGCCTTGAAAACACTATGCTTTTCATTTGACCACCCGGTCGGGTGAGAAACTCTTGCGCCGCGAGGGTTTGCGGTTCATTTGTCCATTTTCCGCGATAGACACGGGCGGCGCGGAATACTGTATGGATTGTCAAGCCGCCTGACGCGGTATAGCGCGAAAATCCCCGCCGCGCGGGCGCCGTTTCAACCGGTATGAATGATAAAAACATCCCCCGAATATACTCTTGCAGTATGTTCGGGGGGTGTTTCCATGAAGGGTAAGAGGCTTTTAGTCAATTCTCTAGTGAGTACGGCGGTTTCGCTGGTGCTCCGGTCCCTGGGGCTGTGGTTCCAGGTGGTGCTGTCCCGGCGGATGGGGGCGGCGGGGATCGGGCTCTTTACGCTGGTGGCCTCGGTGGGGTCCCTGGCGGCCACCTTCGCCATCTCCGGTATCCGCTTCGCCACCACCAGGCTCGTGTCCGAGGAGATGGGTAAGGGGCGGCTCCGTGGCGTGGGGCGGGTGGTGCGCCGGTGCCTTGCGTACGGGGCGGTGTTCGGCACGCTGGCGGCGATGCTCCTTATGTCGGGGGCGGATCTCGTCTCTGCCCGGTTCCTGGGGGACACACGCACGGCGCTGGCGCTGCGGGTGCTGGCCCTGGGGATGCCCTTCATCTCCGCCGGGGCGGTGCTGGGCGGGTACTTCACCGGCGAGTGCCGTGTAGGCTGTGCCCTGGCGGGCACGGTCACCGAGGAGGTCACCCGTGTGGCGGCCGCCATCTTCTTCCTCTCCAGGATCCGCACCGCCAACCCCGAGCTCATGTGCGCCTCCGTGGCCGCCGGGAACGCCCTGGGGGAGATCGTCTCCTTCCTGGTGCTCTTGGCCCTCTACGCCCTGGACTTCCGGCGCCGCCGGGGAGGGGACACGGAGGGGCGCGGCCTCACCCGGCGGATGGTGTCCATCGCCATGCCTCTGGCCGCCACGGCCTACGCCCGGGTGGCCCTGAACACGGTCCAGCACCTGCTGATCCCGGCGGGACTGCGCCGGTCCGGCGCCTCGGCGGAGGCGGCGCTGGCGGGGTACGGGCTCATCCAGGGGATGGTGTTCCCGGTGATCACCTTCCCCATGGTGCTGTTCGCCTCCGTCTCCGAGCTCATCGTACCGGAGCTGACGGAGGAGCAGGTCCAGGGCAACGACCGGCGCATCTCCGCCGCCGCAAATATGCTCCTGCGGCTGACCTTCCTCTTCTCCGCCGCCGTGGCCGCGTTCCTGCTGGCCTTCTCCCGGGATCTGGGGACGCAGATCTACCGGAGCCCCGAGGCCGGGCGGTACATCGGCCTGCTGGCCCTGCTGATGCCCGTCATGTACATGGACAACATCACCGACGGGATGCTCCGGGGCCTGGGGGAGCATATGTACGCCATGCGGGTCAACATCATCGACTCCCTCATTTCCACGGCGCTCATCTGGCTGGTGCTTCCGAAATACGCCCTCTACGGGTACATCGCCATCCTCTACGCCTCGGAGATCTTCAACTTCTCCCTGAGCCTGGGCAGGCTCACCCGGGTGACCGACATTTCCGGGAGCCTCCGGTCCATGGGCGTCAGCCTCATCTGCGCCCTGACCTCGGCGGCCCTGTCCCGGGCGGCGGTGGACCTGACCGGCGGCGTTCACAGCTTCGCGGGCCTCATCTCCGGCGGCGTTGTCTTCGCGGGGGCGTACCTGCTGCTTGTCACCGCCACCGGCGCTTTTACGCGCAAGGAAGCCGCGGAGGCGCTGAGAATGTGAAGATCCGGGCCCCGACAGGGGCCCGGACGTGTTTTTATACTGATATTCAATTAAAATGAGGTACCGAGCGGCGAGTGTATTTCGTGTCAGGCGAGGAAGGCGGCTTGGAAATACCGGATGAATTTCCAAGCTGCGTCTTGACGCATGGCGCGAAAAAGACCGGCACGAATGTCTTGCTTTGATTGAATATTGGTATTTCTTTATTCCGCCGTGCGGACGATCTCGGCGATGCGCTTGAGGGTGGCCAGGGACCGGGCGAGCTCGTCGGGCGGGATCTCGGCGCGGATGCGGTCGTAGACCTCCCGCATACGGCGGTGCTCGTCGTCCATCAGCTCCACGGCCTTGCTGGTGAGCTTCACGTAGGTCTGGCCCGCGTTCCGGTCCGTCTTCCAGGTGACGAAGCCCCGGTCCTGAAGCCGTTCCACGGTTCGGGACAGGGAGGGGATGGGGACGCCCAGCTCCCGGCTCAGGTCCGCGAGGTACGTCCTCCCCGGCCTGCCCCGCTCCCCGGCGTGGGAGCGGATGGCGTAGAGCAGGACGTAGTCCGCCCGCTTGATGGACCGGAACAGTCGGTCTGTGTTAAAATATTCCAAAAACAGCAGTTCCTCTTCCCGCTGCGGCGTGGGTTTTATTTCCATGGGGTACTCCTTTCACCTTTCCTCGATTTTCCGATACTCCTGCCTGCGGCACAGGCTCCTGTAGGCGGGGCGGATGATCTTCCCCGCGCTGACCAGCTCCTCCAGCCTGTGGGCGCTCCACCCGGCCACGCGGGCCACGGCGAAGATGGGGGTGTACAGCTCCAGGGGGATGCCCAGCATATCGTAGACAAAGCCGCTGTAGAAGTCCACGTTGGGGCTGACGGCCCTGGCGCTCCGGCGCTTTGCCGCGATGAGACGCGGGGCGCATTTTTCCACGGCGTTGTAGAGGGCCAGGTCCCGCTCCCGGCCCTTCTCCCGGGCAAGCGCCTCCACATACCCCTTGAACACCGTCTCCCGGGGGTCGGACAGGGTGTAAACCGCGTGGCCCATGCCGTAGATGAGGCCCTGCCCGTCGAAGGCATCCCCGGCCAGGATCTTTGAAAGATACCGGGAGACCTCATCCTCGTCCTCCCAGCTCCCGACGTGGGCGCGAATGTCCTCCATCATCCGCATGACCATGATGTTGGCACCGCCGTGGCGCGGTCCCTTCAGGGAACAGAGGGCCGCCGCCATGGCGGCGTAGGTGTCCGAGCCCGAGGAGGTGACCACGCGGGTGGTGAAGGTGGAGTTGTTGCCGCCGCCGTGCTCGGCGTGGAGAAGAAGCGCCACGTCTAAAACCCGTGCCTCCAGCGGGGAGCAGGTCCTGTCCGGACGCAGGAGCCGGAGGAAGTTTTCGGCGGTGGAGAGCTCCGGGTCCGGCCGGTGGATGTACATACTCCCGTCCCGTTCGTAGTGGTTGTAGGCGTGGTGGGCGTACACCGCCAGCATGGGGAAGACGCTGATGAGCTGAAGGCACTGCCGGAGCACGTTGGGGAGGCTCAGGTCCATGGCCCTCTGGTCGTAGGAGGCCAGGGTCAGCACGCTCTTGGTCATGGAGTTCATGATGTCGGCGCTGGGGGCCTTCATGATCACGTCCCGGGTGAAGTTGGTGGGCATCATCCGAAGCTCCCCCAGCACCGCCGCAAACTCCGAAAGCTCCGTCTCCGTGGGCAGCTCCCCGAAAAGCAGCAGATACGCCGCCTCCTCAAAGGCAAATCGGGAGGAGCCCGCGATCAGGTCCCGCACGTCGTACCCCCGGTAGAGAAGCTCCCCGTCGCAGGGCGTCTTCTCTCCGTCCACAAATTTGAAGGCCGTCACCTCGGATATGTTGGTGAGGCCCGTCAGCACCCCCTTGCCGTTCTCGTCCCGCAGGCCCGATTTTACCCCGAACTCCGAGAAAAGCTCCCGGCTGATGGCGTCCCGGCGCTGGCACAGCGCCGCGTGTTCCCCAAAATACCGCTCCGTTCCCCTGATCTCGTCCATCCCTTGCGCTCCTTTCGCTGATTCGACATAATTCGCTAATAATGTTAGATATCTTGGAAAAACCTCGCCGCGGCGATGTGAGGCCGCGGCGGCTTTATCTGTCCGTACAGATCTCGTTCATCCTTCTCTGGAGCCGCAGAAGCTCCTCGGCGTCCTCCGGGCCCAGGCGCTCCAGGGCGGCGGCCAGGGCGGCCAGAGCCTGCTCCCGGCGGGAGGTGAGCTCCGCGCGGCCCGCGTCCGTCAGCGCCACCACCGTCTGGCGGCAGTCCCCGGCGTCCTCCCGGCGGAGGACCCAGCCCTTGGCCTCCATGTCCCGGAGCATGGCGGCGACGCGGGCGGAGCTGACGGCCAGCTCCGCGCTGAGCTGACGCGGGTAGGCCGTGCCCCCGTGGACCCCCAGGGTGTATAGCGCCAGAAGCTCCCCGTGGGCCAGCTTTGCCATCCGCCTCCACACGTCCGTCTTGAACTGCCGCGCCCGCAGCTCCGCCAGCTCCCCGGCCAGCGTCAGATAGTCCATAGCTTTATCCCCCAAAGCTAATAGTATTAGATATTATACATTATTTTAACAGGTATGTCAACAGATTTATTTTTACAAAATCGATTCGCGGGTGGGCGTGTACCTTCTTACAGCCCCGCAAATCGGAATTTAATAGTCCGTTTTTCTAAATCCCCCGGAAATGCTTATGTTTTCAGCATTTTTGCGGCCTCGGTTTTGGCCTTTTCCCTTATTTTTTCCCTTGCGAGAATAAATGAGGGAAAGTTTTTTCATACACCGCCCACGACCTGATCGAGTAGTCGGGCAGAAGTCCGTTTTGTTTCCCTTGTGGCGTGGGCATAGATGTTCATTGTGGTACTTACGTCACAGTGGCCGAGAAGCTCCTGCACATCTTTGGGGGCAGCACCGTTAGAAAGCAAATTGCTGGTGTAAGTGTGCCCTTGCGGTATAATTACGACAAACCGGAAAACGCCTGAAAACACTGACGATTCGAGGGGTTTGGCTAAACTTTTTCATTCCTTTTCCACGTCTGAAAAAGCAGCAGAAAACGTAAAAACCGCAAGGATGTTTCATTAACGACAGACGCAGAACGCGGTGTCCGGGAAAACATCCTGCCCCGGACGCCGCGCTCTGCGTTAAGGAGGTTAAGTTTGAAACATCGTTCTCCACGAGCCAGCCCTAAAAAGGGCATAAGGAATCAGCCGCAGATACTGCGGCGAAAAAAAGTAAAAAAGATTCAGCCAGGTTGAGGCTCTAATTCATCCTTGAA
>CANQKZ010000175.1 GCA_947624585.1 uncultured Oscillospiraceae bacterium | reverse complement strand
GGAGGTGGCGCCGCAGCGCCGGAAGGGCGGCTCCCTTTCATAAAGGGAGCTGTCGCGAAGCGACTGAGGGATCGAAGGTATCGATAACCATGTAGTCATCCTACCTTCGCTTCCCCCCTGCCCCCCTCCTACGAGGAGGGGGCTCTATAAGGAGCGGCTTCGCCGCAGCTCGATTTTATTGCGCCGCAGGCGCAATTGAATTTAAAGGCGGCGCAGCCGCATCCTCATTCCCCCTGACCCCTTTTTCGGAAAAAGGGGTGGCCCCGCAGGGCCGGGGTATTCGAGCCCCCGTCCCCCGTCTTAACCTCCCCCCTGGGGGAGGTGGCGCCGCAGCGCCGGAAGGGTCCCCCGTTCCAGCCTTCCCCGCAGGCGGGGAAGGTGGCGCCGCAGCGCCGGATGAGGTGGGTGCCCCCTCTCATCCTCCCGCCTCTTCCTTCAACCTCTTTATGTACCACATGGCCTTATCCAGGTCCTGGATGCCGCCTTTGTGCTTCCACCGCCACAGGTATTTGATGGCGTTTGCGGTGCAGACGGCCTCAATGCCCTCAAGCCCAGCCGTCGCCGCCTTCAACGCCTCGATGCACTCGATCCCTCCCTGTGTATAGTGCGCCGGATGATTCACCGCATCGCCAGCCTCCGCCGGCCTTGTAGGGGAGGGTCCCAGACCCTCCCGCTCCGTTTTCTCCATGCCTTCCTCCTTTTCCTCCATGACCTCATACCCCATCATCCGCGCGGCCTCGCTTGGGTATTTCTCGGCATACTTAACGCACCCGCCATTCGCATAAGCTTTTGCCTCAAAACGGCATCCGTGCGCCAGGCAAACAGACGTACCTTGCTTATTGCAGAAGTTAACAAGCGCCCTGCTGATTTCTCCATAAACCCTCCCCGTCTCCGGGTCCCTGTATTTCATCCCGCTCATTCCTTCACCATCTCCAGGCACTCCAAACAGTCCCGCGCCTGCTCCACAGCGTCCTTGGCCTCCTGGAGAACGCCCGCTACAAAGCGGTACTTTTTATCCAGGCACTCCAGCAGATACGCCTCCACGCTCCCGTCCTCGATATCCCGCGCAAAGGCCGTCTTTCCGGCCTGGTTCATCTCGCCGCTGTTGAAGGCCCGCAAAGCCTCCTCCAGCCTCTCCTCCGTCCAATCCGGCGCCGGATGATGCTGGACGATCTTATCCCTGGACTTATAAAAGATGTACTTCATCCCGCTCACACTCCTTCTTTTTCACCGTCCCCATCATTCCCCCACCTTCCCCGAATACAAAAGCGCCTGCTCCAGGAACACCCGGAGCGCGTTGGCAAGCTTGTCGGCGTCCTCTCCCTTGCCGGCGTTGCGGAGCTTGCCAACGCAGTCCAGCATATTGTTCACGCACGCCTGCCCCTGCTCGAACCAGAACTTGAAGCTCACCTTTTCCGGGGAAACGTCCTCGCGAGAGCCGCTTAACCTCGGGCTTCCGTTGGTCGCCCTCAGGCGCTGGCTCTGCTCGTCCTCTCCCCACGCGGCAGGCCGCGTGGGGGCCCCATATTGCGCCAGCTTCTTCTGGAGGTCCGCGAGCTGGGCATTGGAGATCTCCAGCGCCTTTTTCGCCGCCGTCTCGGAGCTGTCCCGATCCAGCTTCTCCGCCTCTAACTTCTGTTCCGCGGCCTTTTGGGCCTTCAGGGCCTTCTCCTGCTCGGCGAGCGCCTTGTCCCGCTCCCGCTCCGCCTTGGCGATCTTCGCCTTGAGCTCCTTTTCAGCCTTTTCCCGCGCCTCCTGAGCGGCCTTTTGGACGGCTCCCTCATCGACCACGGTCTGAACGGCAACTTCTTTCGGCGCGTTCATCAGCTCCTCCAGTTGTCCGCGCAGATTCTCCAGCTCCGTCTCCGCCTGGGCCAGCTCGTCATTCTTCTTTGAAACGGTCTGTTCGCTGTATTGGAGCTTCTGTCTGTACCCCTCGGCGGTGTTCTCCGCCTCCTCAAGCCTCTCATCCCGCTCCCGGATCGCCTCCTTGAGCTCCCGGACGGAAAGCTCCTCCGCGCCCACCTCACGGGCGAAGCTCTCCCGCTCCTCCGCCGGCACCTCCAGGAGCGCCAAAGCCTTGGAATAGCTCAAATTCCCAAACGTTTGGGAATTTGCCGACGCCCCGAAAAGGCTCCCCTGGTCCGCGCCGTACTCGCTGTAGAGCCTCATAAAGTTGTTGGCGGTGGACATGGAATACCCCGTCTGCCCCCGCACCCAGTCCCCGAAGGCCCCGTGGGGCAGCAGCTCCTTGGCCTCCGTGAACCTCCGCCCGATCTCCAGAATCCCGCTGAGCACCGACCCCGTCAGCGCCCGTATCTCCGCCGCGATCATCTCAGGAGTCCTGGTTGTCGCCACGGACCCCGTATTTACTGTGGAAAGATTATCGTTCATCAAAATTCTCCTTTAATTAATCTACCGATGTCTCGGTATTTAAGCGGTTTTTGAAATGGAAACTCCAATATTCCTTGGCCGCCCGTCCTTGTCCCTGGGCGACCCGGCCCGGAGCCACCCCAGCCACTTGTCCAAAAATTCCCGGTGTACCTCCCGCGGGTCCGGCGCAAAGCGCCCGCCGGCGGAGTAAAGCCCCTCGTTTTTGTACCCGTGGATCTGCCGGAGCTCGTTCCCCTTCATCTCGATGGTCAGCCACGGCTCCCCGGGCTTGTCCGCCCGCCGCATAAAGAGGATGGTGACTATTCCACGCACATGCCGGTCCGCGTACCCGCCCACGCAGTGCTTTAGCTTGATCCCCTCCTCCTCAATCTCCTTGGCGTCCTTGGGGACGGCAATGAGATATTTTCCGTCCGACCAGGCGTACTTCCGCTCCAGCTTCACACGGAGCTTCTTATATCCCTCTGTCCGGGCCAGCTCCTCAAGCCGCCTCTGCTTCTGCCGCTCCCGCTCCCGCTGGGCGTTTCGCCGGTCCACGGCGGAGTCGTGGGCCGCCGCCAGGTCTCGGGGCATCAGAACGTCGTCCCGGTGGAGCGTGTCCCCCACGGCCTGGGCGGCCTCTATGTAGTCCTTCCAGTACTGCACGGTCCCCCCGAAACTCCGCCCTCTCACGCCGCAGCTCTCCGCCAGATACCGGACGAGCTTGTCCTCCCGGACGTTCCAGACGTTGGCCTCGTGCCGGACATGCCGCTGACTGTACCCGTCGGAGATCCATCCGGCGCACTCCTCCAGACTGAACTTCCCCCCGAAGTGCCTGTATACCCGCAGGACCTCCAGACATTTGCGGTCCCCGTCCATCTTCAGAAACCGCTTCAGGACCTGCCGGTCTACCTTGAACGCCTCTGGTCCCTCCTTTGTCCAGTCCAGGACCTCCGCGTTTTTGACGCCCCGGCGTACTAGGTCCCACACGGCCTCTATGAGCCCCGCCTTCATCAGCATCTCGATCTGCCGCGGGTAGAAGCAGCAGGCGGTCAGGAGCCTTATGAAATACTCCCCCCACTTTTGGACCGCGAAGACCTCCGCGCAGCAATATCGGAACGGGCTCTTCTGGATCTCCGAAAGCCCCGCCAGGTCATAGGCCATCTCCTGCTCGGTGTTGAATCCGAACGGTTCCGCAATGTCCCACTTCTGCCTCTTGAGCGGCCCGTTCTGGACCTGGTAGTAATAGATCTCGCCGTTGTCCCATCGCAGATGCACATGCTCCGCCATCCCTGGCACGAACCGGTAGACCCCCGTAAGATAGATTTTCGGCAAACGCGTCAGGTCCTGGGTCGTCAAGTATTCCTTCCCGCAGTCATACGCCCTGGCCCAGAGGGCCCCGTCCTTCCAGCGCAGCGCCACGGCCCGCCGATACCGCGTCAGGTTCCCCCGCTTCCCGCTCCGCCCCAGATCCTTCACAATGACAGGCTTTCCGCAAAAGGGGCACCTGTTCATGGGGATGGGCGGACTCTGAAAGCTGTTTTTCGGTTCCCGCTGGTGATGCGCGAACAAAATGGGGTGGTCCGCCTCCAGGACCTCATGCCGCCCGCAGCAGCTGGTCCACACCTCGCCGGAGGCCCGCCGGAAGATGTACGCCGGATAGTAGGCGTTGAACTCCCGCAGCTCCTCCAGTGTGATCCCCGGCGCGTTGCCCCGGAGCCACTGGGCCCTGGCCTTTTCCTCGTCCGTCATAGTCCCGCCTCCTCAGAAAAGCTCGTCGAAATTGAGGTCCATGACCTTCGCCGCGCCCTTTTTCGGCGCCGGCTCGTCCCGGTCCACATCCGCCGTCAGGCACACCGTCATGTGGAACCGCACGTCCGCGCCCTTGAAGTAGAACCGCACCGCCCGCCGGTATGCCTCCAGGTCCGAGATCCCGTTCCCGACGCCCTTGGCCACCGCCTTCATGCAGTCGGAAAAGCTCCCGCCCTGGACCACCGCCTGGGCGAACTCCCCGTCCTGCCGGCAGAAATCCAGCAGCGCCGCGTGAACGCCGCTCTTCATGACCTGCCCGTACCGGTCGAAGCTCCCGGACTTGAGCTCCCGCTCCAGCTTCTCCTCCGCCTGTTTCATCCAAACATTCTCCATTTTTCATCCATCCTTTCAAAATCTCTTGATTTTCCCGGATGATCACGGTATAATGGCCTTGTCTCTTCCCCCAACCGCATCATCCCCGAGCCGCCGCGGCCCCAAGCCGCGGCGGCTCCTTTTTTCCCATGCCTCTTCCACGCGTATCTTTTCGTTTCCAATCCTCCGCTCTTCAAGTCTGCGCTTGTCTATTCCCCTGCGAGGAAGCGCCATACACCGCCAAGCTATTCCTCCGCGTTTCCAAGCAACTCATTTACCGGCTTTACATTTCCCATGCCATTCCTCGCACGGCTTTTCCTTTTCAATGCCATGCAGCGCTTGGCTTATCCGCCGCGTACCTGCGCAGAGCTATTCCTCCGCTTAAACGACCTCCAGCTCCTCCCAGACAAACCGCCCCTTCCCGGAGTTCCTCCACTGGCCGATGCCGGAGAACCGCCCGTAGTCCAGCCACTCCCGCACCAGGTCCAGCTGCTTATCATCCAGGCACACCACCTGAAATTCCGCCGTGGCGCCCGCCGGGATCTGCTCGCTGATAGCCAGGCTCACCCGCTCTCCCTGGGGCGTCTGAGCCCGCAGCGGCCGCTGGCACTCTGTGACCGGTCCCTCAAAGCACAGCGGGATCCTCCTGGGTTCCGGGAAGATCAGCTTGTCGATCTCCTTCTTGAAGGCCTTCACGCCCGCCGACTTCGTCCCCGGCACCTTTCTCAAGCCACCGCAGGTGTCCTTGAAAAAGCCCTTGATCTGGTAGTCCCAGAGGAACGGTCTTCCGTCCTCCATCCTGGGAAACACCGTCTTTCCCTTTTGGACAAGCTCCTCGGCGCTCAGCGCCGCCTCCTCGTCCTCCGCCTCTTGGGTTGGTGCCTTGGTGCCGATGTAGTCCCGATAGATCTCCTCGTTCCCCGGGCTTGTCCCCAGCAGTGGCTCAGTAAAGGTGATTTTTACTTTGATTGTTTTCATATGTACTTTTCCTCCTGTTCTATGCTATGCGCATCAATTCCCTCTCGGTGCATATCCAAGCATTTCTAGTCTTTTCTACGCCACTCCCCCGCCTTGCGAATCCAAGCAGTCCCATCGCTACACGAATCTTTTCGTTTCAAATCCATTGCAAGGAGCGGCTTCACCGCGACCTCTTTAAGCCCCTCCCATGGAGGGGACAGCCGCGCAGCGGCAGGGGTGGTTCGTCCCCGTCTCCGCGCCCTCATCTCCAGCACCCTCGCCCTCGTCCTCACGCGCATCCGCTCCCGCGCGGCCCCGGCGATATCCCGCGCCAGAGACTCCAGGATCGCCCAGAGCACCACGATGCTCACAAAGATGACCCCGGCGTCAAACCGGCTGAGCCCCCCGGCGGCCCTCCCGCAAAGCGCCTCGCTGACGGCCCACGCCGCCGCGACCACCGCCGCCCACTTCAGCGCCCCCAGCGCCCTCCGCCAGGCAGCCCGCGCCCTCGCCCGTTCCATCCTGGACACCTTGTCCATCCTCCGTTTTCTCATCTAATCCCATCCTTTCTGATAAATTGCCTCCCCTTTAGGGGAGGTGCCGCGAAGCGGCAGAAGGGTTGTCCCCGTCCCCTGGGGCCCCGCCGGAGCCCAGCGCAGCGGGTTCGGTGGGGAGAGGAGGAGCCGAGCCTGCGCCTGAGCCGTCGCGCTTGCGCGGCGGCTCAGGCGCTGTGTTCGCTCGTCCTCTCCCCACCGGGCCACGGCCCGGTGGGGGCCCCATTAGCCTCACGCATCAAACGGCTCCACATAGATCCAGTAGAGCTTATTCCGCTCTTTCAGCTTCGCCGGGTCCAAGACGCTCCCGGTGCCTTCGGCAAACCAGAGCT
>CANQKZ010000174.1 GCA_947624585.1 uncultured Oscillospiraceae bacterium | reverse complement strand
CGCCTACCTATGGCAGACGGTGGAGAATAAGCAGAAATTTATCTCCCAGATCATGACCTCCAAATCCCCGGTGCGCTCCTGCGAGGATGTGGACGAGACGGCCCTGTCCTTCGCGGAGATCAAGGCTCTGTGCGCCGGAGACCCCCGTATCAAAGTACGCATGGAGCTGGATGTGGAGGTTTCCAAGCTGAAGATCATGAAGGCCGACCACCAGAGCAAGCAGTTCAGGCTGGAGGATCAGATACTCACATACTTCCCGGAGAATATCGAGCAGAGCAAAGGCTCTATCGCCGGATTCCAGGCGGATATGGCGCTACTAGACGCTCATCCCCACCCGGAGGAGGGTTTTGCGGAGATGGTGGTCCATGGTAACACCTTTACCGACAAGGCCAACGCCGGGGCCGCCATCCTGGAAGCCTGCAAGGAGGTCAAGGCCGGGGAACCCATGGAGATCGGCAGCTACCGGGGCTTTCAGATGTTCCTCTCCCTGGAAGACTTTAGAAAAAATTACATCCTCACCCTCAAGGGGCAAATGAGCCACCGGGTTGAGCTGGGTCAGGACGCCAGAGGCAACCTGGTCCGTATCGACAACGCCCTGAACGCCATCCCGGACCGTCTGCGGGCGGCGCAGGCCCAGCTGGAGAACCTTACCCAGCAGATGGAAGCGGCGCGGGCGGAGGTGGGCAAGCCCTTCCCCCTGGAGGCCGAGCTGCGGGAGAAATCCGCCCGCCTGGCGGAGCTGAACGCCGAGCTGAATCTGGGCGGCAGGGCAGGAATCGAACGTCCCGCCGCATAATACACAGCAGGCCGCTTTCCGTATCTCAAGAAACGAAAAGCGGCCTGCACATAATGAAACATAATGAAATAGAAATTACATCAAAGGGACGGTCCCGCCCATTCATCATCATTGCGCATTGCCCTGAGCATTAGCGGGGCGGCTTTCTGCTGGTCTGGCCTAAGGCAGACCCAGGCGTCGAAGGGTGACCGCTTTATTTATCATTCTACCTCCTGAATATGGACTGCCTCTCCATCAAAATAGAGGTAGTCACATAGGTTTGGACCTGCTTGTTGGGGTGGCGGATGATGTCGGTGAGGAACCGGCCGGCCTGGTTTCCCAAGTCGCGCACATCGATGTTCACCACAGTTAATTTGGGCTCGGTGAACTGGGAAAAGGGGTAGTCGTCAAAGGCCAGAACACCGATGTCCCGGGGGATGTTCAGTCCTTGCTCCTGAATGGCCGCCACACAGCCTAGGGCGATGTAGTTGTTGGCGCACACCACGGCCTCCGGCAGGGAACGCTCCCCCAGGAGTTGCTTCGTCATGCGGTATCCGTCCTCCCGGGTGGACTCGCCTAGCCAGATATACTGCTCCTCCAGCGTGACGCCCGCAACATGGAGGCCCTGCCGCAGACCTTGCAGGCGGTGGGCTGAGCCCAGATCGTAATATTGCCCGCCCACAAAGGCAATCCTGCGAAAGCCCATGGACAAGAGATAGGACGCCGCCACGGTGCCGGAGTATACATTGTTGTTATCGATCCAACAGACCTGCGTCTCAAAATTCGGCATTCCCAGGACAATGTGAGGAAACCTGGGATTTGTCAGCAGCGCGGAGAGCGGGTGGGTCATCACGGAGACATGGACGGCGATGGCGTCGGCGCTGCGGCGGGAGATGATCTCCTCCGCGGCGGCGTAGGCCGTGGTGGTGTCGGCGCCCCGGAGGATCAGGCGGTAGCCCCGGGCCCGGAGGGATTCCTCCAGACCCGAGACGATCTCAAAGAGGTGCGGATTGCGGAACGCAGTACCGGGGGACAGGTCCGCCAGCATGACGACACACCGGGTGGTCCCTTTGGCGAAATTTTGCGCGCTGGTGCTGGGAGTGTAGTTCAGGTCCTTCATGACCTGCCGGACTCTCGCCGCCGTCTCGTCGGAGATGCTGTAATAGCCGTTGATGACCTTGGACACGGTGGATACGGATGTCCCGGCGGCCTTTGCCACATCGTGGATGGTCACGCCCACAGAGGATGCCCCCTTACAAAGGATACCTTAATGATACCCTATTTTTCCCTCTCAGTCAACGGCCACCGCAAAGCCCCAGGGAGATAATGTGTCCCCCGCAAGTCCCTCCGCCCAATACATATTTTCGCCGGCCAAGGAAAGTCGTTCCGCCCGCGGGCTTGTGTTCATGGCCACCGTGACAGTTTGATTCTCGAACTGCCGGGAAAAGACGAGCAGTCCGCTGTCGGCTTTCGCACTGATGACGCGGAAGTTCCCCCGGCGCAGGGCCGGAAGCTCCCGCCGCAGGTGGATGGCCCGCCTGAAGAAATCGCGCAGGTCTTGGTTCCCGTTCTCCCAGGGCATGGGGCGGCGGTACTCGTCCTCCAGCACGCCGTCCAGGCCCAGCTCGCCGCCGTAGAAGATCGTGGGCATTCCGATGAAGGTCATTTCAAACAGCACGGCCATCCGGTATTTTTCGGTGTTTCCGCCGCACAGGGACAGGAACCGCTCCACGTCATGGCTGTCCAGCAAATTGAGCTGGGCCGGGACCATCTGCCGCCGGTAGCGCATGAGCATCCCGGTCAAACGCCCGGCGAACCCCTCCGCATCGATGGTGCCCCTGGCGAAGAATAGCTCGCAGTGCTTGCGGAAGTCGTAATTCATGGTGGAGTCGAACATATCGCCTCCCAGCCAGTGACCGGCGCTCTCCCACACCTCGCCGATAAGCAGGGCGTCGGGTTTTTCCCCCTTCACGGCGGCGCGGAATTCTCGCCAGAAGCTGTCATTGACCTCGCTGGCCACATCCAGCCGCCAGCCGTCGATTCCGTATTCCCGAACCCAGTACCGGCCCACCTCGCAGAAGTAATCCCGTACCTTCGGGTTGGAGGTGTCGAGCTTGGGCATCATGCGCTCGTAGGCAAAGCAGGCGTAACCGGGAACCGCCTCCGGGGTCTGGGGCCTCTCCACAGGAAAGCGGAGCCGATAGAACCAGTCCCGGTATTCTGACTTCTCCTGGTTGCGTACCACGTCGTCAAAAGCAAAGAAATTCCATCCGCAGTGGTTGAAAACGCCGTCCACGATGATTCGGATGCCGTTCCGATGGAGGGCATCCACCAACTCCCGGAAGGCGTCATCCCCACCGAAGCAGGGGTCCACATGGAAGTAGTCGAGAAGGTCATACTTGTGGTACTCCCCAGCGGCAAAAATGGGGTTTAAATAGACCACGTTGACGCCCAGATCCGTGAGGTAGTCGATGTTCTCCGTGATTCCCCGGAGCGTCCCGCCGAGCCTCCCCCGGACCGGCTGTCCGCAGTAGGTGCTCTGGGTGGGTTTCCCGCTGGTCCAGCGGCGGGAGGTGGCAAAGCTGTCGGGGAAGATGTTGTACACCACCGCGTCGTGTACCCAGTCGGGCACCCGGGCGATGTCCGCCCGGTGGTTAAAGGGAAGCTTGAAATACTGGGATCGGTCATCCACCAGATGGTCTGTGAACACATCACCGTAGTAGAGCACCGTGCGTTCCCCGTCGAAAAGCTCAAAGTAGTAGTAGACACGCTCATATTTGCTGTCCACCGTCACCTGCCAGTAGTCGTGGAGCTTGTCCCACAGAACGGCCTCCATGGGTACGGCAGTGAAAACGATGGGCGTCACCCGGCAGGCAGTGTCACCGTAATGGAGGGTCACACGACGAAGATCCCCTCTCGCGCAACGGAGTCGGTAGGTGATATGGCGCTCATCCTCACCGTAGGCGTATTGAGACATGGGGATATGGAGTACGGCGTCCAGTCTCATCCCTTCACACCTCCCGCTGTGAGGCCCGAGGTCATGTGCTTTTGGCACAGGAAGAAGATGATGAGTACCGGCAGAGACACCGCCACCGACGCCGCGGCGAAGACGGGCCAGCTCCCGCTCATCTCCGTGGCCTGGAGAGCATAGAGTCCCGCCGCCAGGGTGTAATTCCCCTCGCCGGTGAGAAAGGTGGTGGCATAGATGTACTCGTTCCAGACGTAAATGAGCACCATAAGGCCTGTGACGATGATGCTGGGTCTGGCCAGAGGCATGACGATGCGGATAACCACCTGGAGGTCACTTGCCCCGTCGATACGCGCCGCCTCCTCGATCTCCTGGGGGATGGTGTCGAAATATCCCTTGGTATTCCACAGGCTGAAAACCGCCATGGTGCCCGTGTAGACAAGGATGAGTCCCGCCCGGTGATTCACAAGTCCCAAGGGGCGCAGGAGCCGGTAGATGGCGAACATAGAGAGAATGGCTGGGAAAGCGTTCAGCAGAACAAGACACTTCAAAATGGCTTTTCTGCCCGGGAAGCGGCGTCTGGAGAAGCAGTAGGCCGCCGGAACGGCCACGGTCAAAGACAGCGCCACCGTGGTGACGGCAAGAATGACGGTGTTCCCAAACCAGGTCATAATGCTCTCCCCCAGGAAAACCTCCTTGTAGTTATCCAGAGTGAAATCGTGGGGGATGAAGGAGAAGTCAGAGCTCAGAAGGCCATTTTGCCCACTGAAGGAGACGCTCAGGGCATAAAGGATGGGGATCAGCGTCACAAAGCACAGCACGATAAAAAAGCTGTTGAGGAAAAAGAGGCCCAGCCTCTCCTTTTGCTTCTTGCCCATCAGTCGTCTCCCTCCTCCCTGAGTTGAAATTTTGCCGAAAAGATGATAAGCATGATAAAGATGATGATGGAAATGGCGGAGCTGTACCCGTAATTGTTGGTGACAAAGGCGTTCTCGTAGGCATATGTCAGGATCGTGTGGAACCCGGACCCGGTCTTGGCTCCCGCCTGCTGGGTCAGGAGGTACACCACGTCGAACTGCTTAAAGGTAGTGAAGACCGTGATGATCACCGCCGGGGCGATGATGGGGCGGATAGCGGGAATGGTGATGGAGCGGGTCCGCTCCAGCCAGTTGGCCCCATCCAAGAGGGCGCTTTCATAATAGCTCTTGTCAATGCTCTGCATGGCGCCGTCCATGATCATGATCATGAAGGGCAGCGCCAGCCACAAATTCACCAGCGTACAGCATAAGAAAGCCGACACGTCGTTGCTGAGCCACCGGGCCGCCGTGAAGCCAGCCTTCTCCATCCACTGGTTGAAAAGTCCGAACTGCGTATTGAACATCCCCGTCTTCCAAAGAAGGATGGAGACATATCCGGGCATGGCCCAGGGGAACATGAGAAGGGTCTTGTAGAGTTTGCGGAGCCTCAGTTTCTGGTTGTTGAGAAGGGTCGCCAGCACAAAGGCAACCACGAGCTGGATCACCATGTTCACCACGGTCCAGAGGATTGTCGCCAAAAGTGCCGTCAGGAAGCCGGAGTCAAAGACGAACAGCGCCCGGATGTAGTTGTCGATGCCCACAACGGTAAAATCAAACCAGTGGTACACGTTCATATTCGTAAGACTCACATAGCCGGTGTATAAGATAGGAAACACCACCATCAGGGCTATGAGCGTCAGAGACGGGGCCGACCAGAGGTAGGAGATCACCGTGTTTTTCGCTTTGCGTTTCTTCATAGGGCTCACCTCATGGCGTCGATCAGTTCCTTAGCCTCGTCCGCGGCGGAAGAAAAGCTGCTGTCTATATCCTTGCCCGACAGATTCACATCGGTGAGAAGGTTTCCCACCACCGTCCACATGACGTCCATCTCCGGGATGTTGGGCATGGGAATGGCGATCTCAGCGGTAGCGCGCATGGCTTGGACCAGCTCATCCTCCGCCACCCGGGAATCGTCATAGCAGAGGGCATTGGCCGGGGCGCAGCCGCTGGCCAGCGCCAGGTCGATCCCCACAGAGGGGGCGGTGAGGGCAGTAAGCAGCTCCTGTACGGCCTCCTTCTTGTTCTCCGTGGCAAACCGAAGAACATGGATCCCTTGAACGCCGGAGTAGGGCGCCAAGGCATGACCCGTCTCGTCCACAGTAGGCATGGGGGCAATGCCCAGGTCTATTCCCGCGTTTCTCGCCGAGGGAACCAGCCACGGCCCGCCGATGGTGGCGTCGGCCTTTCCCTCCAGGAAGAGGGTATTGACGGTGCTGTACTCCGTCTCGCCGGGCATCAGAGCCACAAATTTCAGGTGGTAGGCCAGGGCATCCTTCACCGCCTGGGGGTCCGGGAACGGTACTCCATCCTCGCCGATGATGGAGCCACCAAAACCGTGGATCCACGCCGCGCTGTAATAGGCCGTGCTGTGCTGTTCCACGAAGCCGTACCGTCCCCGCCCTGTGTTGGCCTGGGCATAACTCAGAAGCTCCTCCGTGGTGGACGGCACCTCGTCGTCCTGCATGTACCGCCGGTTATACATAAAAAGCAGTGTCTCAAAGTAGAGCGGAAGCTGGTAAACCTGATCTTTATATGTGGCTGCCTCCAACGTCATGGGCAGGAGATCGCTGAGGGCGTCCTTCTCCAAGA
>CANQKZ010000173.1 GCA_947624585.1 uncultured Oscillospiraceae bacterium | reverse complement strand
CGCCCAACTATACTGTGCGCACCGAACCGGCGCACTCATAAAATAATTATACCAAAAAAGGAAGAGAGTTGCCAGGGAATCCTTGGTAACTCTCTTCCTTTTTTACGGGACTTTTTTCACAGCCCCTTTTTTATTTTTTTAAATATCCCCTTGACAGCACCGCGTATATATGGTATTATGAAGCTGACTTCACATGAAGCACACTTCACATACGGAGGTGGTCTGTTGAAAACCAAGATCCGGGAGCTTAGGACGGAAGCTGGGATGACGCAGCAGAGGCTTGCGGAGCTTGTGCGGGTGTCCGGGAGGACCATCATTTCCATCGAGAGCGGACAGTACAATCCGTCGCTGATGCTTGCCTATCGGCTTTCGCGGGTGTTCGGAGTCAGCGTGGAGGAACTGTGCTGTCTTCAGGAAAATATGGAACGGGAGGATGAAAAACGTGAAAAAATGGCGTGAAATGAGCTATTATGACAGAATTTCATGGCGCATCCGCGGGCTCTGGGCGGTTCTTGCGTTGATGCTTGTCTACATGGTGGTGATCTCAGAGCTGGGCGGCGGGGATTCCCGATCCATGACGTGCCTTGCGGATACCGTGAGCCGTGTGCTCTTCTTCGGAGGCATGATCTGGGTCATCTTCCGCATCATGCGGAACAGAAAACTGCTGCGGAACCGTGCCCTGATGGCATCGGAGATGTGCCGGGAGCTGGACGAGCGGAACCGGTATCTCCATGACAAGTCCGGCGGCGCGGTGATGGACATCCTTCTTCTGGCGCTCCTCTTCACCACCGTCACCACGGCGCTTTTCAACATGGCGGCCTTCTACACCGCCTTCGCCGTTCTCCTGCTGGCGGTGGCACTGAAAGCGGGCGCGTATCTCCTATACAGCCGCCTTGGCGCGGGGGAGTGAACCATGGAGATTGTGGAATTTCGGGAAAAATACCGTGACGACATGATCTTCATGGTACTCTCCGCCAAGGACGCCCTGGGGCGTGTCCCCGGACTTAACGAGGACCTGCTGGATGTGCGGAAAAACTACATGGAACGGGGCGGTATGTTCTGGCTTGCCCTGGAGGACGGGCGCGTGGTGGGGTGCGTCGGATTCAGCCCCGTCCCCGGCACCACGGAGGCGGTCTTACACCGGCTCTATGTGAAGCCCGCCCTGAAGCGCCGGGGCATCGGTTCTGCGCTTCTTGAGACGGCGGAGGAGGGTATGCGTTCCCGTGGCTTCACCGCCGCCCGTGTCCACCTGGGCTGGCCCCGGGAACAGTGGTTTGAGTCCTGGGCCTTCTACCCTAAACACGGTTACGCGGAGTACGAGCCGCGGCACATGAGAAAGGCGCTTCGTTGATGGTGTATCAGGACATCAATTCCCAAGCCGTCGAACGGTGGGCGGATGAGGGGCGGGAGTGGGAGCGGAATGCACCGCGCTCGATTACCGGAGAGCCAGCCTGCCAGCGAAAGGCGGTTGCGGAGTGGGAGGGGGTTCCGTCCCCATCGTGCGCGCGGACATGACAAGGTCCCTTCCCTTAGGGGACGGGGATTTTGACCTCATCTTTCACCCCGTTTCCAGCTGTTGCGTCCGGGAGGTGAGACCCATCTTCCGGGAGTGGTTCCGGCTCACCGACCTATACGAGGATACCAGCGGGGAGGGGACTCCGCACCGCCTCCACATCCCCGCGTTCTGGGCCACCCGGGCTGTCAAGACTGATAGGGACAGCGCAGAGTGACCTGCACACAATCTTCCGTGTCCTCCCGGGTGTATTCGCATCCGGCGGGCAGAGACGTCTCCAGGGCCATCAGAAATCCTCTGACGGCGGCTGGCACGTTCGGGTGGAGCACCGCTGTGACGTAGGATCCCGCCGCGGATTCCGGCAGACCCATATATGCCATTTCCACCGCCGCCGCCTCCCGCAGGCCGGGGTCCCCGATGCGCTCCAGCGCCCGCAGATGGCCCTCCGCGAGGGGGAAGGGTCGATTATCGGATGATGACATTTTCATCCCTCCTTTGGAACTGTCGAACCGTTAAACTGATATTCAATTAAAATGATACACCGAGCGGCGAGGATTTATCGTGTCAGGCGAGGAAGGGGAGCCGGAATACTGTGTATGTATTTCCAAGCAGTGTCTTGATGCTTGACGCGAAAAAGACCGCCGCGATGTCTCGTCTTGATTGAATATTAGGATTATACCACATTTCGATGGAGAAGAAGCCGTAATCCGGTCGAACCCGAGAAAAAATACAGCGCTCTTGGGGTGTGGGCCTCCGGGGCGCTTTTTTGCGAAAAAAGTATTTCGTGGGCTTGACGGGAGGGGCGGGGGAAGATATACTTGTCCTTAGTACATCTATGGGAGTGAAAAAGATGAGGATCTATGAAAACCCATTGAAAACAAGCGAGAACCGGCTTCCCGCCAGGAGTTTTTACATTCCCGGGGGCGTCAGCCGGAAGATCGACCTGGACGGTGTGTGGCGCTTCGCCTGGTACCCCGAGGACGAGCGGGTACCGGAGGTCATCACCGACTGGGACGCCATCCCCGTACCCTCCTGCTGGCAGCTCCATGGGTACGAGGCCCCCAACTACACCAACGTCAACTACCCCTACCCGGTGGATATGCCTTACGTGCCCGACGCCAATCCCTGCGGCGTCTATGAGCGGGATTTTGAGCTGGAGAGCCTTTGGGGCAGGGTCTATTACGTGCTGGAGGGCGTCAGCTCCTGTGCGTTCGTGACGGTCAACGGCAGATACGTCGGCTTCACCCAGGGGAGCAGGCTTCGGGCGGAGTTCGATGTCACCGACCATGTCCGGGAGGGCGTCAACACCCTCCGGGTCTACGTGCTCAAGTGGTGCTGCGGCAGCTATCTGGAGGACCAGGACGCTTTCCGCTACAACGGCATCTTCCGGGACACCTACCTGCTCCAGCGCCCGGAGGGGCACATCTGGGACGTGGAAATGATCCCCAACGCCAGGAGCATCCGCGTGAAGCTCTCCGGCTCCGCCCATGCGCTGGTGCTGGACGGGGACGCGGTGCTGGCGGAGGCGGATTTTGAGAATGAGTACGAATTTGCCCCCGAAAACCCCATCCTCTGGAACGCGGAGAAGCCTCATCTCTACACCGTGGAGCTTCAGCGGGCGGGAGAGGTCATTACCCTTAAGACCGGACTCCGGGAGATCTCAGTCTCGGACAAATACGAGCTTCTGGTCAACGGCGTGCCGGTGAAGCTCCATGGGGTCAACCACCACGACACCGGCAAATTCCGGGGCTGGTGCCAGACAGAGGAGGAGCTGCGGGCGGACCTTGTGCTCATGAAGTCCCTGAACATCAACTGCGTGCGCACCTCCCACTACCCGCCCCACCCGCGCTTTGCGGAGCTGTGCGACGAGCTGGGGCTCTACGTGGTGCTGGAGACGGACATCGAGACACACGGCTTCCTGCGTCGTAAGTCCAATGTGCCCTACCGGTACGACAACACGCCGGGCGAGTGGCCCTGCACCAACGGGAACTGGCGCGGGGAGTTCGTCTCCCGCATGGAACGGGCGGTGGAGTGCTTCAAAAATGACCCGTCCGTGATCCTGTGGTCCGTGGGCAACGAGAGCGGCTATGGGGACAACCACCGGGCCATGCTCCGGTATCTGAGGGAACGGGACCCCTCGCGGCTGTCCCACTACGAGCAGGCCAGCGCCGAGGGGGACTTCGAGACGCCGGACGTGATCTCCTGGATGTACGCCTCCCGGGAGCAGATCGCGAAGGCGGCGGAGGACCCCAACCTCAAAAAACCTGTTTTCCTGTGCGAGTACTCCCACGCCATGGGCAACGGGCCCGGGGACGTGTGGGACTACAACGTGACCTTCGACAAGTACCCCAAGCTGTGCGGCGGATGCGTCTGGGAGTGGGCCGACCATGTTGCCATGCGGGACGGCGTCCAGCGCTACGGCGGGGACTTCCCCGGGGAGCTGACCCACGACGGGAACTTCTGCTGTGACGGCATGGTCTTCGCCGACAGGAGCCTGAAGGCCGGGTCCCTGGAGATCAAGGCCGCCTATCAGCCCATGGAGACGCGGCTGGAGGGCGGAAAGCTCCTTGTGCGGAACAGAATGGACTTTACAAATCTAAATGAATACACCTTTGTCCTGGAAACCGAGGCCGACGGGGAGATTGCGGATTCCAGATCATTCCACTTAAACCTCGCCCCCCACAGCTGGGCGGAGCTGGAGATCCCGGCCCTGCCCGCGTCCTGCCGTCTGGGGGCGCATCTGCGGTGCCGACTCACAAAGGACGGGGTGGAGTACGCCGCCACGGAGCATGAGCTGGACGTACCGCGCAAGCCCTCGCCGGAGCGGACACCGCTGGAGCTTTCAGAGGACAGGCGGTTTATCTATGCCGGAGGCGACGGCTTTGCCTACACCGTCTCCAAACTCCACGGGAATCTGGTCAGCGCCGTGGTGGACGGCGCCGAGCGGCTGGCGGCTCCGGCGGAGCTCAGCGCCCTCCGGGCCCCCACGGACAACGACGGGAACATCCGCGTCCGGTGGCTTTTGGAAAACGAGTGGCAGGGCGAGAACTGGGACCGGGCGTTTACCAAGATTTATGATGTGTCCGTTCGGGAGAATGCCGTCGCCGTCCGGGGGAGCCTCGCCGGGGTGTCCCGGGAGCCGGCCATACGGTTTGAGACGAAATATTCCTTCTTCACCGACGGCACGGTGGAGATGAGGACGGATTTCCATGTGCGGGAGGACGTGTTCTTCCTGCCTCGCCTGGGCTGGTGCTGGACGCTGCCCGGGGAGAGCGGGAGCTTCACCTACTACGGCAAGGGACCTCGGGAGAACTACTCCGACATGAGCCACTGCGCCGTCACAGGCCGCTATGACAGCACGGCGGCGGGGGAGTACGTGCCCTACGTGCGGCCCCAGGAGCACGGGAACCACATGGGCGTCCGGGAGATCGCCATCGGCGGCCTGCGGTTCGCCTGCCCCGATGAGCGGGGGATGGAGGCGGCGGTACGGGAGTACTCCGACCGGGACCTCCTGGCGGCGGAGCACACCGACGAGCTTCAAAAGGACGGCCTTGTCCATCTGCGCACCGACTACCGTGTTAGCGGCCTGGGCTCCAACTCCTGCGGCCCGGAGCTGGACGCGGCCCACCGGATCGGCGAGAAGGAGATGACCTTCACCCTCACCCTCCGACCGGACAGGGATTGACAGGAGGGAGTAAATGGGAACTACAGGGAATCCCCCGGCGGGGAAAAAACAGCGCAACATGGGCATCGAGCTCCTACGGGCGGTGTCCATGATGATGGTGGTGTCCCTACACCTGACGGGCGCCGTCCTTCCGGCGGAGAACGGGCCGGGGGGCCTCTATGAGTGCGTCTGGCTCCTGGAGACGGCGGCCTACTGCGCGGTGAATGTCTACGCCATGATCAGCGGGTACGTGAACGCGGGGGCCAGGGTGTCCTTCGGAAAGGCGCTGGATCTGTGGCTTCAGACGGCCTTCTACTCCGTGGGGATGGCGCTGATTTTCGCCGCCCTTCGGCCCGGCACGGTGACGGTGGAGGTGTGGAAAAGGTCGCTCCTGCCGGTGATCCACGGGCAGTACTGGTACATCAGCGCCTACTTCGGCCTGATGGTGCTGATGCCGGTCATCGATCTGGGCCTGCGGCACATCTCCGATACCGGGCTTGGCGTCATCGCCCTGCTGATGCCGGTGTATTTCATCGCGCCCCAGCTTGTGGCGGGCACGAACAACTATTCCGTCCTATCCGGGGGCTATAGCCTCATCTGGCTTTTGATTTTGTATATCTTCGGCTCCTTCCTGGGCCGGAGTAAACTCATGCGGCGTGTGAAGCCCTGGCAGGGGCTGGCCGGGTACGGCCTTATGGTGCTGCTGTCCTGGTTTCTGAAGATAGGGGGGCGGGACTCCTTCATAAGCTACACCTCCCCCTCCATTTTCCTGGCCGCCGCCGCTCTGGTGGTGGGCTTCGCCGGGATCCGGATCGGTTCCGCCAGGGTGAAAAAAGCGGTGGCCTGGCTGTCCGCCGGGTCCCTGGGGGTGTTTCTCATCCACATCAACAGCCTTTTCTACCCCGCCGTGACGGACAGGATCCCCAAGTCTTTCCCCCAGTACGGCGCCCTGGGGTGCGCGGTGCGCCTCATTCTCGCCTGCGCGGCCCTCTTCCTCTTCTGCGAGCTCGCTGATTGGCTCCGCAGGCTCCTGTTCCGTGCGACACGGCTCGACCGGGCGGGCGCCGCCCTGGATTCCCGCCTCGCCCGGCTGGGAAAGAACAAAAAATAATCGTTTATACGGAAAAAGGGCTTTGGGGTAAGACCCCAAAGCCCTTGATATAGTGCGCCCGGCATGGGCGAAATCTAACGGGTGAAAGACCCGAGCGCGCCCGGTGGCGGGAAGCGCACAGCTGAAG
>CANQKZ010000172.1 GCA_947624585.1 uncultured Oscillospiraceae bacterium | reverse complement strand
TGATCTTTTCCATGTCAACCTTCACCTCAGTTGACATAATAGCACAAAGGGGCGAAAATGTAAATGCTGTCGCCGTGGGTTTGTGTGGCTTTTTCGCGCGTGTGTCGGGTCCTTCCTTGCCCGCCACGCGCGATTTTTGTTATCCCCGAAGGCCACACCGGGGAGGCATTTGCCTCCCCGGCCCCGCCCGAGGGGAAATAGAATTATTTTACAAGGAGGACCCCCTATGAAAAAGCTTCTCGCGTCTCTCTTAACCCTCACCCTCATCCTGGCCCTCGCCCCCGCGGCGCTGGCCAGCGGCTCCAGCGGGACCCCCTACCCCGCTGTGGGCGGCAATATCTACATCGACGAGGCCACTAAAACCGTCGTCGGCGCGGACAAAACCGTCACCTCGGTCACCATCCCCGACGGTGTTACCAGCATTGGGTGGGCGGCGTTCCGGGACTGCGCCAGCATGACCGACATAACCATCCCCGATAGCGTCACCAGCATTAGAGACTTCGCGTTCAAAGGGTGCGCCGGCCTGACCAGCATAACCATTCCCGACGGCGTTACCAGCATTGGACTGTCGGTGTTCTCTGACTGCGTCAGCCTGACCGGCATCACCATCCCCGATGGCGTCACCAGTATTGGAGAATCCGCGTTCTATGGGTGCTCGGGCCTTACCGGCGTGACCATCCCCGACGGCGTCACCAGTATTGGAGAAGAGGCGTTTGGGTTTTGCGACAGGCTGACCTTCGTCACCATTCCCGCCAGCGTCACCAGTATCGGAAACTGGGCCTTCGAATTCTGCCCCAGCCTGTCCGACGTCTACTTCGGAGGCTCTGAGGCCCAGTGGAACGCGGCTCTCAAAAGAGATGATGTTTTCACGGGTTACTACGTCACCGTCCGCTTCAACTCCACCGGCCCTGTCGGCAGATTCGTCGATCTGGAGGCCTGGAGCGAGGCCCCCGTCAACTGGGCCGTGGACAACAACTTTGCCGACGCCATGAGATCCTCCGTTTTTGGTGCCAGATACTTCTGCCCCCGGTGGGAGGTCGTGGACATGCTCTGGAAGGCCATGGGCGCCCCCGAGCCGACGGCCACCTCCGTTCCGTTTACCGACGTGGACCCCTCGGCCCCTTATTTCAAGGCCGTCTGCTGGGCCTATGAGCAGGAGATCACCAACGGCATCAACCCCACCACCTTTGGCCCTGACACCACCGTGGAGCGCGGCGACGCCATGACCTTCCTCTACCGCGCCGCCAAGAAGCCCGCCGTCACCGTCACCGCCACCTTCCCCGATGTCCCCGTGGGCGAATATTACGCCGCCCCCATCACCTGGGCCGTCAACCAGAAGGTCCCCGTCGCCCAGGGCGCCAACGACGGCCGCTTCTACCCCGAGGACCCCGTCACCCGTGCTCAGATGGTCACCTTCCTCTACCGCTGGGTCGTAGAGAATAAATAACAAAAGGAGGACCCCCCTATGAAAAAGCTTCTCGCGTCTCTTTTAGCGCTTACCCTCATCCTGGCCCTCGCCCCCGCGGCGCTGGGCGTCCCCGCCTCCGCGGCGGGGGAAAAGGCCCCGTCCGTGACGGTGACTACCCTCGTGGAACCGACCTACGACGCCGCCGGGTACTTCTACGAGGGCCTCGCCGCCGTGAAGAAGGACGGCAAGTGGGGCTACATCGACGAGACCGGCAAGACGGTCATCGATTTCAAGTATGACTACGCCGGTGAGTTCAACGAGGGCTATGCCGTTGTGGCCCGGTACGAGGCGAACAGGGAGTTCAGTACCCTCGGCGCCGAAGAGATCGGCGGCTACATCCTTTACCTCATCGACACCGCCGGCAAGGAGACCCCTCTGACGGTGCACTCTGACGATTCGAACAAGGATTACCCCTTTGGCGTCTACGACCTGGAAAACCTGGAAGATCAATCGAATCTTCGCGTCTGGGGCGGCGTGCTGGTCGTCGGGAGCGGCGCGTTCGCCGCAAACGGCCGGCAGATCACGCCCAACGACGCCGAATTGAAGGCGCTGATGAATAAATGCGAAGAGAGCTCGCTCGCCTTCTTCGTCGATTTTAACTCCTATGGTGACGATGAGCCGGTCTGGATTTATGATACCTTTCCCGCCGATATTTGCGTCAACGGCCTCATCCCCATGTATCTCGTGGGATACGGTCCCTGTGTCTGCTACCTGATGGACAAGACCGGCCACATCGTGAAGGATTTTACCGACAAGATAGAGTCGAACATGACCGATGAAGATCTCATTTATTTAGATGAGTTCAGCGCTCCCGACAGCAAGGGCTATATCCGCGCGGCCCGGGTGGTCGACACTTGGGCGAACACGACCTACCGGTATGGCCTTATCGACTACGCCACCGGCAAGTGGGTCGTTCAGCCCATCTATAATGGCTTCCGTTATTACTTCGACGGCGAGACCTTCGGCGACGGCCTGTGGGTCGTTAATAAGGGCGGCAAGTTCGGCGCGGTGTCCCAGAAGACCATGACCGAAGCCATTCCCCCGGAGTATGATCTCCTGAGAAGCTTCGGCCAGGGCTTTGCCGCCGCCAGAAAGGGTAGCAAGTGGTGCCTCCTCGACGCCTCGGGCAAAAGCTATTCCATCGGCCTTCCCGGCGGCGGCACGGCGAAAAATATCCTCGCTGTCGGTTCCGTTGGTTCCATTGGCGATATCGGCGCGGCGGTCGTCTATGACGGGGACATCGGCAAGGGATACCTTGTGGCGACCACCCCTGTGAACGGCGTCCTCCCCGCCATCGAGGGCAGCGAAAGCCTTCCCATCTCCGCCTACTTCCCCTACTATGACGGGACGACGGACAGCCTCTCCTCCTCCGTCACGCCCGGCGACATCATGCCCTTCGAGAAAAACGGCAAATACGGCTTCTACAAGCTGACCTTCGACTTCGCCGCTCCCGCCGGCTTCACCGACCTTGCGGATTGGAACAAAGCCCCGGTCAACTGGGCCGTGGACAACAAATTTGCCGACGCCAAGAGCGCTTCCGTCTTCGGGACCACCGATCCCTGCCCCCGGTGGGAGGTGGTGGACATGCTCTGGAAGGCCATGGGCTCCCCCGAGCCGACGATTACCTCCGTTCCCTTTACGGATGTGGACCCCGCGGCCCCCTACTTCAAGGCCATCTGCTGGGCCTATGAGAAGAAGATCGCCAGGGGCATCCGGGACACCATTTTCGGCACCAACGAGACGGTCGAGCGCGGCGATGCCATGACTTTCCTCTACCGCGCCGCCAAGGAGCCCGCCGTCACCGTCACCGCCACCTTCCCGGACGTGCCCGTGGATAAGTATTACGCCGCTCCCGTCGCCTGGGCCGTCAGCCAGAAGAGCCCCATCACCACCGGCGCCAACGGCGTCTTCCTGCCCGAGGAAACCGTCAAGCGCGGCGAGATGGTCACCTTCCTCTATCGCTGGATCGTGGAGAACAAATAACTTAAAAGGAGGACCCCCATGAAAAAGCTTTTCACCGCTCTTTTCATCCTCACCCTCCTCCTGGCCCTCGCCCCCGTGGCCATGGCCAGCGGCAACGAGACCGCCTATCCGGTGGAGGGCGGCACCATTTACATCGATTGGTCCACCAAAACCGTCACCGGCTCGAAGGGAGATATCCTCTCGGTCGTCATCCCCGACGGCATCACGACCATCGGAGATCGCGCGCTGAAAGATTGTCATGCCATGACCAGCGTCGTTATCCCCAACAGCGTTACAAGCATTGGGAAGGAAGCGTTCCGCTCGTGCTACAAGCTGAGAAGCGTGTCCATCCCCAATTCTGTCAGGAGCATCGGGGAAGGAGCCTTTTCCGACTGCGGCCTGACAAGCATAGTCATCCCGGACAGCATCACCGAGATCGAAACTGAGGTTTTTGACGACTGTTTTTCTCTGACCAGCGTGACCATTCCCACCTCCGTCACCCGTATTGGTGACCGGGCCTTTCAGTACTGCTCCGGCCTGACGCAGATCACCATCCCCTCCAGCGTCACCGCCCTTGGAGTGGGGGCGTTTTCAGACTGCAAAAATCTGACGAGCCTGACCATCCCCGCCAGTGTCACCACCATCGGGGCAGGGGCGTTTGGAAACTGCGAGAAGCTGACGAGCCTGACCATCCCCGCCGGCGTCACCGAAATCAGCGCCGGGCTCTTCAACAGATGCGACGCCCTCAAGAGCGTGACTATCCCCGCCTCCGTCACCACCATTGGGAAGAACGCTTTCGCGTATTGCGTTAGCCTGACGCAGATGACCATTCCCGCCGGCATTACCGAAATCGGAACCGAGGCCTTCAGCTACTGCGACGCCCTCAAGAGCGTGACCATCCCCGCCTCCGTCACCACCATTGGGGACTATGCCTTCGAATTTTGCCCCAACCTGGCGGAGGTGTCCATCTCCCCCGGCGTCACCGACATCGGATCGAACGCATTCTATGGCTGTTCCGGCCTCAAGAGCATGACCATCCCCGCCGGCGTCACCCACATCGGGGACTCTGCCTTTTCAAGCTGTTCCAGCCTTACGGAGGTGTCCATCCCCGCCACCGTCGAGAGCATCGGAACCGGCGCGTTCTCCGGCTGCGGCAAGCTCCGGGCGATCAACGTGGAGAGCGGGAACACCCGGTACCTCTCCCGGGACGGCATCCTCTTTACCGCCGACGAAACGACCCTGCTCGCTGTCCCCGCCGGGAAAAACCTGGGCACCTACCTGATCCCCTATGGCGTCACCACCATTGCAGTCAGCGCCTTCAACAGCTGCGCCGGCCTCACCAGCGTAATCATCCCCGACGATGTCACGTCCATCGGAGCCTCCGCTTTTGCCAACTGCGTAAACCTGAAAAGCGCCGTGCTCCCCAGAGGCATAAAAATGCTTCCCTACGGACTGTTTAATGGCTGCTCAAGCCTGGACGGCGTGGTCATTCCCGGATCTGTGGAAGAAATCGACCGTAGCGTGTTTTACGGATGTTCCAGTCTCACCTCCATAGCGATCCCCGAAAATGTCACTTGGATCGGAGCGCACGCGTTTCACGACTGCACCAGCCTCAGTTTCATATCGATCCCCTACGGGGTCGAGTATATTACCAACGCGTTCCGGGGATGTAAGAGCCTCCAGTCCTTGTGCCTCCCCGCCAGTATTGTTTCCGTGTGGGATAACTGCTTCAATGGCTGCTCCTTTCTCGGCTATGTCTTCTACGGCGGCACCCAGGAGCAATGGGAAGAGGCCGGCGGCAGGGCCGGCGACGCTTACGAGGGCGCCAATTTTACCTTGATCTTCGAGGAATGCCCGGATCTTGCAATCTACTATCAGGACGTGAATATGGTCGGGCCCTACGCCGCGGCCATTGACTGGGCCGTGGAAAACGGACACGCCGACTCCGTCAGCACCGTCGCCTTCGGCGCCGAGATCCCCTGCCCCCGCTGGGAGGTGGTGGACATGCTCTGGAAGGCCATGGGCGCTCCCGAGCCGACGATTACCTCCGTCCCCTTTACGGATGTGGACCCCTCGGCTCCCTACTTCAAGGCCATCTGCTGGGCCTATGAGAAGGAGATCGCCAAAGGCATCACCCCCACCGTCTTCGGCGCCAACGAGACGGTCAAGCGCGGCGACGCCATGACCTTCATCTACCGCGCCGCCAAGGAGCCCGCCGTCACCGTTACCAACACCTTCCCGGACGTCCCCGCCGAAAAGCACTACGCCGCCCCCGTCGCCTGGGCCGTCAAGCAGAAGGTCCCCATCGCCCAGGGCGCCAACGACGGCCTCTTCTACCCCGAAGACCCCGTCACCCGCGCCCAAATGCTCACCTTCCTCTACCGTTGGGTCGTGGAAAACAAATAACCCAAACCGCCCGAAAGCCCCTCCAAAAGGAGGGGCTTTCGGGGAAAATGTTGACGAGTTTCGCCTCACGCGGTATAATACGACCAGTCCCGCAAGGGGCGGAGGGTGCGGCAGGCGCCGGAACCGACAAACGACGGTCTGGCCACTCTTTCCGAAAGGAGGGGGTGTGTAGATGTATTTTACATTTACCTTTCACCGCCGGGGCTATAGGTTTACCTTTCAGCTTCAGGTCGTAAAGGATAAAGAAAAAGACCGCCGCTGACCCATAGCGAACGGTCTTATTCTTTGCTGTGACAGATTTGTTGCAGTAAAGATAAAGAACACGATTTCTTCGGGCCAGGCTGTCAGGTGAAGGCGTTCTGCCGCTCCCTCTTTCCTTGCCTAAGCTTATTATACCCCTCCGCCGCTTGTCTGTCAAGCGGTTTTCTTTTATGATTCCCGGAACGGCTCCCAGGCTCCCACAAACTTCCTTGACAAAGCCCCGGAGATGTGATAGACTTGATATTTGAATTGTGGTGTTGAGATCGCATGAAAAAAGGCTTTGGATTTTTGAAAAATATCGTCTGGCTCACCCAGCTGGGCCTCGGGATCGCGGCGCCTATCGTGCTGTGCGTGCTGGGGTCCGTGTGGCTCCGGGACCGGTTCGGTCTGGGCGGCTGGGT
>CANQKZ010000171.1 GCA_947624585.1 uncultured Oscillospiraceae bacterium | reverse complement strand
GAAGGTCATGCCGAGGAGCAAACATCCGAAAAAGGCAAGCGAGGAGGTCATCGAGACCTCAAAAAAATTAAAGCAGCTGTAGCGGAGGAGTTTTCCACAAAAGAGAACGTACGCCTGATGTTCCAGGATGAGGCGGGCTTCGGGCGTATCAACAAGCCGAAGTATTGCTGGTGTGAAAAAGGCGTGAGGCCGACGGTTCCCTGCCATCACGTCCGGGAATACCGTTATGCTTACGGCGCGGTGGAACCGTTGACGGGCGAATCGAGCTTTCTCGTTTTGCCGTACTGCAATAGTGCGTGTATGAATATTTTCCTCAAGCATCTTTCTGAGCAGTATCCGGAAGAAAAGATCGTTCTGTGCTGCGACGGAGCAGCGTGGCATAAGTCCCAAACACTGCAAATCCCCGAGAACATACGCCTGTTTTTTATCCCTCCGTACACGCCGGAGATGAATCCCATTGAGCAGATTTGGAAGGAGCTTCGTAAGAAAGGGTTCAGGAATGAGGTGTTCGCCACGCTGGAGAAGGTTATTGACCGGCTCTGTGATGTGATCAACGGGTTGTCTGCTGAGGTGGTCCGCAACATTACTGGACGCGAATGGATATTGTCTTGTTTTGACTAGGGATTAGTATCAACTGTTCAGAGTTTGGCAGCACATATTTCTTCTTCTCGCTGGACTGCCCGAATCTCGCCTGCTGGGCGTTCAGAAGAAGCTCGTTCATGCGCTCCAGCTTGCGGCGCAACGCGGCGTTTTCAGCCGTTACTTTTTCCAGCTGCGCCACCGTTTTTTCCAACTGCACAGTGAGATTTTTGATCGTCTCAAGAAGCTCGTTTCTCTCTGCGCCTGCCAAAAATCTCACCGCCTTTATGGTACTAATTATACCATAAAAGCGGTGATTTGTACAGTATTTTCTTCAGAATAAGTCCTTTTTTCGCAACCTTTTTGATGGCCTTCGGCTACTTGACCTTCAACCCCTCCATCAGCCCCCGGAACTCCCTGGCATCCAGTTTTCTCAGCTCCACCTCTGTGCGCGGCCACTGGAAATTCCCGTTGCTCAGACGCTTGTACAGCAGGATGTACCCGTCGCCCGACCAGTACAGCGCCTTGATCCTGTCCGTGCGCCGGCCGCAGAACAGGAACAGGCTGTCCTCGCGCAGCTCCTGCCCGTACTGCAGTTGTACGATGGCCGCCAGGCTGTCGATCCCTCGCCGCAGGTCTGTGTATCCCACCGCGATGTAGTAGTTCCGAACCTGGCTCATGTCTAACATGACTGGATGGACCTCAACAGAGCCGCCGGGGCATTCATGTCTACGTTCTCCGGTAGCTCAAGGCTGGAGCCCCTGAACCGGAAGTGCAGCAACCCCTCTTTCGGAGCTGCCGGGTCCTCAAGCTCCACCAGCCTCGGCGCCTGATCGATCGCCGCCTCCCGAAGCTGGCGGAGTCGGTAGTAAAAGGTCTTCTCCGGGATCCCGTTTTCCCGGCAGAACTCCCGGTTGCTCATCCCGCTCTCCCGGCACCGCGCCACGATTTTTGCCCACTCTTGCAGGCGGTATTCTCTGCGTACTGATAATGCGTCTGTCATTTTTGTTGACCTCCCTGGTGAGTTTTTTCGCTTGCTCTTTTTCTGCAATTGCAGGTTTTGAGCTTATTATCTCACACTTGGGAGACTTTTGGGAGGCGGGGGATTGTTGGGCAGTTACGAAAAGGATATTGGGCAGTAGCCGGAAGCGGTATACTTACCCACACCATTACAAACGAGAGACTCGCACAAGCCGGATACTATAATAGCCTATCCGACAGGTGCGAGTCCCTGCACTTATGCGATTGAACCGCCGTGTACGGAACCGTATGCACGGTGGTGTGGGAGGTCGGCCCCGTTGGGGGCCTCCTACCCGATTTACTTTACAGTCATTTTGGAGTAGCGCGTGAGAACTGCGGCTATCTCACTGCGTCTGGCGGAGCCCTTGGGATCAAATACGCTGTTATCCTTGCCGGTGACGACCCCGTTCATATTGCACCACGCGACCGCCTCAAAAGCCCAATCGGATATCCTGTCGAGGTCGGTGAAGGGCAGACGGTACATCCAACTTCCGGTGAATCCGCCGTCGCCGTACTTCTGCTCATAGCGGTAAATCATGACGGCCATCTGCTCGCGTGTGATGGGGTCATCGGGACCGAACTTCCCGTCGCCATAGCCCTCCACAACACCTTCACTCGCGGCCCAGCGGACGGCCTCGGCGTACCACGTTTCCTCGCTGACATCTGAGAAGGTCATGTAATAGTTGACCACGGGCTTATTGCGCAAATTCCACAGAACCATGACCATTTGAGCGCGGGTGACCGTCCCGTTGGGATCGAACAGATTGCCGCCGATGCCCTGCATCAGGCCGTTGGCAATGACATAATCGGAGTAGTCGTGATACCACGCCGTCACGTCCAAATCGGTGAAGTCCAAAGAGCCGCACCGAACAAACTCCGCATTCACTGTGACCTTGCCGTGAGGCATGGTGAAGGTGCACGTCCCGTCGCCGTTGTCGGTGAGCTCCAGTTGCTTTCCGTTCCGGTCGGTGACGATGAGCGAATCCAGATGATACCCCTCATCAGGCTCGATTGTCAGAGTGACCTTGTGCCCGGCCGCCGCGGATCTGCGGTCTGAAGTGACTTTTCCGTGTGCCGCCTCTGCCGGGAGCTCCACCCGATAGACGGTGTCATTGCCCGAGCTCTGAACCCAGGTCAGCACATAGGTGGAATAGAACTTGGCGTTCAGCTCGATGGCCGTGCCGTCCCGGATGACCTTCAGATACTCGCCGTCGCTGTTGGGCGAGGCGGTGATGGTCTGCATTTCCGCCTTACCGTCGCCGTCCATGTCGTGGAAGCGGTAGACGGTATAGCCGCTCTTGCCCTGAAGCTCAGCGGGGAGGTGGATGGCTGTGGAGACAGGGATCTTTGTGTCGTGAATGTCAGTCTCTATGGGACCGCCGCCGCGTTTTGACACGGTCTTTGAGAGCTCCAGATCCAGCGCCATACCGATCCGGTCCTCTGACACCGGGATCTCCTGTGTTTGTTCCGGGGTGAGCTCGGCGCCGGAAATGCTCATTTTGAACTCTACAGTACCGCCGCTCCGAACAGTCTCTCTATCCTCTGATGTGTAGACATCAGCGATGTCCTCGCCGGAAACGATCCCGCCCATATCCACCGCAGCCGTAATGCCGGGCATCACTTCGACAACGGTGTTCAGGGCCACATCGGGAAGGATGTACTCACCACCTATGATGTCGCTGTCCTCCAGCACTACCAGGAAGGTCTTGACGATCCTGGCGACGCTGCCGTTTTCCCAGGTGACCTCCAGATTATAGATGCCTGGAGTGATCCGACCAAAGTCAAAGGCTCCGTTCCGGTCAGTGACGGTCTCCGCGACCTCCTCCGAGCCGCGCTTCAGGACCACGGAAGCCCCGTTGACAGGAACAGGGTCGCCGGACCCGCTCTCCCGCAGGATCTGGCCGTTGAGAGCTACAGCGTCAGTCCACTCAGCCGTAAATGTCACGTTGGCGGCGGGCATATAGAGCTCCTCGTTTGGCTGATAGATACGCCCGTCATAGCTCCACCCAAGGAAGCTGTAACCCTGTCGGGTCAAATCATACCTTGTCCCGTCCTCGTTCTCACCGCTGATGGGCGGGATCACCACCGTCTGGTTGGCAAAAACGCCTGTAAGCTCTGCAGGGCCGGTGGGGGCACCCTCATAGCCGGGATCGAAGGTGACTGTATAGGTGCTGACGCCCTCCGGCCTGTCTGTGACGACGAGCTTACCCACATTATGGGACGTGCCGTCAGTGGCGGCGGAGTGACGGAAATTTTTGTTGCCGATGGTGACCCAAACCTCATAGGTACCCGGTTCGGTGGGAGCACCCACGATCGTTTCTCCGTCCTTCCGGTATTCAATGGTCAAATCCAGCGCCGCTGTGATGGCAGACCCGGCGGCCGGGTACTGATGGTCGGTACCCTCGTCCTGGTCCGGCGCGGCCGTGACCGTTCCCCAGGTGGGACGCAGGGTCACAGTGTTGCGGCTGAGTGTGCCGCCCTCCTGCACCACCCACGTATTGTCGCCCACAAGGATCGTCACCGGGGCGGAGATGATAGTCACGTCTTCAGTAGGATCGGTGACGATGTAGTTCCCGGCATTCTTGCCGTAGAGCTCCGCTGTCACCGTGTAGCTGCCAACAATGGAATCGCCTGTTTCGGCAAAGGCCACCAAATAGTCCCCGGTGTACGCTTCGGGATGCTCGTGGTCGAAGTCTTGCGGCAGGCCGCCGGACATCTGCAAATCGTCTTGCTTAAATGGGCTCAGGATCCGTATGTTGGGGTGCATGGTGTGACCGTGGTAAACGTATTTCAGATGAGTCCAGGAAACGGCGGTTTCGTAGGGCTCCACGGTTATGGCGCCGATTTTCAGGGCCCAATCTCCCTCGTGGCCGGTGAAAGCGTAGTTGTAGACGTTGTCCTCCGTCGGGGTGAGGGTCACCCAAATCTCATACGTTCCGGCGTCGCGAATCTCGGCAAGGTCCACGCCGGCGCCGTCCTTCCTGTATGTCACGGTATAGCTGTTAGTTGCCCCTGCCACGATCTCGACCGTCTCGCCCGCCGTCTGGGCCACGTTGGCATTGTGGGCATAGCTGTCGTAGGTCATGGAAAGCGCGTGATCAGTCCAGTCATCTGGAGTTGTATCCTCCGCGACGACATAGCCGTCCGGGTTGGGGTCGGCATTTGTCTCACCCCTTGTGGCCCAGTCGACCTTTTCCTCCGCGCCGATGGTGAAGCTCACCGGGGCGGGGGTGACGATGTACTCCTGCGTCACGCCGGACGGGAGCTTGTAGTTGGCCGCAAGGCCGCCGTTATCACCGTTCGTCAGCCCGGAGGCCGTCGCCGTATAGTTCCCGGCGTTTGTCTGTACGCCCCCCGTGACCGTCACGTTGACCGTCTCACCGCCCACGCCTGTCGTTGCTTCGGCGGTAACGGTGTGCTCCGTGCCGGTGTAGCCCGTGGTCAGCTCAGCCTCGCCGTCAAGCGCCCAGCTGAGAGTGACCTCCTTTGCTTCGATCGCGCCGTCAACGGTCGCGTTATTTATTTCGGTTGTTTTGAGTGAATAATTGTCGCCGTTCTTATCAAACTCGATGCCCGTCACGTCTACCGTCTTCGTCCCAGCGTCCTTGCCGGTGTAGGCAAAGGTCCCGCTTATTGTGGGCCGAGTGTCATTGAACGGAGCGTTACTGAACAGCTCCATATTCTCAAACTCAAGCGCACCGCCCGTGACGTCCGTATTCCCGTTATAGATCTTGCCGGTCACGGAGCTTGCCACGACCACCGGCGTCAGCTCATACTTGTTGACGGTGATTGTAATCTCCGTGCTCAGAGTGTCCTCCACAAAGTTGCCAACGTAATCCGAATCCGGCGTGAAGGTCACCTTGTAGTTGGTCGATTTGCTATTCGCCACAGTGGGATACTCGCCCACTTTTTCCCAAGCCCAAGTGCCGGGGATGGTCGCTCCGCCCTCGATCTTCGCCGTGCTTTCGCTAAGCAGATCGTTCGTCAGCGCGTCGCCGTAGGTGATGGTGACGGGCACAACAGTCAAATCAAGCCTCGCCTGTTCCACTTTCAGCGTGCCGACCTTGTAAGTCTGCGCTTTGTCCGTAAACTCATAGTTTTTGAACGTCTCATCCGACAGCTTAACATAAACGTCATACTCGCCGGCTTTAGTCTCTGCCTCAGCGCCGGTTTCAAAGTCCTGTCCGCTCGCGGCGTAGTGCACGGTGTAATTGCCCTCTGTAAGCTTCGGTGCGTCTCCGGTGGTGGAATTCTCCAGCATGACCTTATGGGGGTTCGTGTCGTAGGTGGTGGTGCCGTTCGTTTCCGTAAAGGTCACCACGGACTTTTCGATGGTGTACTTCTGTTGCTCGTTCCCGCCTGTAGGCAGGGTGTAGTTGTCCTCGTCGCTGAGCTTCGCTGTGGCTGTATAGGTCCCCGCGTCGATCTTGTCCCCGTTCGTGACGGTGACGGTGCAGGGGTAGCTGGTCACCAGATTCGTCACCGCTGCGGTGACGTTGACCGGCTGGCTGGAGTAAATCACGGTGAAGTTACCTGCGTCATTCAGTTTCCACTCAAGCTCCACCACGCGCTTGCCGATGGACGCGTTGGTGGCCACTCCGTTCAAGTGGTCGACAGACAGCTCATAATTGTCGCCCCAGCTGCCGTCCAGCTTGATGTCCGTGACGGTGACGGACTTGTTCTCCCCGGCGGTGGCCGTGTCGAAGTTGAATGTCCCTGTCGCCGTGGGTGAGTCGTCAAGCACCGCGCCGGAGAGCGTCAAGGTCCCCGTGGTGCCTGTATCGCCGCTGAACTGGTCAATGCTCGCAACCGTGTTAATGCTGGGCGTCAGCGTTTTCTTGTTGACGGTGATGGTTACCGTCTTTTGGAGTGTGGAAGTCTCAAAGTTGCCCTTGTAGGGCTCGTTGGGCGTGAAGACCACCACATGGTTGGGGTTTTCGTCGGAGGGCTTGGGATAGGTGTCGTTTTGCTTCTGCCACGCCCAGGTGCCGGTGATCTCCGTGCCGCCG
>CANQKZ010000170.1 GCA_947624585.1 uncultured Oscillospiraceae bacterium | reverse complement strand
CAAGCATGGCTCTTGTCCTCCTTTGTGTGTACCTTGGTGAAATACTTCTTTTTCAAATGCGGGATCGCCAGGAACACAGCAACCACGGTAGCGGTCAGGAGCTTCAGGTCCGTGGACTCCAGCCCCAGGCGGAGCACCAGGGTGATCACCGTGTAGTAGATGATTGCGCCGATGACGGAGGCCAGGAGCTTCAACGCGAAGTTCTGGAAGATCTTCTTGAAGAGCACCCGACCGATGATGACGGCGGCAAGGCCAATGACGATGGCGCCACGCCCCATGTCGATGGTGGCGCTGCCGGAGTACTGGGCCAGAAGGGCCCCGGACACGGCCACGAGGCCGTTGGAGACCACCAGCCCCAGGACCTTCGCCACGTCGGTGTTGATGCCCTGGGCCCGGGCCATATGGGCGTTGGCGCCGGTGGCCCGGAGGGAGGAGCCCAGCTCCGTGCCGAAGAACCAGTAGAGCAGTCCGATGATCACCGCCACGGCGACGACCAGCAGGAGCAGGGGGTTGCGAAGGGCAAACTCCCGGACATACCGGGAGGAGAGCAGCAGGGCGTTCCGGTCGGGGTTCAGCGCCAGGGTGGGCTTCGTCCTGGCGGCGGCGTCCCCCAGGGTCAGGATGTCATTGACCGCCATGATGCGCAGGTTGATGGAATACAGCGCCAGTTGGGTCAGAATGCCCGCCAGAATGGCGGGGATCCCGCAGGCGGTGTGGAGGAGCCCGGTGATGAGCCCCGCCAGCATCCCCGCGATGAGGGCCATCAGAAGGGCCAACCAGGGGTTCCAGCCCATGGTGATCAGCACAGCCGCCACAGCGCCGCCGGTGGCAAGGGAGCCGTCCACGGTCAGGTCCGCGATGTCCAGGATGCGGTAGGTGATATAGACGCCTATGGCCATGATGCCCCAGGCAAGTCCCTGGGCCAGGGCGGCGGGGAGAGAGTTCAGAAAGGAGCTGAGAAAGCTCATGGGTTTCCTCCTTTATATACGGAAAATCAGCGGGAAGAGAAGGGACTCCTCCCGCTGTGTTTTCAGATCTCGTCAGGCGATGGCTTCATAGCCCTCGGGGAGCGTGATGCCCAGGGCCTCGCAGTTGGCGGCGTTGTACTTCTTGGTCACCTGGGGCGCGAACTGGACGGGCATCTGGGAGATGTCGGCCTCACCGGTCAGGATCTGGGCCGCCATCTGGCCGGTGGTGTAGCCCAGGTCGTAGTAGCTGATGGAGAGGGTCACCACACCGCAGCCGGAGCAGATGCCCTCCTCACCGGCCACCACAGGGGTACCGGCGGCCAGGACCACGTTGGCGATGGTTTCGGTGTTGTTGGCGGCGGTGTTGTCAGTGGGGACGTAGATCACGTCAGAGTCGTCGCAGGCATTCTGGGTGACGGAGGGCAGGTCGTTGACGTCGGTGAAGGCGTAGGGGGTGCAGGTATAGCCCATGTCCTCCAGATACCCCCGGATAACGGTGATCTGGTAGATGGAGTTGGGCTCGCCGGAGCAGTAGAGAAGGCCCACGTTCTTGGCGTCAGGGAACATCTCGTGGAGGACCTCGGCCTGCTGGTCAAGTGGGGCAAGGTCTGAGGTGCCGGAGATGTTGCCGCCCACGGTGCCGGTCCAGTCGGAGATGGACAGGGCGGTGGCGTAGTCGGTGATGGAGGTACCCAGGATGGGGATGTCGGCGGTGGCCGCAGCGGCGGTCTGCAGGGGGCTGGTGGCGTTGGCAAGAATCAGGTCCACGTTGTTGGCCACAAAGCCGCCCACGATGGTGGAGCAGTTGGCGTCCTCGCCTCCGGCGTTCTGCTCGTCGAAGGTCACCTTGTCGCCGAGAGCCTCGGTGAGGGCGTCCTTGAAGCCCTGGGTGGCCGCGTCAAGGGCCACATGGGGGGCCAGCTGGCAGATGCCCACGGTGTAGGTCTCGCCGTCAGAAGCGGCGTCGCCGGTGTCATCGGTCTTGTCGCCGGTATCGGCGGGCTCGGCGTTGTCGGTCTTGTCGCCGGTGTCGGCGGGCTCGGTGGTCCCGGTATCCGCGCCGGTGTCGGCGGGCTCGGTGGCGCCGGAGGCGTCGGTCTTGTCCCCGGTGCCCGTGGTGCTTGCGCTGTCCCCGCAGGAGACGGCGAAGACCAGGATCATGCTGAGCGCCAGAATGACAGCCAGCGTTTTAGAAAGCTTTTTCATTTGATCGTCTCTTCCTTCCGAAAATTTGTTTCTTTAACGTTTTGTACAAATAAAGTCATTGTACCATAACAGGATATCTCTTTTTCCCCCCGGTGTCAAGCGGAAATCTGACGTTTTTTCGCGTCAGGCGCCACGGTTCATTGTGCAGTGAGCCATTTCCCCCAAAAAGGCAAACGTGTAGGTCATCGGAGAGAGGAGGGCTCGAGGGGAACCGCCAGGGTCCCCTCGAATTGAAAGAATTGCTCCACATAACGAAAACACCAGCCGGAGGGCTGGTGTTTTCGTTATGGAGCGGCCTACGAGGCTCGAACTCGCTACCTCCACCTTGGCAAGGTGGCGCTCTACCAGATGAGCTAAGGCCGCGCGGAACGTTGCCTATTATAGCGGTTCCGCTCCGGTTTGTCAAGGGGGAAATCGAAATTTTTTAAATTTTTTATCCGGCGCTTTCTCCGCCGCCTGTCCCTTCCGCGCTATGGTCGGATGCGCCGGTGTCGCCGGTGACCCACCCGGCGGGGGGATAGAGAGGGCCGGGGTTGTCGGCGGGCGGGTCGTACTCCGGGCCGTAGAGGGATGGGCCGGAGCACCAGGGGTAGAGGGTGGCGTCCCACCAAAAACCGGCGTAACGCTGCTGGTCGTCGTTTCGTACAGGCGCGCCCGCCGGGTCGAATACGGTCATGTCCACATGGTACAGTTCTCCGTTGTCCATGCGCACCAGGTTCCAGGCGTGGTCCATGTTGTTATACCGCCCCCGGATCACCTGGCATTCGATGTCCAAAAGGTCGCACAGCACCTTCAGGCCCATGGCGTACCCCTCCCCCGCCGCCTTGCCCTGATCCAGGGCCCCGTAGGCGGTCATGGCGCTGTAGCGCCGGGCCTGGGCATCGGAGGCGTCCACGGAGCCGTCGTACTCCACGTTCTCCCGGAAGTATTCGGCCAGGACCATGAGCCGCTCCATCACGGTCCCCTGGGGGACGGCGGCGGTGATCTCCTCCGCCTTTCGCTCCAGGTTCTTCCGGCGCTGCTCCACGGTGGGGGTGGCGTAGGGGTAGGTGAAGACGATCTCCAGGATCCGCTCCCTCCCCTCCTCCGGGTAGGAGGTCATGGTATAGGTGGGGATGTAGAGGATGGAGGCGGGGTTGGAGTAGTATGCGTCCTCCACGCACTCCGCCACGGTCTCGGCGGTGACGGAGCTGTTCTCCACCTTCACGGTGACCCTCTCGGCGCGGGAGGACATTCCCTCCACCAAGAGCCCTTCCAAAGACTCCGGTCCGTCGCAGACGGGGATCCCGGCGGCCTCCTCGGTGGTGTGGCGGTAGATGACGGACACGCTGGCTTCGTAGTAGGACACCAGCCTGTTCAGGCTGTAGTTTATGAAGTAGACACAGTACGCCCCCAGGACCGTGTTGGTGGACGCCTCCCGGCAGGCGTCGGCCAGGTCGGACTCCAGCTTGCCCGTGTAACCGGAGGCGCGGATCACGCCCCTTTCGGCGCCCTGGGAGATCAGAGACTCCACCGCCTCCAAAAGCTGAGTGTAGTTGGCGGCTTCGAAGGTCGGTTCCGTGTCGTCGCCGTTCTCCTCCGGCGGGCCCACATGGTCCCGGGAGGAGGTGTAGTCCCCCTTCAGCAGCGTCCCGCATCCGGGCAGCGCCGCGATGAGGGCAAAAAGCGTGAGAAATACCGCGATCTTACGCATTTTCATCACCCGAAAGCAAGGATAGCTGCCGCTCCTCCCGGTCCTCCTCCCGCAGGAGGGCCCCGGTGGCGGGCAGGGAGCGGACGCGATAGCGGGAGGCGTTCCCGATACCGGTGTCGGAGAGCCTGCGCAGCTCCGTCACGGTCCTGTTCTTCTTCAGCGTCACCACCGCGACGCCCTGGGTATTTTTGGTGGGCTTCGGCGCCAGGAGCGCCGTCTGGAACACCACGCACCGGCCGTCGGAGGTGTAGACGGCGGCCTCGCAGTCCTCGTAGAGGGGCATGAAGCCCACGAGCGGGCTCTTGTCGGAGTAGGCGGAGGTGAGCTTCTTCCGGTTGGTCTTTGTCTCGAACCCAGCAAGCTCAATGCGGGCCGCCTTGCCGTTTTCGAACATCAGAAGGAGGCTGGCGGAGTAGTCCAGCGGGTCGCACACGTAGAGGGCGCTCTCCCCCTCGTCCATTTTCAGCTGCGTGGGCAGGTAGACGCCCAAGGCGGACGCCTTGGTGTCGGGGATCTCGGAAAGGCGGGTCTTGTAGCACTGGTACCGGTCGGTGAAGACCAGGAGCTCCGAGGAGTTTTTGGCCTCGAAGGAGCACCGCAGGCCGTCTCCCTCCTTGTACTTCTGCTCGCCGGAGCCGCGCAGGGACTGGGGGGTGATCTTCTTGAGATACCCGCCCCTGGAGAAGAACACGGTGACCGGGTAGTCTTCTGCCTCCGGCTCCTCCTCCGCCTCCACGATCTCGTGGGGGTAGACGATCCGGGTCTTCCGAGGCTCGGCGTACTTCTTGATGACCGCCTCCAGCTCCTTTTTGATGATGGTCTTGACGCGGCGGCGGCTCTGGAGGATGTCCTCCAGGTCCGCGATCTCCGCCTCCAGCTTCTCGATGTCCTCCAGGCGCTTCAGGATGTACTCCTTGTTGATGTTCCGCAGCTTGATCTCCGCCACGAACTCGGCCTGTGTCTCGTCGATGCCGAAGCCGATCATCAGGTTGGGCACCACCTCCCGCTCCTCCTCCGTCTCGCGGATGATACGGATGGCCTTGTCGATGTCCAGCAGTATTTTTCCAAGCCCCCGGAGCAGGTGGAGCCGGTCCTTCTTCTTTGTCAGGTCTGAAAACACCCGCCGCCGCACGGAGTCCATGCGCCAGGCGGTCCACTCGGACAAAATCTCCCGGACGCCCATGACCTTGGGGGTACCGGCGATGAGGATATTGAAGTTGCAGGCGAAGGCGTCCTGGAGGGGGGTCAGCTTGAAGAGCCTGGCCATCAGCTTCTCCGGGTCCACGCCGCGCTTTAAGTCCACGGTGAGCTTCAGGCCCGAAAGGTCCGTCTCGTCGCGCATATCGGAGATCTCCCGGAGCTTGCCGGTCTTCACCAGGTCCTCCACCTTGTCCATGATGGCCTCGGCGGTGGTGGTGTAGGGGATCTCGTAGATTTCAATGAGGTTCTCCCTTTTGTCGAACCGCCAGCGGGCCCGGAGCTTCACGCTCCCCCGGCCCGTCTCATAGACCTCCCGCAGGGCCTCCGGCTCGTAGATCACTTCCCCGCCGGTGGGGAAATCCGGCGCCAGGAGCGTCTGCATGATGTCGCAGTCGGGGTTCGAGAGGTATTCGATCTCCGTCCGGCAGACCTCCTCCAGGTTGAAGGAGCATATGTTGGAGGCTATAGCCACGGCGATGCCCGTGTTGGCGGACACCAACACGTTGGGGAAGGTAGTGGGCAGGAGGGTGGGCTCCTTCATGGTGGAGTCGTAGTTGTCCACAAAGTCCACGGTGTCCGAGTCGATGTCCCGGAAGAGCTCGGCGCAGATGGCGGAGAGCTTCGCCTCCGTGTACCGGGAGGCGGCGTAGGACATATCCCGGGAGTAGACCTTGCCGAAGTTGCCCTTGGAGTCCACAAAGGGCGTCAGCAACGCCTGGTAGCCCTTGGAGAGGCGAACCATCGTCTCATAGATGGCGGCGTCCCCGTGGGGGTTGAGGCGCATGGTCTGGCCCACGATGTTGGCGGACTTGGTCCGCCCGCCGGTGAGGAGGCCCATCTTGTACATGGTGTACAGCAGCTTCCGGTGGGCCGGCTTGAACCCGTCGATCTCCGGGATGGCCCGGGAGACGATGACCGACATGGCGTAGGGCATATAGTTGACTTCCAGCGTGTCGGTGATCTCCTGGTCCAGGACGGCGGCGTGGAGACCCATCACATTGGGGTTGTTCTTTTTGGCGGCCGAGTCTTCGGCAGGGCGTTTTTTAGGCATGGTGGGGGTCGCTCCTTTTTAGGGTTCCGTCCGAAGGGACGGGGGGTCCGGCAGGGACTGCCGGGGGGTCCTTCTTTTCTCTCTTTTGTTCCGCACGTTGTGCTGCACAAAAGAGAGAAAAGAAGCAAAAGAGAGAAAATGCCGGTTGGGGTGCGGTGGTTGTCCGGGGTTGTACCGTGTATCTCGGGACGGCTCTCGCGGTGCTTATCCGGGGCCCGGGAGGAACCATATCCGCGCGGGCCGTAGACTGAATACGCTCAGCATCACTTTCGCTTGGCCGCTTACGCTGGCGGGTGTCGGGGGTGGGCGGCTCTGTTTTGGGTCGCGCTTCGTAGGCGGGTGTTGGGGGCCCGTGTTGGGTGCGGAGGTCAAATTGCGTTGTGCGTCGCTCGTGTCAATAAGGTGATTTCAAAATGCCTTTGGCAAAGGCATTTTGAAATCTTTTTGATAAACGGGGATTTATTGTTTCTTTATCTTCTTTTGGATAATCAGCTTTATGATAATAGCTACAGTCAAAACGACAACCGTTACTATACC
>CANQKZ010000169.1 GCA_947624585.1 uncultured Oscillospiraceae bacterium | reverse complement strand
GCGGCACCAGGCCACGGCCTCGGCGTACCACGCATCGGCGCTCACGTCCGTAAAGGCCGTGTCCTCGCCCTCCGCAAAAGCGGTGCCGCACAGGCTGAAGATTAGCACGGTACCGTCAGCGCCCTCACGACAGCCGCCACAGCTCCGCGTCGGCCCCCGTGTACACTTCCGCAATGGAACCGATGCGCACCGTAAATTTCGGCTCCTCCCGCCGCTCCCCAACCGTGGCATCAAATACTTTCTTCTGCCATCTGCAGTACGTCTTGCGGCTGATGCCGTTCGATTCACACCACTGCGCGACCGGCATCCCGTTCCCTCGGCACTCCGCTACCCGCTGACTCCACGCGCACAGATTTGCCATCTTCCCCGCTCCTCGGATTGTCAACTCGTCCATGTTCTTCCTCTGTTCTCTGTGATCCTCTGAGGTTCCGTGGGATTCCCTGCGTGTCTACGGGACTCCCTGGCTGAACCATAGAGTCTCGTGGCACTGCTGGTTTTCCCCGTACATTGTTTCACAGTATTCGGGTGGAGGGTAGATGGGGGGTGACGGTTACCGTGAAAAAGTGATGATTTGACCGGCGGACGCAGGACAAAAAAACAACAGCCATCATCGGCAATAGGTCGATGGTGGCTGCCTTTTTCCAAGCTGATTATTCGTCCGCGAGGCCAGCATCAAGATGCTGGTACTCAATCGTCACAGCAGTATACTTCCCCATGATCTGTGCCGCATCGTCTTCTGAGATGGGCGTATAGGATGTGGTGTCTTCCGGCGTGGTCGTGGAGAACCAGGGATTTTCCGAGTCGATCATTCCGTTGAACACAACTGCCTCCACAAGGGTAAACGTGCCATCAGGATTCACCGCATAGAAGCAGGTGTTCGAATTGGCCGCACCGTCGGATAGCTCGCACTTCAGGATCCCGCTTTTACACAGCGTATACAAGATGCGTTCCCCACCGCTGGCAATGACGGCCGGAGTGTTGTTCGTCAGCGTGTAGATATCCATTACAGAGCCTTCAACAACATTGCAGTCAACGAGCTCCCCTACAAGCAGTTCATCCGTTCCGTCGTTATTGATGTCTTTAAAAACGTAGCCGATCTCCGACGGGTCGTTGTGATAAGCCAGCAGCCGATTCATTCCGGCCTCCTCAATCGTCTCCGCGTCCCAGTGCTCGGCGAGTATGGTCCTGTACGCATCCAGAACGGGCTGATACGCCGCCATGATAGAGTCCTTATCGGAGTCAGTATCAGAAGTACCTGCGTCGGGAGCAGTCTCACCACCCCCGGCGTCCCCTTCGTTCTCAGCGTCCTGAGAATTGTCTGCGTCTTCAGTGGGCCCATTGGTTGAGGAGTCGTCGGGGGCGTCGTGGGGACCCATGCTGGGATCAGCGTCAGAGGCGGCGCCGACATCGTCAGGGGCGGTGCTGGGGGTATCGCTCCCCTGCCCTTTTGCAGACTCGTCAGGGACGTCCTGAGGAGCTGAGACCTCGGAGCCATCGGTCTTGTCGGGGGTGGGATTCTTGGCAGAACAGCCGCCGAGGAGTGCGAGGGAGAGCGCCAGCACAAGGACGCAGGCAGTTAAGAGATGGGGATGTTTCGTATGTACACCTTTCATTTTTAATTCCTCCGGTACAGAATATTTGGACATGTTTTTGAAACGTGGGTATGATGCGGTACGACCGGATATATTATACCACCTTCGCACGGGGAATGATGTATTTTCTGCAAATTCGCGGCAAAGCTAAAATCCCCTTCCATTATACTTCGTACCGTAACGCCACACATGACCTGTTCAAGATTTCCCGCCACACATTCTCTTTGCGAAACCGGTAACATTACAATGTTATACTAATGTCCAATTGAAAGAAGACACCGAGCGGCGAGGATTTTTCGCGTCAGGCGAGGAAAACGGCGCAGGGAATACTGTATGTATTTCCAAGCCGTTTGACGAAGCATGACGTGAAAAAGACCGCCGTGAATGTCTTATTTTGATTGGATATTAGTATTAGAATATTCAGATTCCTGCCATTGGTATGGAACGTGGTCATCTGTGAGCGCATACATATAACGCGTGGCATCGACAGTCGGTACTTTGCCATATGCATACACCGACACACACGCGAGAATAAGGGTAAGTGCGAGGAAAAGAGACAAATTAGTTTTCTTCATTGATTTCTTTTGTTTTGCCTGCACAAACAAGCGTCGTCTTTAGCCTTCCCAGCCACTCCCCTGCCCCGGGAAAGATGCAAGAGCCGTTACTGGGCGTTTCTTTGGATCCACTCCTCCACTTCCCTCACACTCCTCTCGACCATTCTCAACAAAACCACTCCATCCCCATTCGTCATCCCTCGCAAGCTCATATCCTCGGGGACAGGTACGTGAAGCGCCTGGGCAAGATTCAGTACCGTGGGAGCGAGGCTGGTGAGAATGATCCACGCATCTTCTCGCATAGATTTCCCTTTTCGGCGAGAAGGCGAATGAGCGAGTTACAGCGATAGGCGGAGACAGCGGATATGCGGGAAAGGACGTGGGCGATTTCGGCTGTGTTGAGGGAGGGGTCGAGAGAGGGGCGAGAGGAATCAGGGCGCGCGAGGAGTAGATGAGTGAGGCCGGAGAAGTCGATGATCAGATTGCAGTCGGGCTGCTCGAGGTGAAAGTTCGGATTTGACATGGGTAGATACCTCCAGATATTTTTTGAGAATTCTGTGGGCGAGCGTTTGGACTTCCACTATCCGACGGAGATTAAGGGTCCGGTTTGACGAAAATCTTGCGTTTATCCTCAAACGCAAGTCCGGCTGTCACTTCTCCGGTTAACATTCCATGATTAAAGTATTCATTTTGGGAAAAAGAGAGAAACGGTATAGACAATTCAAACATAATGTGTCATAATATATTAATATTTTGAAAATTGCGCGGTGCCGAAGACGTTTTGTCAGACCCGGCGGGGAGATCCGGAGGGAGGAATCAGCGTGTCTGATATATGCTTTGGGTGTTTTAAAAATGTTATTGCAGGACCCGGGCCGTGTCCTGCGTGCGGGTTTGACCCCGACCGCGACCGGGAGACGTATCCGTTTGCCCTGCCCCACGGGTCTATCCTTGCAGGGCGCTACATAACCGGCCGTATTCTTGGCCAGGGAGGGTTCGGTATCACGTACCTGGCCCAGGATTACAAGACCCAGGGACTTGTGGCCATTAAAGAGTTCTTCCCGGAATCTCTTGCCGCCCGTTCCGACGGGCACACTGTCTCCGCCTACTCCGGTGAACGGGGTGAGAGCTTTCAGTACGGCAAGGAGTGCTTCCTTACGGAGGCCAGGACGCTTGCCGAATTCAAGGGAAGCGAAAATATTGTAAACATCCACGGCTATTTTGAGGAAAACGGCACGGCGTATTTTGTCATGGACTTTGTGGAGGGCATAAGCTTCCAGCAGTATCTGCGCGACCGCGGAGGCAGGATCGGCTGGCGGGAGGCCGTGGACATCATGGTGCCCGTCATGCGGGCACTGGCGGCGGTACACAGCAGGAACATCATCCACCGGGACGTGACGCCGGACAATATATTCATAACAGACACGGGCACGGTCAAGCTTCTGGACTTCGGCGCCGCCCGTTACAGCGTGGGCGACAGGAGCCAGAGTCTGGACGTGGTGCTCAAGCACGGCTTCGCGCCGAAGGAGCAGTACGTGCGCCGCGGGAAGCAGGGTGCCTACACGGACGTGTACTCCGCTGCGGCCACACTCTACTACGCCGTCACCGGAAGGATCCCTCCCGACTCCATCGAAAGGGCCGACGATGACTCCATCATAGCCCCCAGCGCCCTGGGCGTCTCGATCCCGCGCAATATCGAGGACGCGATCTTCAAGGGCCTGGAGGTCCAGCCCCCGGACAGGTTCCAGAATATGGGCGACTTCATTGCCGCTCTCACCGAAAGCTCCGGCAGAGATGACGAGGTCGAAGATAACGGCGGCGCAGACGACGCTGAAGAAGACACTGACGCAGATCCCAGGGAGAGGCGCGGAAAGAAGCTCCCCGTATGGTCCTATGCCGCCGCGGCGGCAGCGGCGGTGCTGGTGCTGGTCCTGGGCATCCGATTCTTCTCCGGCGGCAGCGCGAAGACGCCCGATGGCGAAAGGGACGCGGAAACGGCGGCGAATGCCGTGACGCCCGACGAGGAGGCCGGGTCCGCCGATGGCGCCTCCGGCGGCGGCACACCGGCCGGAGGCGATTCCTCCGGCGGGGGCAAGGGCACCGTGATCCTCACCGAGCCTCCCCTGCTTGTGGACAGCGCGGGAGAGGAAACAGCGCCTTCTGAGCCGGAGACAAAAACGGTCAGTCTGCGAACAGCTTATTACAGCTACGACGATGAAGGAGATGTGGAAGGTTACTACATTTACTCTTACAATGAGTACGGGGAAGAGACAGAGAGCTGGCATTACAACGCGGACGGCTCCCTGGACGTTCATTTCATATATGAATACGACGAATGTGGAAACGAACTGAGGCATTGTCAATATGACAGTGACGGGACCCCGGGCATGAAAACCGAAGCCGTCTATGACGCGGACGGGAAAAAGGTGAGTTACTTAATGACATTCTCCACCGGAAGCACTTCCCTTTATGAATACAGCTACGATGACCAGGGCCGCGAAATCTATGAAAAGTCAACAGATACCTATTCCGATGGCACTGTCTATAGCATTACCGTCTATGAATCCAAATATGACGCGGAAGGCAACTGCGTTGAAGAGATAAAAACCGATGACGGGAAATTCGACGGCCGTGAGGAATACAAATATGACCGGAACGGCAACAAGATCTACGAAGCCTGCTATGACGAGAACAACGAGCTTGAGGAGTGGACTAACTACACATATAACGAAAACGGCAAAAGAACACAGTATCTCAATTACGAAGTCTCAGGCAGGACCTATAAGTCCGTCGACGAATATGACGCTTATGGGAATGAGACCTATTCCGCATCTTATCACAACGGCGAAACCGAGCCAAGCTCCTGGTCTGAGCACAAGTACACCTATGACAGCGACGGGAATATGCTCAACGAGCTATATTACTACAAGGGAGTTCTCAGCGGCGAGACCGCGTACACGGTCACAGAGATAAAGGTGCGATGACCGCGCAGGGGAATGTATAAATATGTAAACATAAGCTTATAAGGAGGAAAGCGCATGACAAGAGCAGTTTGCGGGAACGGCCATATCTATGACTCCGATCAGTATTCCGTGTGCCCGTATTGCAACGGGGTGGGAAATATGATCAGCTTTGACGGATCGGACTCCCCGGGCAGAACTGTCGGACCGGGCGGCACCGCCCAGGGGCATAACGTGGTCGGCAGGACGGCGGCGCCAAGCGCCGGTGATCACGGCTCGGAAATACCCGGAAAGACGGTGGCCCCGGCGGACTATGTGAAGGAGCAGCAGGAGCTGGGGCACACCATGGGGGTACTCAAGAAGAAATTCGACTTTGATCCTGTGGTGGGCTGGCTCGTCTGCGTGAGGGGCGCGGCAAGGGGCAGAAGCTTTCAGCTTTACGCCAAGGTCAACACCATCGGCCGGAGCAAGGACAACGACGTGTGCATCTCCGGTGACGAGACCATCTCCAGGGAACACGCCCGTCTGGCGTACGACCCCAAAAGCAACAGCTTCCGGATCATACCCGGTCAGCTCACCAACAATATGTACATCAATGACGAGGCCGTCTACACCCCCTTCAAGCTCTCTGCCTATGACACCATCGAGATGGGCGAGACCGTTCTCCTCTTCGTCCCGTTCTGCGGCGATCGTTTCCGCTGGGAAGACACGGAGAAGCAGGACTGAGCCATGGGCCTTTTTAAAAGGAACCGCCGGGGTGGCGCGGCGCGCCTGCGGACGGTCAGGGCCATGAGCTTCCAGACCGCGTCCGTGCAGGGCGTGGGCAAAAGGGAGCGCCAGGAGGACGCCTTTGCCTTTGTGAACGACAGGGACGTGGCTATGATAAAGGAGCGCGGCCTTCTGGCCCTGATGGCCGACGGCATGGGCGGCATGGCCGGAGGCGCCGAGGCAAGCCGCACCGTCATAGACGAGGTGAGTCACGCTTTCTCTGAATTCGATATGTCCGGCGATTTGGGGCTCCAGTTGGAAAAATGCGCCCTTCAGGCCGGGGCGAAGGTGTACGCGAAGCTCCGCGGCACAGGCGGGAGCACCCTGGCCGCGGCACTCATTTTCAATGAAAAGCTTTATTTTTCCAGTGTCGGGGACAGCTTCGTATACCTCCTGCGCAGCGGCGAGCTCATCCGGCTCAACCGGGAGCACAATCTCAGGGCCGACAGGCGTTTGGAGGCCATCGAGGCCGGCCATATGCCCACGGGCGCCGACGGGAGCATCCGTGAGGGCGACGCGCTCACCCGGTTTTTGGGTATGCCGGATCTGGACCGCACAGACAGGTTCCTGCGGCCGCTGAAGCTTTCGGACGGGGACGTGATCATGCTCTGCTCCGACGGTATCGGCGGGGTATTGGATGCCGCCGCGATTACGGGCGCGCTCTCAGGCCCCTCCGCCTCGGCCTCATGCAGAGCAATGGAAGCGGCAATTTCCCGCGCGGGGAGAATTAATCAGGATAACTACACCGCGCTGGTGATCCGGTGCGTGTACTGACAGGAGGAACACAAGTTTGAAACATCGTTCTCCACGAGCCAGCCCTAAAAAGGGCATAAGGAATCAGCCGCAGATACTGCGGCGAAAA
>CANQKZ010000168.1 GCA_947624585.1 uncultured Oscillospiraceae bacterium | reverse complement strand
TCAGCTTCTGAATGAATGCGTAGCTGGTGTAGTGACAACCTTGGTCGCTGTGGACAATCGTTTCATTATCCAAGGTAAATATCTTCCCACATTCCTAATCTTTACTCAGAGGTAATGTCGGATCACATCGTTGTCACTCAAGGCGCTTTCCAATATCCGGCTCAAGACAGAGGTATAGCCTTTTCCCAATGACCTCGCTTTTTTCAAGGCTTGCGGCGACAACCGCAGCGTCACCGTCTGCTTGTTTCGCTCCAACCGATTTTCATCACTCACCCGACGGAATTCTTTCAGTTCTTCTCTTGTCAGTTCAGGGCTGTCTTCATCAAATACAATCGGCATTTTACTGGCCTTCTCAAGCATTTCGATTTCTTCCTGTGTGATCGCCCCTCGTTCTTCAAGTGTTGTTCTGATAACCATAGTATTCCTCCTCGTATTGTAATCTTCCCATCTTCTCTCTGCTTCTACCCTATCATAATGCGATACATTATGCAACACAAATTTATTACGTTGTCATTGATGAACTGACTTTCCACGCATCCACCTCATCCCCTTCCAGCGCCTCCATGAGCACTTCCAGCATCTTACCCGAGTATGGATGTGTCTTGCGCGAAAAATCACTCACACACGTCCCTGGTGCCTCTCAGACGATATTTCCTCACTCCCCTGCTCATACACTTCTCCAGCAAACCACAAAGATCGTCTGAGATGATTGCGCGGGGAGTATGCGAGCTCATACGCATCTCAAGCCGATCTCAAAAAACATCCTCTTTCAGATATCCCTTCTTCCGCCGAAAAAAGCCGGAATTGGTCTTGCTTTTTCAAGAAGCTCAGTATACAATTTTGAGCGAGGAGAAATAATCTGGGATAATTAGTCTACAGGCCCTGAAAGAAAAAATGGGCGGAGAACTTGCTGGAAAAAGAGTATGAGGGCAAGTGTCTGTTCCGCAATGGAAACGTCAAAGAAGATGACTCGGTCATGATCAAACTGGACCAGGAAAAAACGTCGAGATCCCTCTGTCAGTATGTATTATCCCAGATTCAGAAATAGGACCGCATCAGGAATTTACTGCTTACGGTGAAGGTCCGGATCATAATAAGCTGAGAAAACGGCAGCAAAGGAGAGAATTTGTCATCGATTGAACCAATACACTCGTTGGGTGCGTAAAACCAACGCCGCTGTTCCGCAATATCCACACATGACCATGGAGACTGAAAAATGCGAAAGCGGGTTTTTGAAATCATAGAGATCGCCAGCGAACATGATAAAGTGAGCGCCGCATACGACTATACGATGATGGTACGGTAAGCCTCGCAACAATGGGATACGGAGATATTTATCCGGTCACTACCGTAGGCAGAATCGTCACTATGATATCCTCTTTTGTCGGCATCGCCATCGTTACGCTCCCTGTCGGCATTATTACGGCAGGGTATATGGACCACATACAAGAAAACAAGTAACCAATAATCTATATTATTGACAATTAAATGTTGACAGAGTATAATTGTATTACAAGCCATTACAAACGCAGAGAAGTGTGAAACATGGCGACGACTGTGATACAGGTGCGAGTAGATGAAGAATTGAAAGAAAAAGCCACCGCGATTTGTGACGGATTAGGAATTGACCTTTCCACCGCCATCAGGATGTTCATGAAACGAACTGTACCGCAAAACGGCATCCCATTCAGTATGACGCTGCCGAAATCAGACTACAATACCGATAGCACACCAGAAACGGTGCACAGCACTGGGGCAAAGTAATAATGACGACAGGCAGAAAGGCGGCGAAAAGATATTGAGGATCGTCTACTCAAAGAGTGCGATTAAGTTTTTGGCAAAACTTGATCAGAAGTCTGTGGCGAGAATAAGGGAAGCGATAAAGGGGCTTACACGCAATCCGCCGGAAGGAGACATCAAGCCCATGCAGGGTTTCTCCGATGGACGTAAAAGATTAAGGATAGGCGCTTGGAGAGTCATTTTCAGGGTGAATCAGGATGACATGGTTGAAGTTTTGTTTATTATTGACATCGGAAACCGTGGAGATGTTTACAAATAGGAGGTACGAGAAATGTCTTCAACAGCAATGAATATAGCGCGAATGGTGAATATGCTTCCGGAAAGCGACCAGTTATTTGCTCAGGAATTTATCAGAAAATTAGTGCTTGCGTGGGATCCCGATTTTACAAAAGCTACGCCGGATGAAATAAAAAGTATGGAAGAAGCAGAGAAAAACGGATTTATCCCGGAAGAAGAAATTGACTGGAACAATTTAGGGAAATACGCGTAATGATAATAGGTGCAAGCTGCAAAGATAGTCAAATACCCCGACCCCTAAAGGGATCGGGGCTTGCTAAAGGCCCCCGCCCAATACAGTTTCAAGGGTTTGCGGCCACATCCGCGAGAGCAAGTAGGTTCGCATGACTTTACTACCATCCCCTGTCCCTTTTTCCGGTAAACCATATCTTCACACTACGGCAAACAAAGACGCTCCTCGGACTTGCACTTGAGTGCCTGCCTGAGGAGCGTTGGTGTATCACGAATTAAGGAACCTCTGAACAAATCGCCGCACCGATCTTGACGGCAGATTTTCCGCCCGATTTATAATGATTTAAAATATGTTACTGCCTGTAAACTGTGCGGACGATCCTGTCCCGGCCCAGCTCAACCACAAAATCCCCGTCTAAAACCTTCTCCTCGGTCCCGTCATAATAGGCCAGAAAAGAATTTGAAATGGCATGCCGCCCATCCCAGCGGGCGTCCCAGACGTTGAGGCTGGAGAGAGGATACTCCCCGCGCAAAACCGCGTCATTCTTGTCAAGGGCCTCCCGCACGATGCGGTTTGTCTCCTCCGAAAACGCCGCGATGGTCTTTTCGGCCTCGGGGTCCGGCGGGGGAAGCTGCTCCGCCGGTTCCGCTTCCCGGAGGACGGCCTCGGCGAAGGGGACCGGGCCGAAGGCGCACCAGTCGAAGGAGGAGCACCGCCGGATACACTCCAGAAACGCCGCTCCAGTCCGGTAGGAGATGACCCGGACGGGCGTGTAGGCCCCGGGGTCCCGGATCTCTGTGAGGATCCGCTCCCACCGCCGCGCCCCCTTCTCCGGGTCCAGCCGTGCGAGAACCCCGACCTCCACAAACGTGGCGCTGCCCTCGATCTGCTCGATCCTCGCCTCATACCCGTACTCCTTCGGGAAAAGCTCGGAGCGCCTTTTTCGCAGGCCAAGTAGCTCCGGGAAGGCGGAGACGCGGCCCCGGGCCAGAATGTCCTCCATCAGCTCCGCCTCCCGGAGCTTTGTGGAGATATTTTCCACGGCGTATTTGTAATCGAACAGCGCCTCCATCTCGTCGGCCCAGCGGCTCTCACCCTGTATGTGCTGGAAACCGTGGAACATCTCGTGGGCGATGAGGGATGCCAGCGCGTCCAGGTCCCGCGTCCCGCCTGAGAGATTCCAGATGGCGATGCGTTCCCCGTTGTACTCAATGGAGGTGTTGGCGTAAAATTCTGTCGCCTTCTCAATATATTTTCCGTCGAAAAAGCACTCGCTCCCGTTGTAGAGGGCGAATTTCAACGGGGCGAACCCCCTCCAGAGGGAGGAGAAATCCACGGTGTCCAGCCGCCGCTTCACCTCTTCGTATGCTTTGTGCAATTCCATAAAGATCATCCTTTCCATAAAGGTATTTTTCCACGCAGGCTTGATTTTTATGCGGAACGTGATAATATGATACCATAAATCAAAATTAACCGCAAGTCAGAAAAAATATGAAATCTTGTGAAACCTATGCGATACGCCATAGCCGTGGTGGACGACGCGCAGCGTGACCGGGAGTCCATCCGTGCCCTGGCCCTGGTCTGGGTGGCCTCCTCCGGGCACGGAGCGGACGTGCGGGGCTTTCCCTCCGCCGAGAGCTTCCTCTTTTACGGCGGTGCCTACGACATCCTCCTGCTGGACGTGGAGATGGAGGGCGCGTCGGGCCTGGACCTGGCCCGCCAGCTCCGGGAGGCGGCGAACCGGGCGGAGATTCGTCTTCATCACCTCCCACTTCGAGTTCATCGCCGAAAGGCCCTAACTGGTCAGGATCATAAAGTGCCAGTTTGGGTATCGGAAGACAGCGTACCGGGGACTAAGGAAGAATGAGAACCGATTGTACGCAGTGTTCGCGTTCGCGAATCTCTATTTGCTGGCGCTCGCGGAGCGATAATTTTCCGCAATTTGAGGAGGGAAGTACGCCCAATTTCAGGAAAGCATGCGATAATGCAAAAGTGCGAAACATCTGAAAATGTTCTCTTTCTGTAAAAACCACCGAAAAAAATGCTTGGAGGAATGATTTGCATGACAACGATTGAGTTTAAACTTCCAGAAGATTTGTATGCGCAAACGAAAGAAATTCTTGCCCAGTACGGCCTCACGGTAGAAGAAGCATGTGTGCTGTTCATCAAAGAAACCGTGCGGTTGGGCAGGATACCGTTCGACTACACCGAAGAAGACGTCGCCGAAGCGCAGAGGCTCATTGACCGGGATTGACTGACAACTGCGGAGGATGCCCCTTCACAAGGAGGCGGAGCAAATGGAAAACAGAACATACATCGCCATCGATCTCAAATCCTTTTACGCCTCGGTGGAGTGTGTCGAACGCGGCCTTGATCCGCTCACTACAAACCTTGTCGTTGCGGATGAAAGTAGGACGGAGAAGACCATCTGCCTTGCCGTCTCCCCTTCCCTGAAAGCGTACGGGATCCCCGGGCGTCCAAGGCTCTTCGAGGTAGTGGATAAGGTCAAGCAGGTCAACGCAAAAAGGAAAGCGAAGATATCCGGCGCGGAGCTCGGTCCCCCGGAGTCTGACGATACCAAAGTCCGCAGAGACAACACGCTTGCCCTGGGATATATTGTAGCCATGCCGAGGATGGCGCTGTATATGAAATACAGCACGCGGATCTTTCAGATATACACAAACTATGTGTCGCCGGAAGATATTCACGTCTATTCCATTGACGAGGTATTCATTGACGCCACGAGCTATCTGAAGACATATAAGCTCTCTGCCCATGACTTCGCCATGAAGATGATCCTGGATGTACTCAAGAACACAGGCATCACCGCCACGGCAGGCATAGGAACAAACCTGTATCTTGCCAAAGTCGCTATGGACATCCGCGCCAAGCACATCGAGCCGGACAGAAACGGAGTCCGCATCGCGCAGCTGGATGAGATGAGCTACCGTCGGCTCCTTTGGGACCACCGCCCTCTCACGGACTTCTGGCGCGTCGGCTGCGGCTACGCACGCAAGCTCGAAGCCAACGGCATGCTCACCATGGGCGATGTGGCCAGACGTTCCTTGGAGAACGAGGACCAGCTCTTCAAGCTCTTCGGCGTCAACGCGGAACTCCTGATCGACCACGCATGGGGATACGAGCCCTGCACCATAGCGGACATCAAGGCGTTCAAGCCGGAGGCCAACAGCATCGGTTCCGGCCAGGTGCTCCAGTCACCCTACACATACGAAAAAGCCCGCGTCATCGTGCGCGAGATGACCGAGCTTCTGGTGCTGGACCTTGTGGAAAAGCGCCTTGTCACGAATCAAATCGTGATGACCGTCGGATATGATGCCGCCAGTCTGAGCGGCGGCAGCACATACAATGGCGAGGTCAAATCGGACAGGTACGGCCGCAAGGTGCCGAAGGAGGCGCACGGCACCGGGAATATCGGTAAGTATTCCTCCTCCACGAAGGAGATCACAGAGGCCGCGCTGAATCTCTTTGACCGCATCATAGACAGGAGCCTGCTCATCCGGAGGATGTATATTACCGCAACGCACGTCATAAACGAATCGTCCGCCAAAGAGGACGAATCCATGGAGCAGCTTAATTTCTTTACGGACTACGAGGCGGAAAAGAGAGACAATATCGCCAGAGAAAAGGAACGGAAGATGCAGGAGGCAATGCTTGCCATCAAAAGGAAATACGGCAAGAACGCCATCCTCAAGGGGTTCAACTTCGAGGACGGTGCCACCACAAGAGAACGAAATGAGCAAGTGGGGGGACACAAAAAATGAGCGCAGGCAAGTATGACGACATCATCCGCCTCACCCGCCCCATCTCTCATCACCCCCGCATGAGCGATCTACAACGCGCCGCTCAGTTCTCCCCTTTCGCCGCCCTCTCCGGCTACGAGGAGGCCATCGAGGAGCAGGCCCGCTACACGAACAGCAAGATTGAACTGGACGAAATGGAGGTTCAGGAACTGGACAGAAAACTGCGCGATGCGGCGGAGAACGGAGCCCGGGTGGAGATCATCAGGTTCGTGCCGGATGAGAGGAAGGCGGGAGGCAGGTATGAGACGGTATCCGGCCGCATCGTGAAGACGGATCCTATACAGAAGGGCCTGTACCTGGATACCGGTGCAAAAGTTATCATCGAGGACATCCTGGACATTGACCGTCTCTGAAGACAAAAAGGCATTGAAATCTCTGGCAGGGACTCGTACCTGTCGGATAGGCTATAGTATCCGGCTTGTGCGAGTCTCTCGTTTGTAATGGTGTGGGTGAGGATGCCGCTTCCGGCTACCGCCCAATATCCCTTCTGAGTGTTTCCATTACGGTAGGCCATCCACTACGGCATGCCCAGCTTCATGAGGTTCGCTATCCTCGCCTTCGGCACCTTCCATTGCTTCCAGATGTAGGCCCGAAACCGGCGTCTCAGCCACTCGTCCCATCTCTGCATGGTCGTCTTCATGTGCGCTAT
>CANQKZ010000167.1 GCA_947624585.1 uncultured Oscillospiraceae bacterium | reverse complement strand
CTCACACGGCGAAGACTGCTGGAGTTCAACATAAACCTCATGCGCGGGGAGAATTACACGCACGAGTACTTCACGGATATGCTCAAGGATATCGATGAGTATGAACGATACTGTGAAAGCCACCCCGAGTATAAGAATAACCGGGCGGTCATGGCGATCGCGAACATCAAAAGGGTGTATGCGGAGCACGCGCAGAACGGGGACTTTTTGGGCGGAATGTGAAATCGTAAAAATTAGGGGAATCGTCCGGTGAGGGCGGTTCCCCTATTTTTTACGCGAGGCGTCATGCTCTGATTTCAACGCGCAGCGCGTGTGCGCTCAAATCGGAGCGTGTGTCGGTATGGTGTCACTACTGGCGGATTTTCGGATTTGGTGTCAAATTGGTGTCAAACGGGGGTATGCGGGGGCGATGGGAAATTCTTGAAGGCCGGAAAGCCTTGCGGCGCAAGGGAAAATTGGGCAGACGATAGTTGTAAGAAGATTTTCGCACATTAAACATGGGAAAACGTGATTTATTTTCCGCTTCCCGCCGCAACTGTTAAATAAGACCTTGCGAAAGTCCCTCAGATATGGTATAATAAATTGTTAAGACCGCAAAAATGCACAATATATCGAATTATAAGGTGATCTGATGAGAAAAAGCGCGAAAGCGGAATACGGGAACGAGAGCATCAGCCAGCTCAAGGGCGCGGACCGGGTCCGCAAGCGCCCCGGCGTCATCTTCGGCTCCGACGGGCTGGAGGGCTGTGAGCACTCGGTTTTTGAGATACTGTCCAACTCCATCGACGAGGCCAAGGAGGGCCACGGCAAGCAGATCAACCTGACGCGCTACGCCGACGGGTCCATTGAGGTGGAGGACTTCGGGCGCGGCTGTCCCGTGGACTGGAACCCGGTGGAGAAGCGCTACAACTGGGAGCTGGTCTTCTGCGAGCTGTACGCCGGGGGCAAATACAAAAACGACAACGGCGGGGACTATGAGTACTCCTTAGGGCTGAACGGCCTTGGCACCTGCGCCACCCAGTACAGCTCCGAGTACATGGATGTCACCGTCTGGCGAGACGGGAAGAAGTACTCCCTCCACTTCGAGAAGGGCGAGAACGTGGGCGGCCTCAAATCCGAGCCCTACGCCGGCCGCCGCACCGGGTCGCTCATGAAGTGGCGCCCGGACCGGGCGGTGTTCTCCGACACCGCCATCCCCCGGGAGTATTTCGAGGACGTGCTGAAAAAGCAGGCGGTGGTCAATGCCGGGGTCAAATTCGTCCTCCGGTATCAGACGGGGAGCAAATTCGAGGAGACGGAGTACCTCTACGAAAACGGCATCCTGGACTACGTGGCGGAGCTGGCGGGGGAGAACCCCCTGACGGCGCCCTGGTTCATCGAGGGCGAGCGCCGCGGCCGGGACCGGGAGGACAAGCCGGAGTATAAGGTGAAGCTCTCCGCCGCCTTCTGCTTCTCCAACACGGTGAACGTCATCGAATACTACCACAACTCCAGCTGGCTGGAGCACGGCGGCGCCCCGGACAAGGCCGCCCGCAGCGCCTTTGTTTCCACCGTGGACGCCTATCTCAGACAGGGCGGCAAGTACCAGAAGAGCGAGGCGAAGATCGGCTTCCAGGACGTGGCCGACTGCCTCATCCTGGTGACCAACTGCTTCTCCACCCAGGCAAGCTACGAGAACCAGACCAAGAAGGCCATCACAAACAAATTCATCCAGACCGCCATGACCGAGTTCCTGCGCTCCCAGCTGGAGATCTACTTCATCGAGCACAAGGCGGAGGCGGACCGGATCTGCGACCAGATCCTGGTCAACAAGCGCAGCCGCGAGCAGGCGGAAAAGGCCCGGGTGACCATCAAGAAGAAGCTCTCCGGCAACATTGACATCGCAAACCGGGTCCAGAAGTTCGTCCCCTGCCGCTCCCGGGACTCCACCAGGACCGAGCTCTACATCGTGGAGGGCGATTCCGCCCTCGGCAGCGTCAAGCTCAGCCGGGACGCGGAGTTCCAGGGCATCATGCCCGTCCGGGGCAAGATCCTCAACTGCCTGAAGGCCGACTACGCCCGCATCTTCAAAAGCGACATCATCACCGACCTTGTGAAGGTCCTGGGGTGCGGCGTCAGCGTTCCGGTGAAGATCAAGAGCGACCTCACCGCCTTCGACCTGGATTCCCTCCGGTGGAGCAAGGTCATTATCTGCACCGACGCCGACTACGACGGTTACCAGATCCGCACCCTGATTTTGACCATGATCTACCGCCTCATGCCCCGGCTCATCGAGGAGGGCCGCGTCTTCATCGCCGAGTCGCCCCTCTATGAGATCAACTGCGGGGAGAAGACCTGGTTTGCCTACTCCGAGAAGGAGAAGGCGGACATCCTCCAGAAGCTGGAGGGCAAGAAGTACAAGGTGGACCGCTCCAAGGGACTGGGTGAGAACGACCCGGACATGATGTGGATGACCACCATGAACCCGGCCACCCGCCGCCTCATCAAGGTCCTGCCCACGGACGCCGAGGAGACCGCCCGTGTCTTCGATATGCTCCTGGGCGACAACATCCAGGCGCGAAAGGACCACATCGCCTCGGACGGGTACAAGTACCTGGACCTGGCGGACATCAGTTGACATAATAACATATCTGTGAGGGGGAGAAAAAATGAGCATATTCGACATTCTCGGCCCCGTGATGGTGGGGCCGTCCAGCTCCCACACGGCGGGGGCCGTGCGGATGGGACAGATCACGCGGCGTCTTGTGGGCGGCGAGCCGGTGCGGGCGAAGATCCTGCTGTCCGGCTCCTTTGCCTCCACCGGCGCCGGTCACGGCACGCCCCGGGCCATCGTGGCGGGGCTGATGGGCTTTATGCCCGACGACGAGCGCATCCCCTACAGCTTCGAGATCGCCGGGGAGCGGGGGCTGGAATTTGAGTTCGGCACCGCCGTCCTCCACGACGTACATCCCAACTCCGCCCTCATCACCGTGGAAAATGACCGGGGCGAGCGGGTGGAGGTGGGCGCGTCGTCCCCCGGCGGCGGGCGGATCCTGGTGTTCTCCTTGGACGGCCTGCCCGCGTCGTTCTCGGGGGAGGTCCCGACCCTCATCGTCAGGACCGGGGATATGCCCGGCTACGTCAGCCGCGTCACCGGCGTGCTGGCGGCCCAGGGCATCAATATGTCCAAGCTCCGGGTGGAGCGGCAGGGGAGAGGGGAGACCGCCATTATGGTCATTGAGTGCGACCAGCGCATCCCCTACAAGGTGAAGGTGGCAATATCAGCCATCGAGGGAGTGAAAAAGGTGACACGTCTGAATCCGGGGGAGGAATCCAAATGAGTACATATTCGTCCATATCCCAGCTTCTGGCCCTGGCGGAGGAGACGGGCCTGCCTCTGTGGAAGACGGTGCAGACGGCCGACTGCGACGAGCAGAGCCTTTCCGAGGCCGATTCCAGGTCCGCTATGGCAAAAATGCTCTCTGTCATGAGAAGCGCCCTTGAAAATTACGACGCCCGCCACCGCTCCATGAGCGGCCTGTCCGGTGGGGACGGGGGGCGGATGGAGGCTTACATCGCCTCCGGAAAGTCCATATCCGGCCCTCTGGTGGGAAAGATGACCGCCGCCGCGCTGAAGATGGGGGAGTGCAACGCCTGCATGAAGCGCATCGTGGCCGCCCCCACCGCCGGAGCCTGCGGCGTCCTCCCGGCGGTCCTCCTCCCGGCGGGGGAGGAGCTAGGCCTGCCTGACGAGCGTCTGGTGGAGGCCCTCTACGTAGCCGCCGGTATCGGTCAGGTCATCGCCGGAAGGGCCAGCATCTCCGGCGCTCAGTCAGGCTGTCAGGCGGAGATCGGCTCCGCCTCCGCCATGGCCGCCGCCGCCCTGGTCCACCTGTGCGGCGGGACCTCGAAGCAGATGGTCAACGCCGCCGCACTGGCCCTCAAGTCCCTTCTGGGCCTCGTCTGCGACCCCGTGGGCGGGCTTGTGGAGGTGCCATGCATCAAGCGCAACGTCATCGGAGCCGTCAACGCCCTCACCGCCGCCGAAATGAGCCTGGCGGGGGTGAAATCCCGCGTCCCGCCCGACGAGGTCATCGACGCCATGAAGGAGATTGGGGACACCATGCCCGCGTCTCTGCGCGAGACGGCGGAGGGGGGTCTTGCCGCGACGCCGAGCGGGAGGGCCGCCGTTGGCGGGTGATTTTATAAGGTTGTCCGCCTTGTGGGCGGACGGGGGTTTACTTTTTCTCTTTTGTCCCGGCAAAAGAGAAAAAGTAACAAAAAGAGAATACCGGATTTTGGGGTCCGGCGGTAGTTTGGGCCTGGAGCTTCGTAACTCGGGTCGGCTTCCGCGTCGTGTGTCGGTACGTCTGGGTGGAACCATAGCCGCGCGGGCCGTTGTCGAATTGGCGTGGCATCACTTTCGCTTAGCCGCTTACGCTGGCGGTTGTCCGGGCTTGGAGGCTCTGTTTGGGGCCGCGCTTTGTGGGTGCTTGTTGTGGGGCACGTGTCGGGGTATGAGGTCATCCTGGGTTGTGCGTCGCACGGGTCAAAAAGGGTTTTCAAAATATCTTTGCCCTTTGGGCAAATTCATTTTGAAAAGATTTAGAATTTGCGGAATTGGTGTCTTATTAAATGTCCGAGATCATCTTTATTGAAGAAGTTTCCGGGGTGGGGAAGACCACGTTGGTGAAAGCTCTCCGGAACCGGCTGCGGGCTTGCGGATATACGGTGAGAAGCTATACCGAGTTTGACTTTACAAACCCCATTGATTTTTACCGCACGGCTTATATCCCCAATGGGAGGTATCGGGAGCTGTGCCGGAATCACCCTGAGCAGGCCGCCCGGATCAGGCGGTATTCTATCCCCGCTGGAACGGCGACGCTTGTGCGGTATTATGACGGGGATACCCCTCTTTTTCCCGAAAGCTTTCTCGGTAAGCTTGTTGAAATGGAGTTTTGCTATAACCCTCCGCATCCGGCGCCGCTGGCCGATTACTCGAATGTGTACCGGGCGGTGTGGGAAAGCTTTGCCGGGTCCGTTGACGGCGCTGTGGACTTTTACATTTTCGACGGTTCGCTTCTGCACCACCCTCTGAACGACATGATCAGAAACTACCGCGCCTCGATGGAGCAGACCGCCGCTCACGTTGCGATGCTTCTGAAAAGTCTGGATGGCCTCACTGTAAAAGTCTTTTACCTTTTCACAGAGGATATCGCGGCACAGCTTCGCCTCGCACACCGGAACCGCCGCCAGCCGCCGCCCGATGACGGCATCGTTTCGTTTTGGACAAAGCGCCGCGAATACGACGAGTACGTCCTCGAGTGTTCTGTTCCCGCGCATCAGAGGATGAATGTGACAAAATACGGCTATGAAAACGTGACGGACAGGATCGCCGCGTCGATCACGGCATAATTCGGCAGTGGAGGAAACGTCATGACAAAACAGGAATATTATGATGAATACCGCGCGGCGGAGCGTGCCTTCCAGGAGGCGTTGAAGGACAGGGACCCCGGAAGGGTGAAATCCCTGGCGCTGAAGCTCCATGCCCTTGTCCATCCAGCCTGTGTATCCGGCTGCGGCGGAAAGACTATGGCCGACTGGGTGGCGGAGTATATGCTGGCCGGGCACAAAAACGACCTGGTGCCCCGGCAGCCCTGGGAGACAGACCTGCACTACGCCGGAACGGACCATGTGCCCATGGTGTGGCAGCTCTGGCACACCGCGCGGATCGAAGACCTGGTCGGCAATTTCCTTCTGGCGGACCGGGACCAGCTCTTCAACGAAAGCTGGCGGAGAAAGATCGGTTCGCCCATAACCGACACGGGCAACGCCCTGGAGGCCGGGGAGGCGGCGGAATTCGGAAAAGCCATCCGCCCGGAGGCGCTTCGCGACTATATGATCGAAGTGGGAATGAATACCAGAAGCATCATCGCGGGGCTCGAGGAAAATGAGCTTTTCTCAACTGTCCCCGAGGAGTGGGTCATGCGGATCTATGAGGCCGGCGGCGTCATCTCCGACCTGCGTTCCGTGTGGCTGCTTGTATTCTGGGGCCGACTGACCCGCGCCGGAATGCTGGAGACACCCATGACGAACCACTACATGATGCACCTCCCGCCCTGCTTGGACAACCTGCCGATCCTGCCCGCGGAAACTTTGACTTAAGTATATATTAGCACAAACGCGATATATTGTCAAGTATGTTCTCAAAAGTATTTTTAATTATTCCGAATTTGCATCGATCGTTTTTTCTCAGGCCGAAGGGGTGTTGATCTGTGTGCCGTCCGGGCGGGACGGCGGTGGGGCTCCGGCAGAGCTGCCGGAGGGGGAATCTTCTTTTCTCTCTTTTGTTCCGCAGGCGCGGCCCGCTGCACGAAAGAGAGAAAAGAAGCAAAAGAGAGAAAATACCGGTGGGGGCCCGGCGGTAGTCCGGGCTTGGCACTTCGTAACACGGGTCGGCTTCCGCGTCCCGTGTCGGTGGGCCTGGGAGGAACCATATCCGCGCGGTCCTGTGTCGAATTGGCTCTGCATCACTTTCGCTTGGCCGCTTACGCTGGCGGTGGTCGACAGGTGGGCGGCTCTGTTTGGGGCCGCGCTTTGTGGGTGCTTGTTGTGGGGCCCGCTTGGGGTGCGGAGGTCAACGGGGGTTGTACGCCGCACGGGTTAAAAAAGGTATTTTCAAAATTGTTTGCCTTTGGCAAAGGCATTTTGAAAATGGATTTAATAATGCTTGGTCGATGATAAATCGGAATTTAGCTGGAGGTACTATTATGCTGAAAAAACTCAATCTGATTTTGAATACCATCATAGGTTCATTCATTGGA
>CANQKZ010000166.1 GCA_947624585.1 uncultured Oscillospiraceae bacterium | reverse complement strand
GGTCAGGTCCTCGATGGCCTTTTCGCTCTTTTCGGCCCTGGCGGTCAGGGCTTTTGTCTCGTCCCGGGCCGCTTCCGCTGTCTGGGCGGCGGATTCGGCGGTCTCGGCGCTCGCTCCGGCGCTGTCGGCGAAGCCCTGGGCGGCGGTTGCGTGGGTCTGCGCCTCGCCCTCGCTCTTTGCGGCTCCGGCGGCGGCCCCGGCTGCGGTCCCGGCGCTTTCGGCGGCGGCCCGGGAGGCGGATTCGGATTCTTCCCGGGCGGCTTCGGCTCCGGTGCGGGCTGTCTCGGCGCGGTCGGCGTCGGCCTTGGCGTTGGCCGCGCTGGTGGCGGCGGCGTTGTAGAGCGGGAATTCCTCGATCCGCTCGTCGGTCAGCGTGATCTTCAGCGTGTCGTAGGGACTGGCGGCGTAGTCCCCGCCGGGAACGATCTCTATGCTCTCGATGCCGGTACCGTCGTCGCCCCGGATGGCGGGGGTGGTGTAGGTGTAGCCGTCCTCGAATTTCAGCGTCAGTGTGTAGTCCGGGTTCAACACCGCCGATTCGATGCCGTACCCCCTGGGCCCCCGCTCGCCCGTGTCGCCCCTGGGACCGGGGACGAGCTTGAGCTCGCCCAGATCCACCTCCACCGCGCCCGGGCTCAATATTTTTGTTTCCATAAATTTACCTCCTGTCTTTCTGTCCCCATATCCCTCCCTTTCCTCCCCGGGCGGGTCCCGGACCCACCCCTACCTCCTCTATCCGGGCCGCGCGGACGTCGTCCGCCGCGCCTTCAGATCACTGTCTCGCTGAGAGCGTCCACGCTGACCAGCGCCGTCAGCCTCTGGGTGCCGATGACCGTGCCGCCCCGAAATTTGACGCGCACGTCCAGCCGGATCCCGTCGTCAGCGGGGAGGGAGAAGGTGTCCTCCTGGGTGAACCTCACCCGGAATTCCCCGCTCTCCCCGTCGTACTCCGCGTCCTCCGGCCAGAGCTTGCGGACCGGGCCCAGCATGAATTCCACCCTCTCCGCCTCCCCCACGGGCAGAGGCGCGCCGTTGACGGAGATCTTCACCGGAAGCGCGAACTCGTCTCCCTGCTTCAGTTTAATTGCCACTGGACTTACCCACGTAGATCCCGTCCTTCAGAGCCTCCAGCACAAAGCAGTCGTGCAGGAGTCTGCCCTGAACCACCGCGCCGTCGATGTCCGGGTGCTCCTCCAGGATGCGGTACGTCTCGATTTTCTTGGGCGCCACGGCGCAGCCGCGCCGCACGATCATGAAGACCGTCTCCTCGGGCATATAGTCGTCGGGCACCACCCGGACCTGCATCCCGTCGATGGTCCCGCAAACGCCGGACACCAGCACCTCGCCCGCCAGCTTGTCCGCGCCCACCACCTGGTCGGCCAGCTTGACCTTGATGGCCTCGCTCTCGCCGATGTACAGCACGCGGCCGTCCCTGGGCACCATCTTGTTGCTCATCTCGGCCCCGGCCTTCATGACGGTCTCGATGGCGTTCTCCCGGGTCAGCGCCACGTTGGACCCGGTGATCCCCGCCCCGGCGGCCAGCTTCTGGAGGCGGTACCTGTCCACGTAGGGGATGATCACCTCGTCCGTCTGGCGCCTCAGCACGCTGGAGGCCGCCTTGATCATCATCTGGGCGGTGTTGTTGCCCTTGTCGATGGAGCCGTTGAATGCCTTGTCGTCTTTGACGGTCATCTCCTGGACCGTGTCGCCCAGCTCCGTGAGCGCCCCGAAGCGGCTTCCGTCCTCCTTGTCCTTTTCGTAGCTCTGAAGGGGCAGCTTGTCCACGCTGTACACCTGCACCGTGGCCACCCCCGTCCACTTCCAGCGGTTGGAGAAGATCCCCTCGGTGCAGGACCCCAGCCTGAACCGCTCCACCACCTTGTCGGATGCCCTCTTTGCCAGATTGATTGCCATACTTTTTTCTCCTTTCAAATTTAAAAGATGTAATACTAATGTTCGATTAAAAGAAGACACCGAGCGGCGAGGATTTTTCGTGTCAAGCGAGGAAGGCGGCGCCGGGAATACTGTATGTATTTCCAAGCCGTATGACGAAGCTTGACGCGAAAAAGACCGTCGCGAATGTCTTATTTTGATTGAATATTAGTATGATATTTTCAAACGGAGGATCCTCCCCGGAGGCCCCGCCCGTTTTTCGCGGATAATTTCGACCTTCACGCACTTGTTTACATTTGGAGCCATCCCCCGGCCGCTCTGACGGGGATCGTCCCCCGGGCATCATCCCCCGGATACCGGCTCCTTTTCCCCGCCCTGCCCGGGGGCCTTTTTCTCTCCCTTTCTCCCCTCCCCGTCTCCCCATTGCGGTATAGTTAAATCGGTATCAATATGCGTCCTCCCATCCGTCCTCGAAGGCGTCCCGCCTTCTCTCCCCCGCGCCCACGCCCCGCTGGCTTCCGGCGGAGCGGCGTCGGTTGGCCTCGGTCTGGCGGAGGACGCGATTCTCCTCCCGCAGCGTCTCCGCCTCGTACCGGGCGTAGGCGGCGACCAGGCTCTCCCCCCGGATCACCCCGCGCCAAACGCTCTTCGGTATGCTCCGGGCGTTCACATGGGGGTACGCCTCCACGAACCGGACGAAATCCGCCTCCCGCTCCGCCTTCGAGGCCACCTGTCCCCGGAGGACAGCCTGCCCGGGACTGTCAGCCGATTCGCGCCGGACATCATCCTCATCCCGGGCCGCTTCTCCCTCGCCGGCGCCGTCTGTCTCCACGCCGACCTCATCCCCGGCGTCCTCACGCTCCGCCGCCTCCTCGGGCAGCTCCTCTACCTCCCGGCTGTCGCTGACTATACCTCCGTCCTCGCCCCAGCCCTCGGAAAACCAGTCTCTCTCATGCTCCATATACACTACTCTCCTCTCTCGTTTTTCTGATCTCCTCGATGAGCCCGCGCCTGTCGGAGATGGTCCCGTCGGGTACGCGCTCCAGATATTGAATGATATCGATCCTCCCCTGACTCAAAAGGTTGTCCAGCGTCTGGATGGAGGCGATCTCCGAATAGTAGGCGCTGGCCCCCACGTCGATCTTCAGCGCCATGGGCAGTTCCCGGAAGACGCCGAAGTTAAAGGCCGCCGTGAACCCGTCCCCGAAGTCCACCTGCCGCACCCCGTAGAAGGAGGCGATGAACTCCAGATAAATTCTCGCCAGCTCCTCCACGCACTCGTGGAGGTTCTGCTTTGTGATCTCGCTGGGCGTGGCCGCCGCCCTCTGGAGGGCGATGATGGCGGAGGTGTTGTCCGGGCTCACGTCCCCCAGGGCGGCGTTGGTGGTGCCCAGATTCCGATTGGTCTGGTCGATGGCCGCCTCGATGAACTGGGTCACCTGGGGCGAGATGGCCGCCGGTGAGATGGCCCGCGCCGCCGTGGACACGTCCCCGCCGGTGACCCCGATGGCCTGCCCCACCTGGTTGGTCCACTTGGGGATGCGGGTCCTGTCGTAGACGATCTTGGGGTATGCCGTGGTCATCAGGCTCAGCATGGACATGGCCCACATCTTGTTGATGAAGATCTGATTGGGGATGAGCCCCGTCAGCATGGCCTGTCCGTGGCAGCAGTCGGGCACGTAGTCCCACCCCAGCCACACGATGGGATAGAGCCGAACCCCCAGGTCGAAGGCCGCCCGGACCCGGGCGTTTTGTGTACACTCGTATCCCCATATCTCCCCGCTCCCCCGGTCCCGCCAGAGGAACAGGAGCTTCGTCACCTTCCCGTCGGTCCTGCGCTCGTCCCCGGGGTGGGTGTTGTCGTCGTCGGAGACGATGGCGTCCCAGTCGGGGCTGCCGTTTTCCCTGGCCCGCCGCCGCAGTTCCCCCACCGGCTCCCGGCTCTCCACCATCATCCAGGGCTGGGCCTGCACCCGCCTGTCGTTGGGGTTCCCGAAGTGTACCCGTGTGTTGGGCAGGATCTCGCTGCGGATCCCCCCGTCCACGCTCGTCCCGTTCTTCACCTCCGGGTCCCACCAGGTGTAGATGCACCCGTCCCCCCGCACCGCCGCGTCCCGTGCAAACTCCCGCAGCAGCGACGGCACCCGGTTGTGCTCGAAGACGCTCTCGAACTCCTCGTTCAGGATCCGCGTCGGCTCCTCCAGCCTCTCCGTCCCGGCGGAGGCCGCCAGAGGCGACGCCTGCACCTTCAGATTTTCCGAGGTGATGGAGCTGACCACGAAGCACACGTCTCGCTTGAGGATGTTGAACACCGGCGTGGGCAGTCCGTTGGACTGGACTCCCTCCCACTGTTTTCCAATGAAGAAGTTCTCATTGGTGTTCACCGTCTCATAGAGGTCGATGGACTCCTTGAAGGCCCGGCTCCTGTCGTAGAGCCTCCACACCTCCTCCGGGCAGAGCCTCCGCTCCTCCTCCGAAAGGCCGTCCATCACCATCCGTCCCTCCAAAATGTCACTCCTCATTCTCATCCCTCCTCGCCGCGCGCCGTGCGGTCTCGGCGTCGTAGCCCATCATGGCCCGCATCCCGTCCCGCCAGCGCTTTTCGAAATCCTCGTTCTCCTCCTTCTCCTCCGTCCCGCTGTCCTCCGGCCTCTTTCTCTCCCGCCCGTCGAACACCGTCCTCCAGACCATCGCCCCCGCCAGCACCGCCAGCTCCACCGCCGCCAGCGCTATCAGGAGCAGCGCGATCTCCGTCATAAAACGCCCTCTCCTTTCATATCATTTGTTTTTTCATTGCCGCAAAAAGCCCGACGCAAACCGGATGTTCCGATCGCCTCACCTCTTCCCCGTGAGCCTGACGTACTCCTCCCAGGTGATGGTCCCGGTGTAGTACGCCGTCAGAGGATTTTTGGAGATCCACGCCTGCCGCATGGCCCGCGTCTCGTCCTCGGAGTACCCCAGATTCAGGTACCCCGAGAAATCCCCGAAGCTGGCAAGCCTCTCGGCCCGCTCCTGCGTCTCCTTCAAAGCGCGGCTCTCCGCCTCCGCCTGAGCCTTGGCGGCCTTCTCGGCGGCCTCCGCCTGGGCCTTTTGCTCCTTCTCGGCGGCCTGAGCCCGCTCCTGCTCCTGCCGGGCCTCCTTCTCCGCCCGGCTCTGAGCCAGGTTGACCTCCAGTTGCCGCGCCCGATACTCCCTCTCCGACGCTCTCTGTCTCTCCGAGGACGCGGCCTCATACCTCCGGTAATCCTCCTCCGCCTGTTCTCTGGCGGTGCTGACCCTGGACTCCTCCGCCTTTCTGTATTCGTCCAGAAGCGCCGCCGCCCGCTGGTACTCCCCCTCCGCGATGGCCGATCCCACGTCGGAGGCGTATTTTTGCCTCAGCTCCGCCCCGCGCCGGGCGATGTCCGCCTGAGCCGCCCCCTCCTGGGCGCCCAGCTCCGTCAAGGTCCCCTGGAGCTGATTGGACCGTGCCAGCTCCGCCTGCCCCGCCGTCCCGGAGTTGAGCCCCGAGGCGGCGGCGTACTCCCGGAAATTCCTGCCGGACAGCTCCGACCGGGCGGCGGCGTCGTTCCTCTGCGCGTCATAGATCCCGGGGATCTTCTCCCCCTCCGCCCGGAGCGCCTCCACCCCGGCGTCGAAGGCGGAACGGAGCTCGGAGAGCTTCCGGTCCCGCGCCGCGTCATAGAGGGCGTTGACCGCCTCCGTCTGAGCCCGGTATTCCGGGAGCTTCTTCGGCTCATACCCGTCGCCGCTGTCCGTGGGGATGAAGCGGGAGCCGTCCTGGCCGCCGGTGTAGTTGGCGGAAGCACGGATGCGCTCTGCCGCCGCGTGGGCGGATTCCATGGCGGCCTGGTCGCCGGAGGCGTTGGCGCGGTCCCATTCCGCCGTGATCTCCCGCAGCTGCTTTTTTTGTTCCTCGGTGAGGAATTGTTCATCGTAAATGGATACTGCCATAAAAGGTCTCCTTTTTATATATTTTTCGTTGTCCGCTCTGCCCGCTTGGGGCTTTATCGGGCGCCGTCCGGTCGGACGGGGGGGGTCTTCTTTTCTCTCTTTTGTTCCGCACGCATCAAAGCGTGCTGCACGAAAGAGAGAAAAGAAGCAAAAGAGAGAAAATGCGCGTTTGGGGTCGGCGGTGGTCGTCTGTCCGTTGCTTCGTAACCCGGGTCGGCTTCCGCGGCGGCGTGTCGGTACGCCTGGGTGGAACCATATCCGCGCGGTCCGAGGACTGAATTGACTCAGCATCACTTTCGCTTGGCCACTTACCTTGGCAATAGTCGGGGGCGGTCGTCTCTGTTTGGGGCCGCGCTGGACCGGTGCGTGTTGTGGGGCCCGTTTTGGGGGACGGAGGTCAACGGGGGGTGTACGTCGCTCGTATTAAAAAAGGTTTTTCAGAATTTCTTTTCCGTTGGGAAAATTCATTTTGAAAATAATTTGATCTTGCTGAACCGACCTTCTCCGTCTCCGCCGCCGTCACCTTACATATACCGAACCTCTTACCCTCATGTCCGCGCTTACAACCGTCGCCGTCCTGTCCGGGGTGTTGTTCCTCAGTATGAGCTTGTAATACGTGAATTTCTTCGCCTTGATCTTGATCCTCTCCATCTCCGGCACGGCCCCGGAAATGGGGCTTTGCACGTCGTACACCGCGAAATCGCTCTTCCGGTCGGTCTGTGCCGTGACCTCCAGGTACCCGTTGTCCTCCGGCTTTATGCCGATCCAGATCATGGCGGAGTACTTGCGCCGGTAGTCCTCCGAAAAGCTCATAGCCCCGGACTCCCAGTAGGAATCTATGGGATCCCCGTTGTCGGAGAAGTATTTGTCCGAGAAGTGCCGGAGATACCCGTCCCGGGTGCCGTAGTAGAGTTCATCCCGGTAATTTATCATGCAGGTGACGGCGAGTCCCGTGTAGACATACCACGCGTCCACATCCAGGTTCTGCACAATAGCCGTGCCGTCCTCGCCGATGACGTAATACTCGTGGCTGAACTTGTCGTAGAAGGTCCGGGCTTTGGCCAAATCAAACTG
>CANQKZ010000165.1 GCA_947624585.1 uncultured Oscillospiraceae bacterium | reverse complement strand
CCGTTCAAATTCCTCACAGATACGAAAAAAACCGAAAAGACGCAGTTGAAGTCCCAACTACATCTTTTCAGCTTGCCGTACCGCCTTGCCCCTCGGTTCACTTTTTTTCCCTATCACACGGGACAGCTCGGTGTCTTCTTTTAATTGAACATTAGTATAAAACCAATTTTCCCTTCGCGGCGGCCTTTTTCACGCCGGGCTTCGTCACTCGATACCCGGAAGCGGGGCGGGGGCGGGGAGGGAGACGCGGGCGAAGAGGGTGAGGGAGGAAGCGGGGAGGGCTATGTCCAGTGCGCGGCGGGCCCGGTTCAGGGTGAAGAGGTAGGCGGTGCCCTCGCTGTCCTCCAGATACTGGCGGCAGAGGAATTTCCCGCGAACCAGGAAGATCCCCACGTCCCCCGGGGCCAGAGGGCCGGGACTCCGGGCGTAGACGGTGGTCCCGCGCTTGAGGTGCGGCTCCATGGTGTCGTCGGTCATGACGAAGCCGAACCGGGTCCCCTCCGGAGCTTGCTGGGGGTCCACGTAGATCACGTCCCGCATCACGCCTTGCCTGCCAGGCGGAACACGTCGGAGGACGTGCCCATGACCATGATGTGGTCGCCCTCGCAGAACACGTAGCCGGGGCCGGGGGCGCCCACGATCCGTTCGCCCTTCTTGATGGCGATGATGTTGACGCTGTGCTTCTTGCGCACGTCCACGCCCACGATGGTGTTCCCCACCCAGGCGCGGGGGACGTTGATCTCATAGATAGCCATGTCCTCGGTGAGGGGGATGAAGTCGAAGATGTTGTCGGAGTTGTAGCGCACCGCCACCCGCTCGGCGATCTCCCGCTCGGGGTAGACCACCTCGTAGGCGCCAATCTGCTTTAAGAGCATCTCCTGGATGTCCTGGGTGGTCTTGGAGATCACCCGCTTGGCCCCGTGGCGGATGAGCAGGGCCGTGGTCACGAGGGACGACTGGAAGTCGTCGCCGGTGGTGACGAAGCACAGATCAAAATTTTCCACACCCAGAGAGGCGACGACCGGCTCCTTGGTGCAGTCGCCGATGGAACACTCGGTGAACTGGTTTGCCATCAGCTCCACCAGCTCCGCGTCCTTGTCAACGATCATCACGTCGTTGCCCAGCTCCTGCATCCTGACGGCCAGATGGCGCCCGAAGCGGCCCAGGCCGATGACCAATACTGATTTCATACTTTACCCTTTACCTCCTCAGCCCACCAGAAGCTTGCCGGTGGGGAATTTCACGGGCGACGCGCCCTGCTCGCCCGTCAGGGCGATGGCCATGGTGAGGCCGCCGATGCGCCCGGCGAACATCAGCGCCGTCAGCATCAGCTTGGCCCACACGCTTAAAGAGGGCGTGATCCCGGCGGACAGGCCAACGGTGGCGATGGCGGAGATCACCTCAAAGAGGGAGTCCCGCAGGTTTATGGAATCCAGCGCACAGAGAAAAGCGGTGCCGAGCATCACCACCGTCAGGTAGATGACCACGATGGCCGTGGCCTGGCGAACGGTGTCGTCGTCAATGCGCCGCTTGAACACCACGGGGGGCGATTTTTTCATGGAAGCGGCGGTGCAGATGAGCACCACGGCCACGGTGGTGGTCTTCAGGCCCCCGGCGGTGGACCCGGGGGCCCCGCCGATGAGCATCAGCACCATGGTGAGCAGGGCCCCGGCGTCGGAGAGGGAGGCCATGGGCACCGTGGCGAAGCCCGCCGTCCGGGGCGTCACCGCCTGGAAGATGGCCAGCAGGATCCGGTCCCCGAAGGACCGTCCGGCGAAAGCGGCGGAGCGCTCGAAGACCAGGAACATCGCCACCGGCACGGCCACCAGGAAAGCCGTCATCACCAGCACCAGCTTTGAGTGGAGCTTCATATTCTTGAGTCTGAATTTGGAGTTCAGGAGGTCGTCCCATACGATGAACCCCAGCCCTCCGATGAGGATCAGGGCCGCCACGGTCAGCACCACCAGCGGGTCCGTGGCGAAAGCGGACAGGGAGGCGCCGCCCCGGAAGTCGCCCATCAGGTCGAACCCGGCGTTGCAGAAGGCGGAGATGGAGTGGAAGACCGCGAACCAGATGCCCCTCGCCCAGCCGAAGGTGGGCACGAACCGGAAAGCCAGCAGGAGGGCCCCCAGGGCCTCAAAGATCACGGTGCCCAGAAAGAGCCGCCGCACCAGCTTCACCACGCCCGCATAGCTGTCGTTCCCGGCGGCCTGCATCAGCATCCTGGTGTCCGCCAGACTCGCCCGCTTGCGGACCACGGAGAAGAAGCCGGTGATGATGGTCATGGCCCCCAGGCCCCCGATCTGGATGAGAAGCAGGATCACGATCTGCCCGAAAAGGCTCCAGTGCCCCGCCGTGTCCACCACCGCAAGGCCGGTGACGCAGGCCGCCGAGGTGGCGGTAAAGAGGCAGTCCACGTAGGACGTCCAGACGCGGCCGGCGGAGGCCAGAGGCGTCGTGAGCAGGAGGGATCCCACGAATATGACGCCGAGGAAGCTGAGCACAATGAGCCGCACCGGCGTCGCCCACCTTTTTTTCTTTTTCCCCATGGCGTCACCCCCAAAAAATCTGGCCCTATTTTATACCATAAAGCGTAAAAGGTCAATGGATTCGTTGTGAATATTTCGTTACAGGACCTTAAAATATACGCCGTCCCCGTTCCGGGCGGCCGCCCGGGGGGCGGGGGCGTATCCACGGGCGAGGTAGAACCGCTCCGCCGTGTCGGTGGTCAGCAGCACGGCCCCGGCGCCGCCCTCCGCAAGCCGCGCCTCCGCAAGGCGCAGAAGCTCCGACCCCGCGCCGCGCTCTCGCGCCTCCGGCCGGACCCAGAACTCCCGGATAAGTCCCGCGCGGCATACGAAAAACCAACTCGTCAGCTCCATGGGGCAAAACTGGATGAACCCGGCATACTCCCCGTTTTCAGACGCCAGGTAAGCCTCGTTCTCGCCCGCGTCCATCTCCTTAAAAAGCCCCTCCCAGTCCCGCACCAGGATTTGAAGCTCCTCAAAATAGGCGCGGAACATGGTTTGAAAGCCCGTGTGCGTGAAATCGGAAATCAATTCATACTTCATTGTGTACCTCCGTAAAGAAAAAAATGGCGTCCCCCAGATCGGGGACGCCAGATTGCCGTCACACACGCGCGCTCGGTGAATGACAGCCGTACCCGGTTTGGAAAACTGAGGTTTTCATGTCATTCACCCGCCTTTCAATGGTATATCCATTATATCCCCTCCGCCGACGTCTGTCAAGTCCCCGTCCCGCCGACTTCGCAGTTTACGAGCGGGCCGATACAGTGCTTTTTCTCTACACTGTCTCGCATAGAGGGAGCATATCAAGCGGCGGGGGGCGTTGGTCTATCCAAGCGGCCGGAGGGAGCGGTTCCTCCGTCAGCCGGCGGGGAATCCGGGGAGCGTCTGACCGTCTCCGGTCACAACTCCCGCGTCCCCAACGCCGCCAATGCCTCCGATACCCCCGGTATCCCCGACGGTACCGGAGGTGTCGCCGCCCTGATTCCAGGGGTCGGTCTCCGTGCCGCCCCAGGGGTACTGGGTCCAGGGGTCCGGGACGGTGACCACGGGGGAGTAGGAGAACACAGCCACGTTGTCTTCGGGCTCGGCGGTGAGGAGTACCGTCGCGGTGGCCGTGCCGGTGATGTTGTAGCCGTCCAAAATGGGCGCGCTCACCGTGACCTCCTTGCCCACCGTGCCGTTTCCGGCCACCTGCTCATAGATGATCTCCGAGCCGCCGTAGATGTTGGTGGAGATACAGCGGATATAGTAGTTCACCGACTGCACGCCGGGCACCGGCTTCTGGTAGGTGTTGGCGGGGACGGAAAACTCCTTCACAGGCAGGTCCTCGTGGACGGCACCCATGACCTCCTTGAAGATCTTGGAGGCCGGGTTGGCGTTGGGCTTGACGGTGATGGAGGCGGGGTAGGGGTAGCCGGTCCAGACGGCGGCCACATAGTAGGGGGTGAAGCCCACGAACCAGCGGTCCTTCTTGGCGTCGGAGGTGCCGGTCTTTCCGGCGGTGGGCATTTTGCCCAGGTTGGCGTCCTTGCCGGTGCCGTTGACGGCGGCGTTGTGGAGCATATCGGTCATCCAGTAGGCGGTGACCGGGCTTATGACGCTCTCCGTCTCCGGCTTGTTCTCATAGATCAGGTTCCAGTCGGAGTCGTAGATCTCGGTGAAGGTGCGGCTCTCGATGAACTGGCCCTCGTTGGGGAAGATGCCGAATGCCTGGGCCATCTCCCGGACCGTGATGCCGTAGGTCAACTGCCCCAGGCACAAAGGCGCGTAGTCCTCGTCCCGGGGGTCCAGGGTCATGCGGAGCTTCTGGGTGAGGAAAGCGTAGGACGCGGCGGGTGTCAGCTTATCCAGCACCTGGGCGGAGACGCGGTTGTAGGACTTCTCGATGCCCTTGCGGATGGTGACGATGCCGTGGGTGCGGTTGTCGTCGTTGTTGGGCATCCAGCCGGGCTTGCCCGCAAGCTCCGTCTCGCCGTCGTCAACCAGCGTGTCGGGGGTGATGAGGCCGTAGTCCATGGCGGGGGCGTACACCGCCACGGGCTTGAAGGAGGACCCGGGCGGGCGGTGGGAGGTGGTGGCCATGTTGAGCCACAGGTTGCCGGTCTTCTCCCCCACCTGCCCCGCCAGGGCCACGATGTTGCCGGTGTAGGGGTCGGTGATGACGATGGCGGACTGGAACTGCTGCCAGTTGGAGCCGGAGACGCCCAGGGAGTTGATGAAGTCGGTGGAGCCGTATACCCTGTCCACCTGAGCCTGGACATCCGGGTCCATGGTGGAGTAGATCTTGAAGCCGCCGGTGGCCAAGATGCTCTTGGCGGCCTGGACGGTGATGCCTCTCTGCTCCGCCAAAAACTCCGCCACGTCCTCCCGGACCGTCTCGTCGAACCAGGAGTAGATGGCGTCGGAGGCGCCGCCGGTGTCGCTGTGGACGAAGTGGAGCTCCTCCGCCTTGGCCTCCTCATAGGCGGCCTTGTCGATGTACTCCTGCCGGTACATCTCGTAGAGGATGGTCTCCTGCCGCTTCTTGTTGGCCTGGGGGTGGAAGTAGGGGTTGTACATGGAGGGGTTGTTGGTGATGCCGATGATGGAGCAGATCTCGGCTAAGGACAGGTCCCTGACCTCCTTGTCGAAGTAGTACCGGGCGGCGTCGCCGATGCCCACGGATTTGCCGTGGCCGAAGCTGACCACGTTCAGGTACCACTCGATGATCTGCCACTTGTCGTATTTCTTCTCGAACTCCAGCGCGGCGAAGATCTCCGTCAGCTTTCGCCGGACGGTGGCCTCGTCGTCGCCGGTGACGTTCTTGCGCAGCTGCTGGGTGATGGTGGAGCCGCCGAAGGTGCTGTCACCCAGGAACATATGGAGGAAAGCGCTGGCCGTGCGGGCCCAGTCCACCCCGTGGTGCCGGTAAAACCGCTGGTCCTCGATGGCCACCAGGGCGTGCTCCATGTCCAGGGGGATCTCGTCGTAGGGGACCCAGTACATGAAGCCCTCGTCGCTGAGGATGGAGGCGGACTCCACCCACCGGTCGGTCTTCTTGTCGTAGTGGTAGATGATGCTGGTCTCGTTGCGCTGATACTCCTCAAAGGTGACGCCCAGGTCCTCGCTCACCAGGTTCGTCTTGATGTAGATGACGAAGATGCAGGCAAAGATGGCGCCGGTGGTGATGACGATGAGCAGAAGGATGCCGACGGTCCGCAGGACCATGGCCAGGGCGCTCCGCACAGCGTCAAATCCGGCGCGGGCCGTCTTTTTGAGGGCGCGTTTCGTCTTATATGTCAAGCTAACACCTCGCGTTTCGGAGAAAGATCGTTGAGATGCTCCGATCAGAGCAATGTCTTTTTATTCTACCACAACCGACCGGAAATTTGTAGCTTTTATTTTAATTTTTAATAAATTTCCTTCCGAATGGGCAGAATGTACACAGCGGACAAATGAGAGGAGCGTTTTTTATGCGAAACAGAATGTGGATCCTTTTCCTGGCGATATCCACCGCCCTGGCGGCGGGCGCGGTCTCCCTGGCGGCGGTGACGGCGGCGGAGAATGAGCAGGAGATGCCACCGGCCCGTGCGGCCATGGAGCCCATGGGGTACACCCTGGCCGAGTACAACGGGTACATCGGCCTTTTCGAGGGGGAACGGCTCATCCTGATGGCGGAGGTCCCGGTGGCGGGCCTCCGGCGGACCGACCGGGAACTCATCACGCGGGGCATCAACGCCGACACCTACGAGCAGGCTATGCGCCTTCTGGAGGACTTCGGAGCATGACTCAGACGATTTTCGCGGACGGTGAAATTTCCCCTTGATTTATGGCGTGGGTTGCGCTATAATGGGAGCGACGAAGGGGATACCGGAAAGGGAGGCGCACATGAGCGAAGAATACAGCGGCAACATCATCTCCATCAGCGATGAGGACGGCAACAACTACGAGCTGGAGCACCTGGACACCATCGAGATGGACGGCGTCTTCTATTTGGCTTTCCTGCCGGTGAACGACGGCAAGGGCGACGAGGACCTGGGAATGGTCATCATGAAGACCGAAACCGGCGAGGACGGGGAGGAATATCTGGTGGTCCCCACGGACGAGGAGATCGACAGGGCCTACGACCTGTTCATGGAGGAGCTCTTCGACGACGGGGAAGACGCCGGGGAGTGACGCGCTCCGCGTTCCCGGAATAGGATACAAACGAATACGCCGTCTGTGAAGTGAGGGGCGGGTCTGTTTAAACCCACATCTCTAATAAGGGATGCCACCCTCTGGCCTCGGTTCGCAGGCCTCCCGCTTGCCGTTAGCGAGCGGAAGTTGGAAGCGATAAAGTTGCCAGGGAGCAACCCACCTGCATATATCGTGCAGGTTATAAATGGGCCCGCCCCTTGCCTCACAGACGGCAAATGGGGCTGTGAAAAAAGTCCCGTAAAAAAGGAAGAGAGTTACCAAGGATCCCCTGGCAACTCTCTTCCTTTTT
>CANQKZ010000164.1 GCA_947624585.1 uncultured Oscillospiraceae bacterium | reverse complement strand
ACAGCAGTACAGGTCAGACATGGACTGCTTTGTACCGCTGATGGAGAAATTCAGGGAAATGTACGGCTTCTACCCCAGGTATCCTGTTGCCGACGCGGGATACGGAAGCTTCAACAACTACATCTTCTGCCACATGATGGGAATGGAGAAGTACATGAAGTTCCCGATGTACCGGAAGGAAACAAAGGACGCGGCCTACCGGGACGACCCGTTCCGGGCGGTGAATTTCAGGACGGACGAAGACGGGGACCTCATATGCCCGAACGGGAGAAAGCCCAGGCTTTCCTACCGCCAGAACATCAAGGGGAACAGATACGGACGGCAGGAAGAGGTCTATGCGTGTACGGATTGCAGCAACTGCCCATACGCCGCGCAATGCAAGAAAACGGAAAAGAACAGGACGGTGCGCCTGAACCGGGAGCTGACCGCGATGCACGAGGAAGTTCTCCACAACCTGGGCAGCGATCTCGGGATACGGCTGCGGATAAACCGATCGATCCAGGCGGAGGGCACCTTCGGCATCGTCAAACAGGACCGCGGGTACCGAAGAATACGCCGACGGGGCTGGAAAAGGTAAAACTTGAGCTTCTGCTGATGGCTGTTGGGCATAATCTTTACAAATTTCACAACAAACGCAAGTGCCTCCAGGCCGCCGCCTGACTTCAGAAAAGCGGTATCCTGTGGGGCAGGGGGAAGTGCGCCCTTTTTTGGCGAAATACGGATATTTTTCCACATAAAAACCGGGGCTGTGAAAAGCTGAGCTTGTTGATGCTCTTTTTTCACAGCCCCTTTTATTAGATGGGTCAAAAAAACACCTGCAAGGGTATTGACATGGCGTCAGAATGGTGCTACAATTACTATGCTGACACAACGTCAGAATATATTTGCGAGTCAGGAGGCTAATGGATCCATGAAGAAAAATGTCGGATCGCTACTGGCGCTTTATCCCACGCCGGTGACGGTGATCGGGGCGATGAACGGCGAAAAGCCCACATGGACGCTGGTGGCGCATATTGGGATCATCGGGCATGACCGGGTGCTGGTCAGTCTTGCCGCGCCGCACTTTATCAACGGGCTCATCAAAGATACGGGAAAACTGTCCGTCAACCTCGTGGACGAGGCCATGTTGCCGGATGTAGACTATGTGGGCTCGGTCAGCGGGGCGAAGGCGGATAAGTCCGCGGTGTTTGCATACGACATGGGGGATGCCGGCGCGCCGATCATCCGAAAATCTCCTTTGACGATGGAGTGCAGTGTTGTGGATGTCTACAACACGCCCAATTTTGAGAGCTTCATCTGCGCCATCGACAACACCTATGTGACGGAGGAGCATCTCACCGAAAAGGACAAGGTGGATTATGAGACCCTGAAGCCGGTGTTGTTTGAGTTCCCCACCTATCAGTATCTGAGAACCGGCGATGTGATCGGCAGATGCCTGTCCTTCAAGAGGACGCAGGAACAATACGAGGAGGGTGCAGCATGCCAAAGGGATCGCCGGAGCTGACCCAGGCCCGCAGGGAGGAGATCATAAACGCCTGCGAAAAGCTCTATCAGACCATGAGCTTCAAGGAGATCACCATCAAGGAGATCGGGAACGCCACCAGCTTCACACGCACATCCATCTACAACTACTTTCAGACAAAGGAAGAGATTTTCCTGGCCCTGCTCAAGCGTGAGTATGAGCTGTGGATCGCTTCGCTGAAGGAGTCCATGGCGCGGGCCGATACCATGACAAAGGATGAGTTCGCGGATATGATCGGCCGCTCTCTGGAGGCACGCGCCCAGCTTCTCAAGATCATGTCCATGAACCACTACGACATGGAGACCGGCAGCCGCCCGGAGCATCTGGCATCGTTCAAGACGGTGTACGGCGAGTCGATTCGCACCGTGTCCGCGGCTCTCGAGCGGTATTTCCCGGAAATGACCTCCTTTGAAAAGCAGGATTTCATCTACACCTTCTTCCCCTTCATGTTCGGCATCTACCCCTACACCTACGTCACCGAAAAGCAGTGGGCGGCCATGGAGGAGGCGGGCGTCAACTATGTGTTCATGTCCATCTATGAGATCACGTATCACTGCGTGAGAAAGCTGTTGAACAAATAATGGAATAAGAAAGGGAATCGTCAAATGAGAATTGTGATTATCAAGGGCAGCCCACACAAAAAGGGATCCTCGAATATGCTGGCGGAACAATTTGCAAAAGGCGCACGGGAGACCGGGCATACCGTCATAGAGATGGACGCGGCGCATATGGACATCCACCCCTGCCTTGGCTGCGAGCATTGCGGCATGAACGGGCCCTGCATCCAGAAGGACGATATGGGTGAGATCCGGGATGCCCTGCTCTCCGCGGATATGGCGGTTTTTGTCACCCCGGTCTACTATTTCGGGATGTCGGCACAGTTGAAGATGGTCATTGACCGTTTTTACAGCTATACCATGAAGCTCTCCGGCAAGCACATGAAAACGGCGCTGATCGCCGCCGCGTGGGATTCCAACGCGGACGTCATGCCCTATCTTGCGGAGCATTACAAAAAGCTGTGCCGGTACATGAATTTCACCGACTGCGGACAGATCCTGGGGACCGGCTGCGGAACACCCTCGCAGACGCGCGGCAGCCGCCATATGACGGACGCCTACATGCTCGGGAAATCACTGTAAACTTCTTAATTTGGAGACGGCAAAATGGAGATCCGGGTACTGAAATACTTCCTGGCGGTGGTCCGGGAGGAAAACATCACGAAGGCCGCCGAGGTCCTGCATATCACGCAGCCGACTCTTTCACGGCAGCTGGCACTGTTGGAGGATGAGGTCGGCGTGAAGCTCTTCGACCGGGGGACACGGAAAATCGTCCTGACGGATGCGGGGATGCTTCTGCGTCGGCGGGCGGAGGAGATCATCGACCTCTCGGACAAGACGGTGCGGGAGCTTTTGACACAGGAGGAGCAGGTGGAAGGCGTTATCACCATCGGTGCTGGCGAGCTGGCCGCCATGGACAGGATCGCGGAGCTGTGCGGGACCTTCCGGGAGAAATATCCCCGGGTGCGTTTCGACTTCTACACCGCCACCGCCGACGTGATCCGGGAGCGGATCGAACGCGGGAACATCGACATCGGCATTCTCCTGGAGCCCATCAGCATGGAGCGGTTTGAATACCTCCGGTTCCGGGAAAAGGAGCGGTGGGTGGTGCTGATGCGCGGGGACGACCCTCTGGCCCAATGCGGCGCGGTCCGGGCGGAACAGCTGGAGGGCCGGCCTCTCATCCTTCCGAGGCGGCTCAACGTGCGCGGGGAGCTGGCAAATTGGTTCGGGGACCGGTTTGAGCGTCTGAACGTGGCCTACACCGGGAACCTGACCACGAATATCGCACTCCTCGTCCGGAGGGGGTACGGGTATGCCATCGTAGTGGAGGGCTCCTCCCCCTTCGGAGACCGGGCGGAGCTGGTGTCCCGCCCCCTGTCCCCCGCCCTCACCGCCTCCGTCGCCTTTGCCTGGAAGCGGGAACAGCCCATGAGCACTGCCATGAGGGAGTTCATCTCCCACGCAAAATGCCTTCTGGGCATGGATGAGGCATAAAAACAAGGTATTTGATATACAGCGCACAATTTAGTATACTGTAAGTGCAGTGGACCGCAGAGACCGGAAAACTGCGCTTACAGTTTATTTTTGGGGGTGGAATATGGTGCCGGATCCGTATTCTTTAGCAAAGGCCGGCCTTGACGATGCGCAGACGCGGGCGGTGCTGGCATGCGAAACGCAGGAGCAGATGTGCCGCCTTCTGCGAAGGTATCGGTGCGAGCAGCTGGAGGAGCTGCACGTGAGGCAGCAGGCGCTGGACACGCTGGATTACATCATCTGCAAGATAAAGAATCAAAACAATAACGAAGGAGTGAAATCTGCATGAGCAAAACATTGGTCGCTTATTTCAGCGCCGGCGGGAAGACGGCACGTGTGGCGCGGGAGTTGGCGGAGGCGGTGGGCGCGGATCTCTATGAGATCAGGCCCGCGGTGCCCTACACCAGGGCGGACCTCAACTGGATGGACAGGAAATCCCGCAGCTCCGTGGAGATGAGCGACGTGTCAAGCCGCCCCGCGCTGGCGGACCGGGACGCCGACATCGCGGCCTACGACACCGTTCTGCTGGGGTTCCCCATCTGGTGGTACAGGGCCCCGACAATCATCAACAGCTTTCTGGAGAGCTATGACTTCTCCGGCAAGAGGATCGTGCTGTTCGCCACCTCCGGCGGCAGCGGGTTCGGAAATACGGTTGACGGACTGAGGCCCTCTGTAACGGCGGACGCCGTGATCGTTGAGGGGAAGGTGCTGAACGGCAGACAGACGGCGGCAAGCCTGAAGTCTTGGGCCGGGACGGTCCTTTGAGGGGGCGCGGAGGATGAAATACACGAAGCTTGGAAGATCCGATCTGACCGTCTCCCGCATCTGCATGGGTTGCATGGGCTTCGGCAACGCCGCCACCGGACAGCACAGCTGGACGGTGGACGAGGCCCAGACACGGGAGATCATCAGGCACGGCCTTGACCTGGGCATCAACTTCTACGACACCGCCACTGCCTACCAGAACGGCACCAGCGAGCAGTATGTGGGCAAAGCGCTGCGGGACTTTGCGAAACGCGACGATTTTGTCATCGCCACCAAGTTCACGCCCCGGACACAGGAGGAGATCGACGCCGGCGTCAGCGGGCAGAAGCATATAGAGAATTTCCTGAACCAGAGCCTTAAGAATCTCGGCCTGGACTATGTGGACCTGTACATCTATCACATGTGGGACTACCACACCCCTATGGAGGAAATCATGGAGGGGCTGGATAACGTTGTGAAGGCCGGGAAGGCCAGATATATCGGTATCTCCAACTGCTTCGCCTGGCAGCTGGCCAAGGCCAATTTCTACGCCCGCGAACACGGCCTTACGGAATTTGTGTCCATCCAGGGGCACTACAACCTGATCGCCCGGGAGGAAGAACGGGAGATGGCTCCCTTCTGCGCCGATCAGAATATCGCCATGACGCCCTACAGCGCCCTGGCTGGCGGGCGGCTCTCCAAGCGCCCCGGCGAGACCAGCAAGCGACTGCAGGAGGACGCCTACGCCAAGTTCAAGTACGACGCCACAGCCGAAGCGGACGGCAGGATCATCGCCCGCGTGGCGGAGCTGGCGGACAGGCGAGGTGTGTCCATGACGGAAATCTCTCTTGCGTGGCTGCTGACGAAAGTCACCGCCCCGGTGGTGGGGGTGACAAAGCTTTCCCATGTGGACGGCGCGGCCAAGGCCGTGGATTTGGAGCTGTCGCAGGAGGAGATCGACTGGCTGGAGGAATTGTATGTGCCTCACGCCCTCGTCGGCGTGATGGCGCAGAACGGCAAACAGAAGGCCGGAAATGTAGTCTGAAATTCAATTAGGAGGAAAAATCATGGAGAAAATCACTCAAACCGCCGGAAGAAACCAGCTGGGCGCCTTCGCCCCGGATTTCGCCCACTTCAACGACGACGTGCTCTTTGGCGAGAACTGGAACAATCAGGACATCGACTTAAAGACTCGCTGCATCATCACCGTGGTGGCGCTGATGAGCTCCGGGATCACGGATTCGTCCCTCATCTACCATCTGGAGAATGCCAAGGCACACGGCGTGACGAGAGCTGAGATCGCCGCTATTGTCACCCACGTTGGCTTCTACGTCGGCTGGCCCAAAGCGTGGGCGGTGTTCAGGCTGGCAAAGGACGTGTGGAACGAGGAGGAACCGGCGCTGACGGAGAAGGACCGGTACCAGAACACCATCCTCTTCCCCATCGGCGCGCCCAACGACGGCTTCAAGCAGTATTTTTCTGGTCAGAGCTACCTTGCGCCCGTGTCCAAAGAGCAGATGGGCGTCTTCAACGTGACCTTTGAGCCGGGCTGCCGGAACAACTGGCACGTCCACAACGCCGACAAGGACGGCGGGCAGATTCTCATTTGCGTCGGCGGTCGCGGGTACTACCAGGAGTGGGGCAAGCCCGCCGTGGAAATGAACCCCGGCGACTGCATCAACATCCCCGCCGGTGTCAAGCACTGGCATGGGGCCGCGCCGGACAGCTGGTTTTCCCATCTGGCTATCGAGGTCCCCGGAGAAAACGGTTCCAACCAGTGGCTGGAGCCGGTGGATGATACGCAATACGGAGGCTTGAAATGAAAAAGCTCACAGCGATCCTGCTGACCGCCGCACTGATCTTCAGCCTGTGCGGCACCGCCCTGGCGGAGGGCGAGGCCACGGGCTTTACGGACGTGAGCGCCGATGCGTGGTACGCCGAGGCCGTGGCCTGGTGCCGCGACAACGAGATCATGAATGGCACCTCTGACACCACCTTCGAGCCGGATATGATTCTGAACCGCGCCATGCTGGCCACGATCCTCCACCGTGCGGAGAAGGAGCCGCCCGTCACAGGCACCGCAGACTTCACGGATACGGAACCGGGCGCCTGGTACTCGGAGGCCGTGGTCTGGGCCAATTCCACGGGGCTGATGCTGGGCTACGGCGACGGCACCTTCGGGCCCGCCGATTCTCTGACCCGGGAGCAGCTCGCCACGGTCCTCTGGCGGTACGACGGGGAAAAGGAAGCTGAAAGCGTTGAGCTTCCGCACGGCGCCTCCATCCATGATTTTGCCCGTACCGCCGTGGATTGGGCGGTTGCCAACAACATCCTGCGCCTCCGCGAGGACGGAAGCGCGGCGCCGCTGGAGTTCGCTGCCCGCGCCGAGGCGGCATGGGCCCTGTATGCCTGTCTTACAGGCGCCTCCGATCCCGAACCCGGCGCTTCGGCGGACAAGCCTGTTGTCTACATGACAACAGACATCTCCTCTGACGGCCTGATGGCGATCTATGACGCGCTGGGGGCCTCTCCGGAGGGCAGCGTGGCCGTGAAGCTCTCCACAGGCGAGCCGGGAAGCAATTATCTGAGGACGGATCTGATCGGTGCGCTGGTGGAGTCTCTGGATGCGACCATCGTGGAGTGCAACACGGCTTACGGCGGTTCCCGCTCC
>CANQKZ010000163.1 GCA_947624585.1 uncultured Oscillospiraceae bacterium | reverse complement strand
GATACTTGAAATAGGTGCTCAGATTAGCCCAGTTGTCCCGCCAGGATCGCGAGATCCTGGGGTATTTCTTGTCCCAGTGCTCTGAGAAGGTATCCAGAGCATCCAGTGCCGCGGGTTCATCCACAGCGGCGTATACGGCCTTTAAGTCGGCCATAAGAGCGGGTGTCAGGGCGGTTCAGTCTCGCAGAGCGCACTATACGTGGTTTACCCCGTATAGAAGTGCACCATTCCGTAATGTGTGGAATTTACTTCACAACGCCCTCGCAGAAGCGCATGAAGATGGTTGCCACCTGGGCGCGGGTGGAGTCGCCGGAGGGGCTGAGTGTCGTGGTGCTCGTGCCCTCGATGATACCCTCGGCAACGGTCCACTTCATGGCGGTCTCGGCCCAGCTGCTCACGCTCGCCGCGTCGGTGTAGCCGGTCAGATCGTCGGTCTTTGTCAGGTCATACCCCTTGTAGCTGGCGTAGCGATACAGAATCGCCGCCATCTGGTCCCGGGTGATGGTGTCGCTCGGGCCAAACCTGCCGTTGCCGTAGCCGTCCACGATCTTGTTGGCGGCGGCCCAGCTCACGGCGTCGGAGTACCACTGTCCGGCGGCGACGTCGTCAAACTTCACGCTTTCAGTTACTTCAGGCTCGCCGTCCAGCCGGTAGAGGATCTGCACCATCTCCGCGCGGGTGGTCTTCCCATCGGGGGAGAAGGTGGTGTCGGATATGCCGACCATCAGCTTATTTCTGATGACGTAGTCCACGCCCTCATGATACCAGGCGCTGCGGTCCACGTCGGCGTACTTCTCGGACGGGCAGTCCTTTTCCTCGCCCAGAGCGGCGTCGCCGATGACGTACTTGCTCAGGTGGACAGTGACGAACGTGACCTTTTCGGTCTTGCTGTCATAGCTGGTGGTGCAGGGCGTCAAAGTCCCGTAGTCGTTAAGATAATACGCCACGACATCGTTGGCGCTCTGACCCTGAGCCAGCTTGTAGGGCAACGTGACGGTGATGCGCCCGCCGTCGTAATCGTGGATCACCACGCCGTTGCTGACCATCGACAGATCCATCACGGGGGCCTCGCCCACGGCCTCAGCCTGTGCCTCGCTCAGCTCGGAATCGTCCACAGGCGCGACCTCCAGAACGACGGTATTTCCGGTGGCCTGCTCGGTCAGAGCGGTCAGGGCGGTGTTGTCCAGGGCCACCTCGGCGATGTCGGAGATGATGACCAGAGAGGCATCCTCCGCCTCGGCCAGCTTCTCCAGGGCAGGGGTGGGCAGGGTGACATTCAGACTGTCAGCCCGACTGGAGGTCTCAACGGCCACTTCAACCACGGGGGCGGTGCCCTGCTTGGCGGCCTCGGTGACGGCGGAATTCACCGCCTTGTTCATGTTGCTGTTAGAAACAGTGGCCTTTGCGGTGGTGCCGCTGGTGGTGGAGCCGGTGTTCACAGCCACCGAGGTCTCGCCGCTGTCGGCGTCGGTGACGGGATTGTCCACCGTGGTGCTGGGGGTGGCAGCCACATAGTCCGCATAGTCGGGCACGCCGTTCTGGTTGTCGTCGATGGCCCAGACAACGTAAGCGTCGGTATACAGCTCACTCTGGATATGGCGATAGAACTTGCCATCGTAGGATATACCGTTGATGTCGTTGCTTGTGGAATTGCCCTCTTCATAGATGAGCCAGTTTCTGGCCTCGGCACTGCTGGTGGCCGCCTGATGGCAGAAGCCGGACCAGCCTACCTGGACATAGTGATGGCCGTTGCCGTCGGCCGTGAGCTTGGAGTCAATAGCAAGCTCCACGTATTCGCCGTTCAGAACAAACGAGTAGGATTCGGCGCGAGCAGTGGGAAGCCCATCCGCGCCGCAGGCATACAGGATGCCGCCGGAGTTATCCGCCGGAACAGTGCCGTTCACGGTGAGCGGTTCACTAAGGGTGGGCACCAGCGAGCCGCTGGAGGTTCTGTTGCTCAGATATTCGTTTGCGTGATAGGTAAAGTTGTAGTGGTACTCAAGATAGTCGCCCACGTTGTTGTTGTTGCGGTCCTGGGCCCAGAGGGCGTAGACCTTGACGTTTGCACTGTTAAAGGTGAGCGGCATATTGTTTGCCATGAGGTTGAGGCTGTCCAACGTGCCCTGATCGGTGATGAGCTCAGCATGCTGCGTCGCGCTCCAGCCCACCAGCACCGCGCCTGTTTTCTGGATCATCAGGTTCGCCTGGGAGACGCTGAGGAAGTCGTTTCCAGTCACCGAAGAGCCGTTTTGATGATAGTCGTTGCAGGTGTAGAACAGGCCATTCCCATCGACAGTGTAGCCGTCCTTGGCGGTGCCATCGTTGGCGTAGTACTCCACGTGGTAGTAGTTGGCCTCAAAGCCAGGCTTTGTCTCGTCGTCGGAAGAGGTCTTGGCGTAGACGGCGTAAAGGGTGATGGTCTTGTCATTGTTGGAATCGTCAGCGGCATTGACCTTGTACGGGCTGTGGACGATTTCAACCGTCTTTTCTCCCGACCCGCTGTCATTCCACTTCAGTGTTGTCTTGATGACAGTTCCCAACGTATCCTTATTCTCCTCAAGGGTCACGCCATCCACCGGAACGACGAGCGCCGCCATAGTAGCATCGTGCGTCCAGCCGGCAAACACCAGCGCATCGCCGCTGTCAGTCTTGGTGAGCGCCGAACCGTCGGCAAGAGGATAGGACGCGCCAACCAGGAGGCCGGTAAGGTCAGCAGGTTTCTTATCGGCAGGGCCGCCGTTCACATCGTATGTGATCGTGTATATCGATTCGGAGGTTGCGTCGTAGTCGGGCTTGCCGTTCCGGTTCAGGTCCATCGCCCAAACAGCGTAGAGAACCACGTCGCCGCCATTCGCGGGGATGGTGACGGTCTTCTCAGTGCCGCTTGCCTTATAGAGCTTCTGGCCGTCCGGGATAACCGGCTCGCTCGTCAGAGGCTCCGCGCCGAAGTCAACGGTGCTCCAGCCAACGAACACGGACTGGCCGACAGCGGTCTCCTTGACCCAATTGGTAGCCGGGAACCAGAGATCGACGACCTCGCCGGGGAGGTGGTTCTTGCGCTGAGCCTCGATGAAGCCGGGGGCAGCTGCCTCGCCGGTGTCGCCGCCCCGGGGCTGGTAGCTTACGTTAAAGCCGTTCTGGACCTGTCCGCAGCGGTGCAGGTCCGAACCGATGCGGGCGTTGCAGACAAAGAGGCCGCTGATCTCATCCAGCTCCCACTGGTGAGAGCCGGCCGCCTCGCCGATGTCGGTCTTGGTCTCCTCGCAGATGGCGCACTTGTAGGTGTAGTAGACCTCGTCGGTGCAGATGGACTTGGTGGGCCGCACCGTGCGGTCGATGTACCAGACGTGCTCATAGGCGGGCGCGGCGTTGCTGTCTTTCATTTCGACTTCCGTACCCCCGATCACATTGCCGCAGTGGGTGCAGACAACGGCCAGTTTATAGCAACGGTCCGCTGGTTTGGTGCTTGCAAGGCCGGAGGCGCAGTTTGCAATTTTGCTGTCGTTGTCGATGGGCGCGAACTCATAGTTGTGGGTTTGGTCTTGGAAGCTGACGGTGCAGGAGGCCGGGCAGCCCTCCGTGGAGCAGACGAACAACATCTTGTCGGGCGTGCCGCCGCTGGCACCACTGCACTGGCCCTCGATCAGACGGAACTTCGCCCACTCGTGGTTTTCCCCGGTGTGTTCGCCCTCGTAGGAAATGCTCAGCTCATGGCCATCATCGCACGTGATTGTTGCACTACCGGTAGATTCAATCGGAGGTACAACCTTGTGCCCGGTGGCGGGAATTATCTCATACCTGACCAGGCCGCACTCGCTGCACTCCTCTTTCGTGTAGCCGTCAGCCTCAGCCGTGGCCTCTAACTTCACGCCATCAGAAGCCGGTCCCCAGGTATGTCCCTTGGCCTCCGGCGGCTCTTTGCCTTCATAGCCAACATAGTAGGTGCCGCCGCAGGTGGCGCAGACATAGGTGGTGCCGGCGGGCGTGGTGCAGTCGCCTGTCTCGGATTTCTCAGACCCTGCCTTCTGTGTGTGGATGTGGTGACTGTACGTCACGCTGCCGGCGGCGATGTTGGAGTCCTCAAAGATGTCCTCCATGCGCTGGTGGTCCTCGTTGGGCTCGTCCTCCGTGTCCGGGTTGCCGCCATATTCGAAGGTCAGGGTTCCATTGATCGTGCCCTGGCGGGAGGGGTCGGTGGTGCGGACCTGGCCGCCGGGATAGACGGTGACGTCCTTCTTGACGGTGCCGCCGCCGTCCAGCAGAAGGTCTGCGTCGTTCTGCACGGTCACATTGCCGTCAACCGTGCCGCTGTTGGTGACGGTGGAGCCGGGGCAGAGGTTCATGTCGCCGGTGATCTCGCCGGTGTTTTCAAAGTTACTGTTGCCAAAAGCGCCGGGGGTCTCGTCATATGGGCTTACGAGGTCGTTATCAATGTTGACGTTGCCCTTGATCGTCTTGGAGTTGGTAACCTTCGCGCCGTTCTGGATATTCAGTTCGCCTTCGACAGTGCCGTTGTTCACAAAGGTCGTATAACCCTGGCCGTCGTTAGAGGAATAAACGGTAACATTGCCTTTGATCGTTCCGTTGTTGGTCAGGTGTCCATGGGCGTCAACGCTCACATCTCCCTCGACGGTCATGTTAGGACCGATGTCCGCCTCGGTGGTGAAATACATATCGCCGCAGCCGCTGTTGGGAGAATGACGGTTGCCGCTGATGGTACCGCCTTCAAGTACCATCTTCCGGGCATCGTTCTGGGCGCGCTCGCTGATGGCGCCGACCCGCGCTCCAGTGTTGTTAATGATGGAACCGCCGGTCATCTCAAACTCGCCCTCACTGTGGATATAGATCATGGAACCCCAGCCGTTTCCATCGTGGTACAAGGCGGTGTTTCCGCTGATCGTGCCGCCCTTCATGGTGAACTTGCTGTACTGTTTTGCGCCACCAAAGTCGCAGTGTCCATATATCTGGAAAATGCAGCCATTGGAGCCGTTGGCCAGATTGTTAGTGATCTGCGCACCTTCATTCATTACGATTTGGGAGCCGACCTGCAGATAAATCAGGCCGCCGTTGCCGGTCCCATAGACAAAATTATCGGTAATGACAGCCCCACTGTTGAAGTTGTAGTGAGTATTATTGCCCATACCAGCAGCCAATATAGAACTTTGTGCAAGGTTGTGTTTAATCTCGCATTTATTGAAGTTAATGACGTTATTTTCTCCGCCCGGATTGATAAGATTGCCGCCGCTGGTTTTATAGTAACCCGTGATCACAGTTCCGCCATCCAGAGTCAGCGTACAATTTCCGCCGGACAGCTTAATCAAATAGTCGGAGGCTGTGACGGTAGGCGTGCCGGAAATCAGCTTAGAGGAATCAATCGCTTCTTTCGAATCGGCGTCTGCCAACTCAAAACTCTTTTGAATGGCTTGCTCTTTGGATGTTTCCGCTCCTTCCCAAGTCCACTGACCGCCACCGGCGTCGATATGTACGTTTTCAAACGTCACTTTGGCATTGTTTGAAATGGCGAACATGGTGCCGGTATGGCTTGTGCAATGCTTGACGGTATGAGTGCCGTCGCCGACGATAGTGACATCATGGGTGATGCTGAGCGCATCTTCGACCTCGATATTGCCGGTCAAAGTGATCTTGGTGTAGGGTTCATCGGATTTTTCCAGCGCCTCTTTCAGTTTGCTGTAATTCTCTACGCTGGTCTCGGTTCCGCCTTCCGCCGCGAACGCCACGGCGGACCCCAGCGCCACGACCATGACCAGCGCCAGAACCATAGATAAAAGTTTCTTTCGCATTGATTTTCTCCTTTCAAATTTAAAATCGCCAGAGGAACGCATATTCACCCGCTTCCTGCCGCACAAGGTATCAGAACCTCTGATAAACAAGCGGAAAGGGCGGCCCCTTTCCCGCAAGGAACTGTGTGCTGTGGCTTCGCAGGACTGTACGGGCCGTGAAACTGCCAAAGCAAACGTCTGTCAGTCAGCGCATCACAGCAAATCATTGCACCGTACAGACCCTTGCAAAAAGGTGTACTTTTCTGTAAAACGGCCTGTACATAGATGCATATGTATTATAGCACGGCGGGTCAGGAATTTCTAGTCCCTTTTATAAATTTAATTGACTTTTAACGGAACTACGGAGTCCATCTTTCCGGTTATCAAAAAGTACACAATCCTGTAAAACAGCCCCTGTTACAATAACTTGGCTTTTTCGTAGATCGCCGCCCGGTAGCGGAAAGTGGAGAGCGCCATCCCGCACTCCTTCGCCGCAACCGTACCGGTGATTTTCTTTGCTTTCCATCGCTGGTAGGCGCTGTGGAAGTTCTCCGGCAATTGCCCGAGCGGTCTGCCGAAACGCACTCCACGCGCTTTCGCCGCCGCGATCCCCTCCGCCTGGCGCTGGCGGATGTTGACGCGCTCGTTCTCAGCCACAAAGCTGAGCACCTGGAGGACAATGTCGCTCAAAAACGTCCCCATCAGATCCTTGCCCCGGCGGGTGTCCAGGAGCGGCATATCCAGCACCACAATGTCGATGCCTTTTTCCTTTGTGAGGACGCGCCACTGCTCCAAAATCTCCCCGTAATTCCTGCCGAGACGGTCGATGCTCTTGACATAGAGCAGATCGTCTTTTTTCATGCGCCGCACGAGCCTTTTGTACTGCGGGCGGTCGAAGTCCTTGCCGGACTGCTTGTCCATATAGATGTTTTTCTCCGGGATGTTCAGCTCATGGAGCGCGACAAGCTGCCTGTCCTCGTTCTGCTCCTTGGTGCTGACCCGGATATAGCCGTAAATAGGTATAATATCAGTCCTCCTCTCAAGTGAATGTCTTTTGATGTGGGGTGGGAGCGCATTGTCCCCCCACCGCTGTCGTCCCAAGTATTCAAAGCGATTACATGGGAAGAATTTTTATATAGTAGCCGCTGCCGATAATCAGGGTGTCCTGCGGACGGTGATGTGCATTAACTCAGCAAAGTGGCGGAGACCATCCCAAGATTTGTGTAAACCTCCGAAAAGGTGTAGAATAGAAGCACCAGATTGGAGGTTTTACAATGAGCAGCAGAAAGAAACGCAGCCCGGAAGAACAAGCCCGGAGAGAGAAGATCCGGGAATTGCTTCAGAGCAGTGG
>CANQKZ010000162.1 GCA_947624585.1 uncultured Oscillospiraceae bacterium | reverse complement strand
AGCCCCAGGAGGTTTAGGTCAGCCAGTTGCTCCTCCTATTGTAGCTTAGGCATGAGATGGGTGAAAGCCGGACTGGCTGCCCGGCTTCCCTGTCCAACTTTTATTGTAATAGGAGGTTACATAATATGAGCGTTTTGGACACATTTGGAATTGCTGGCGTGGCGGCTATCACGGTCATCTGCTATCTTGTCGGCGCTGGCGTGAAGGCAAGCAATATTGACAGTAAGTTCGTTCCGGTCATCGTCGGTGCGGCTGGCGGGGTCCTCGGGGTAGTTGGATACTTCTTTATGCCTGACTTCCCGGCCCATGACATTTTGACAGCAATCGCCGTTGGTATTGTTTCTGGTCTTGCGGCAACTGGTATCAATCAGGCCGTGAAGCAGTTGGGAGGAAGTAGCAATGAATGAGATCAAGAGATACGCCTATCCCGGCGCCGCAGATAAGGAGATCGATATGCAGTTCAGCACCAGCGAGGTGGAGGACAAGGAACTGTGCGAGGCGGCGTTGGACGAGCTTTCCAACAATAAGGAGGATGAGTGATGGGATATACGAACTCTAAACTTGTCAACTACACCCGTATCAGTCCGAACAGGACCAGTGGCCGGACCTGCATTGACACGATCACCATCCATTGTGTGGTAGGCCAGTGCTCTGTTGAGACGCTAGGTACACTCTTCGCCGCTCCTTCCAAGCGGGCGTCCAGCAACTACGGCATCGGCTATGACGGCCGCGTCGGTATGTACGTGGAGGAGAAGGACCGTTCCTGGTGCACGTCCAGCACGTATAACGACAACCGGGCCATCACCATCGAGGTGGCCAGTGATACCACTGAGCCCTTGGCGGTGCGACAGGCGGCATATGATAAGCTCATCCTTCTTGTTACGGACATCTGCAAGCGCAACGGAATCAAGAAACTGGTGTGGTCCAACAATAAGAACGAGCGTATGAACCACCTAAATGGATGCAACATGACTGTACACAGAGACTACGCTAATAAGTCTTGCCCCGGTACATGGCTGTATGAGCGCATGGGACAGATCGCGGCGGCGGTCAATGCTCAGCTTGGCCCAGAGCCCTGGGAAAAGTGGTCCGACGGCGAGTGGAGATATAAGAATCCTGAGACTGGCGAATATGTGGCTGATATGTGGGTAGAATCCGGCAGGAACCTGTGGTACTACATTGGCCCGGACGGGAAGATGGTACATGGTGGTCTTACGTTTGTCCATGAGTGCAAGGGCCTGAACAACGCTGGTGGCGACGCTGGTGCGTTCCCTGCAGGGTGGTTCTACTTCCAGCCGGATAATGAGAACGGCTGCCTCGGGATGATGAAAACGGGAAACATCACCATCGCCAAGTCCACTACGGATAAGGTTCAGGGCTTCAATACCGCCGTATTCAGCGAGGCACATAACGGTCACTTCGGCGCGTGTGTGAGCGTCAACGGAAAGGCCGTGAAGGACTATACAGAACTGCCGTAAAAAGGCTTGCACATAGGCGGTCGGTGGTGTAAAATCTAAAGGAAAGGACGTGACAAATATGGACGACAAAAAGGCTATGATCGATAATTTTGGAGATATGGTCAATGCCACGGAAAGAATGTCCAATCCGTGGAAGGATACCGTCTGGAAGCTGTTGAAGGCACTTGTGCTGACAAACCTGTTCTGGGCCGTCATCGTTGGTCTGCTCGTGTGGTTCGCATACATGGCTCCCAATACGAGCTACCAGACACAGGATTTTGACGGGCAGCTTCAGACTCAAAGCGTCGGAACCGAGGTTGTCACGGACGGTAGCTGATATTGGCCTATCAGGTCCAGATACATATACGCGGCGCGAATATGCCCAAGAAGCCAAATAAGCCAAAGAAGGTCACGAAGCGGCCTAAAAAGCGGCGGAGATAAGCGATGAACAGCCAACATAAGGCTATCAGGTCGCTTCTGACCACCATGGCTCCCAGGCGGGCGATAGAGTACATCAGGTCGTTTGAACTGCCGGAGGAGGAAGAACTGTTCCTCATCGAGTGCGACGTGCGGAGGAAGTCATACGTCAAGGCGGCTGACGACAACCACACAACACCGGAAGTCATCAAGCGGCGCAGGAACAGCGCGTACAGCCACATCGCCGACGCGATAAACAACTAAATAACACACAAATAGGACCCATTCAAAGGCCAAACAAAGGCCATTTGGATGGGTCTTTTTATTATACAATTGAACATAAGGAGGGAGCTACGGACTGCGGTACACGTCGCCGCAACGCTATGAGGCGGGTCTGTATGCTCCCTCTTTCTATTATACGAAAGGGCGTGTGACTATGGACGCAGAATTGAGGCTTATCAAGATCGGTTATCCGCTGTCCGAGGCGGTCGGCATTATACATGAGAAACGCAAGGACGGCGATCTGGAGCAGTTCATCCGCGAGAAGGAACGTGAGTACGAGGAAGATTGTAAGCGCTACGCAGAGGAGGTAGTAGGGTGATGGCAAACTATCCGATGTATCAACCGGGCATGTACGGCCCGCAGCCGATGTATGGGCCTTATATGGCGCAGCCGATGCCGCAGCCGAACGTACAGCAGCCGATGCAGCAGCCTGTTCAGCCTATGCAGAATAACGCGGCCAGCGGTATAGTGTGCGCTCCTGTAACGTCCCGTGAAGAGGCCGTGGCGACCCGCGTGGAGGCGTTCGGCCCCAGCTATATCATGCCGGACATTGGGCATGGGATGGTGTATTTCAAGCGGTTCAACGAAAAGACGGCACTTGCCGACTTCGAGGAGTACAAGAAGGTAGTCCAGGAAGAAGCGCCGGAGCAGCCGCAGCAGCCGGTGATCGACATCGCGTCCATCATCGGGGCTTTCCAGGGGCGGTTCGACACGATGGAGCGGAAGGTTGACGCATTGGCTGACGCGCTTACAAAGCCCGTGGCAAAGGCCGCGCCCGCAAAGAGCGGTACACGGAGATGAGCGCCACGCCTCTTACTGCCGGACTTGGACGAGCCGTGGACAATATTATGGGCATGGCCGGACAGGCCGCCGGTGTTATGAAGGAGATAGGTGATATGGGTACACAGATAGGAATGATAACGCAGATGGTCGATGTGGTACGCAAGGGAGGAAATCCGATGCAGCTCATCACGTCCTTTGCCTCACAGAATCCGCAGGCCCAGCAGATGCTTGGCAACCTGCAAGGCAAGAGCGACGCGGAGCTAAAGCAGTACGCCGAGAACATGGCAAGAAGCTACGGGACTGACCTGGACACTGTGTTCAAACAGCTTGGCATGCAGATGCCAAAATGATTATGTAAACAACTTAATATTGCCGTTTCTCTTTTCAGTTTCATGCGGTTTACTTGATAAAAAAGCCGCCTCCTAATGGGGGCGGTTAAATTTATTTTACAGGGGTTTCTAAGGAACGCTTCATATCCCAACCGCATTGATAGTATCTCGCCCGAACTACTTGGTATTTCATTCCATATTGAGCGCACCATTCTCCAAGCGTTTTGGTTTCTCCATCTATTGTCCAGTAAACGGTGTTTCTACGATTCCTAGTTTGCTGGAGTCGTGTGGCCCACGAGCAGTTTTCTGGACAATACGACTTTTCGTTATCTAGTCGCTCTAATGTTAATTTCTCGTTGCTATGAGGTCTCGACGATGTAGCCCACTCGATAAAATTATGAGGATCATGCCACTCATCGCAAACAGTTATCCCTTTAGCACCGTAGTTTTTGTAGCTTTCATGCCGTTTGCTGTAGCACCGTTTCATCATCGCTCTCCAAGTGTTGTAAAACGGGCTGTGCCAAACAGTGCTTTTTTCACTAGATGATTTATACCTTTTCCCAACACTACGGTTGTATTTCATGCACCCGCATGATCTTATACATCCTTGGATTACCCTTGAAGGACTTTCAGAAATGCAATTTCCGCACTTGCATTGGAAAAGCCACTTATGCTCTTTTCTTGAATTGTTTGGATCATATCCAATAACTTTTAAGTACCAGATTTCTTTTCCTAAGTAATCTTCGATGTTGTATTTCATGTTCCACCTCGCACATGGAAATGCCGCCCACGGGCGCAAATAGTGCGAGTACCTGCGTTGACCGTGAACGGCAAAAATTATTATACATCGCAATCTCGCACATTGCAAGTATATTATACCATTTCCAACATGCTAAATCAAGAAAAATGTGTATTTCGGGAGCGTACGGCCCGCAAATATAAATCTTACACAAAGGAGAATTTTTATTATGGATGACGGATTTGCCATGGGTTATGCCATGGGCCAGGATTCCGGCGGCAACCGTAGCAACTGCAACGACGGCGGCTTCGGAGGCGCCAACTCCTGGATCTGGATCATCGTTGTCTTCGCCCTGCTGTTCGGCTGGGGCCGCAACGGCGACCAGGGCGGCAACAGCGGCAGTGGCGGAGGTGATAGCATGGCCGCTTACATTCCTTATCTGGCCGGTGCTGTCAACACCAACGGCGCTGTGACTCGCGCTGACCTTTGCTCCGAGTTCGCGTTCAACGATCTGAACCGCGCCGTAGAGGGCGTGAACAGCGGCCTGTGCGACGGCTTCTACGCTGTCAACACTGGCATTCTGAACGGCTTTGCGGGTGTGAACAATGCGATTTGCTCCCTGGGTTACAACAACGCCCAGCTGGCGAACAACATCAACACCACGGTCATGCAGGGCTTCAACGCGGCCAACGTGACGGCTCTCCAGGGCCAGAACGCGCTCCAGACCCAGCTCGCCCAGTGCTGCTGCGAGAACCGGGAAGGTCAGGCGCAGATCCGCTACGACATGGCGACCAACACCTGCGCTCTCCAGAACGCTATTTCTACCAGCACCAGAGACGTGGTAGATAGCCAGAACGCCGGTACCCGTGCCATCCTGGACAAGATGTGCCAGATGGAGTACAACGCCCTGAACGACAAGTATCAGGCCGTACTCACGGAGAACCAGGGGCTCAAGTTTGCCGCTTCTCAGGCACAGCAAAACGTGGCTCTGGGAGCGATGATGGACGCCAACACCGCTGAAATCATCCGGCGCACCGCGCCCCAGACTCCCGTTCCCGCTTTCCCCGTGAACCCTCCCTTTCCCTACTATGGGTACGGTTTTGGGGCCGGTTTTGGCGGTAGCTCCTGCGGCAATAGTTGCGGTTGCAACACCGGCTGCGGTTGCTGAGTGACGTGCTAGGGACATCAATGTCCTTACCTTCCCCGTAAGGGTGACTACTTCGGGGCGGGGAACATACTCCGCCCCTGATTATTAGGAGGACTACTATGAAAGACAAAATCCGCGCCAAGATGGAAGCGCATATCAGGACCATCCTTGAAAAGCCTATTATCACCGACCAGGAGTACATGCTTATCGCCGGGTATCTTTCCAAACTCGAAATGGAAGATTCCCAAGCGGAATCCAAAAAGCGGCTGGAAGAGCAGCAGAAGAAGTTCCAGAAAAAACTCGCTGACGTTATTGGAGGTTATGGCTATGACATGTAAACCTGTTTGCCAGCTTTGCCGTAACCTTGTTCTGTCCAATGCTGTTTCTTTCAACGGTACGAACCTCGTTATCAACATCCCTGCCGGTAGCTACGACCAGGGGCAGAAGGTGTGCCTTGTTATTGCTCAGGCCATCCCTGCGACTACCACCGTTAATGCTCCTGTTGTCATCACCATCGGAGACGGCGACCAGCTTTATCCGTTGACAACTTCCTGCTGCGCTCAGGTGACAGCTTGCGGCGTCCGCACCAGGACTCGGTACAGCACCGTCGTGTCCACCAGCGCGACCGGCGGCACTTTCAAGATGCTCGGAAAGCCCTGCTGCATGCCGAACAACAACCTGCAAAGCATTGACGGCACGGCACCCGCCGCGTAAGGGGGTGTCACGATGAATCCTACTGCGAAGCGGATCATGATGACCCGGATGACCGGGCGTGACAAGGATATGCGCGGCGACGATATGGATATGCGCTCCGCGCCGTACCGTTCCAGCGGCGGCTACAACGACCGGGCCGGTGTGATGCGGATGGGCGGTCGGAACGATTATCGCCGCGACGATGCGCGCATGGGTGGACGTGACGAGGACTATATGCGTATGAGCGGCTCCAGATACTATCCGGATGAGCGCGTTGACGGATACGCTCCCGAGATGCGCCGTGGCCGTGACAGTCGCGGCCGGTACACTTCGGCTCGGATGGGTGGCTATAACGAGCCGTGGATGGGCGAGGATGACGACATGGAGATGCGGACCAATCCGCGCCGTGTCTACTTCCCGCAGATGAACCGCAAGATCGGCTTCTCCGTTGACGGCGAGATGGAGCGGATACCGGACGAGATGAGCACCGATTATCGTTCCACCATCGACTATCCGCAGATGAACGAGATGGAGCACAGAAAGGGGACAAAAGCTATGAGTGGACACGCTTCCGGAACCGGCGCTATTCCCTTCACCAAGGAAATGGCGATGGAGTGGATGGAGGGTCTGGAAAACGCTGACGGCTCCCATGGACCTCACTGGACGATGGACCAGGTAAAGAACGTCATGGCACAGAAAAACATCGAGGCGCGGCCTCTGGATTTTTGGGTAGCTATGAACATCATGTTTTCGGACTACAGCGCCGTCGCCAAGAAGATGAACGTCAACACCATGGATTTCTACACTTGCATGGCAAAAGCGTTTCTGGACGACTCCGATGCCCGCGAGGACAAACTTTCCCGTTACTACGAAAGTGTCGTGAAGTGAAATCTAGCCGGGGCGAGTGATCGTCCCGGCGTTTCTATGGGTGATTTAATATGAACTATCGCAATCAACTGGACGCGCTGGACATCCTAAACGTCCTGGCGTTCTGGCTCGGGTTGGAAAACCTGCGAGAGAACCGTGAGCAATCGGCGCACAACGATGTGAACGCTGCCAACGAGAAGCAGGCAGCAATGATGATGGATGGCATCTTGGAGCAGTTCGAGGAGGTCAAGGCGATGTTGGCGCGGGTGATTGACTTGTTGGAGAAACATGGATGAAATGGACATATTTCGTTCTCACGGAGACGAAGAACTCCGAAAAATTTGCTAACTAAAATGCTAACTAAAATAGAAAACGCCCTATTTATCGGCACTTTAGGCACTTTATAACCGGGTTCGAGTCCCGTACGGGTCACCA
>CANQKZ010000161.1 GCA_947624585.1 uncultured Oscillospiraceae bacterium | reverse complement strand
GGAGGTGTTCGGCAGGCCCCGGACAGAGGCGGCGCAGAGATTCGTGCGCACGGTCATCAACGACCGTATCCTCCGTCAGGTCGCGGAGCTGGATCTGGAAATAGCATGACACAAACTAAGGAGCCTGTGCATCACCACAGGCTCCCAACCAAGAAAACATTCAATTAGGTAGGTTCACAATGTTTCCCTACGACACGTCCCCGAGCGGCGAGGATTTTTCGTGTCAAGCGAGGAAGGCGGTGCCGGGAATACTGTATGTATTTCCAAGCCGTATGACGAAGCTTGACGCGAAAAAGACCGTCACGAATGTCTTATTTTGATTGAATATTAGTATTACATTTGAAAATCAGCCAAACGTCCAGGAGATTTCCGCTGACGTTGACCCGGAATTTCCCGGAGTTTACAAACTCCCGCTTTTTTCCACATCTGGCGCAGCGGCGGAAGATTTTGGGGCCGCCCGCGCTCATGTGTCCCCCGCCTCATCGGTCCGCGCCCCGTCCCGGCGCTTTTTTGTCTTGCAGGGGATGTATACGCTTCTGCCGCTCACATACCGCTGGATGGCGCGGATCAGCTCCTCCGGCAGAACGTCCTCTGCCCTTACGCAGCTCATGTGCTCCTCCTTTGAGTTTTGAGGGACATCTGAGCTTAATGAAATTTTATTTTAAGCCCAGATCACTGAGCGGGAACATACTTTTTCCGCATAAACCGCCGCTCCTTTCGAAGTTTTTCAGGTGTATTCTATCCTCTTTCACGCGAAATAGCAACCTCGTCCTCGCTTATAAGCAAAGTCGCGCCGCGCCCTATCCGCGGCGGCGCAGCAGGGCGAGGCCGGCCAGCGTCAGAACGGGGAACGCGGCAGCGGCCAGGAGACCGGCTTTCAGATCGCCGCCCGCCAGACGGGAGACGAGGCCCACCAGACCCGGGCCGGAGGAACAGCCCAGGTCCCCGGCCAGGGCCATCAAGGCGTACAGCGCCGTGCCCCCGGCGGGGAGGGCTTTGGCGGCGGTGCTGAAGGTGCCGGGCCAGAAGATCCCCACGGAGAACCCGCACGCGGCGCATCCCAGGAGGCCCAGGACCGGGTGGGGCGCCAGGGCCGTCAACAGGTAGCAACCCAGGCACAGCGCCGCGCAGGCGGCCATGGCCCGTGGGAGGGGGAGCCGGTCGGCGAATTTCCCGTACAGCGCCCGGGCCGTGCCCATGAGCAGGGCGAAGGCGCAGGGGCCCGCCAGGTCCCCGGCGGTCTTGGTGAGACGCAGCGCCGACTCGGCGAAGGCGGAGGCCCACTGGCTCATGCCCTGCTCGCTGGCCCCGGCGCAGACCATCAGGAGCATCAGCACCCAGAAGGTCCCGGAGCGCAGAAGCCCGCCCGGGGGCTCCCGCCTGCCCTCCGGCGTCACGGAGCGGATGGGGACCTGGGAGAAATAGAAGATGTTTATGATCGGTACCGCCGCCCACAGGACGGCCAGCACGCGCCAGTTCTCCACGCCAAAGAGAGTGAAAAACAGGGTGGACAGCAGCACTACCGCCAGGTGTCCCCAGCAGTAAAAGGAGTGGAGAAGGCTCATGGCCGCCTCCTTGCGCTTTGTGGGGCACGCCTCCACGATGGGGCTTATGAGTACCTCGATGACGCCCCCGCCCACGGCGTACAACGCCACGGCCGCCATCAGCCCCGCGAAGGGGTCGCCCAGGAGGCGCGGGAACACCGCCAGGCCCACAAGTCCGGCGGCGGCGAACACATGGGCCGCCATCACGCTGGCCCGGTAGCCCACCCGGTCGATGACCTTCGCCGACAGCAGATCCACGCACAGCTGTACGGCGAAATTGACGGTGGAAATGAGCGCCAGCCGGTCCAGCCCCAGGGAGAACTCCCGGGAGAAGGTGAGAAACAGCAGGGGCGCCAGGTTATTGACGATGGCCTGGACGATGTAGCCCGTGTAGCAGGCGTAAATGGTGTGGTTCCAGCTTGTGCGGACGGAGTTCATGGTGTACTACCTCTTATATGGATTCGATTTGTCGCGGTTCCCTCTTGCAAAACGGGAAAAAATGCTCTATACTGTCCCCATGCTGTGCAGAGTAGGACGGCGCGCGTCAAGCGCTCCGGGGACGGAGAGTTGCCCCGGGGACGAAGAAGGTTCCGGTGGGATCCCTTCGCGGTGCGCCCTCCGCATCCCGCTGCGACAGGGGGAAAGCCATATCTCCTGCCTTGTGGACATTTCTGCATGGAGGGAGGTATTTTTTATGGAAAAAATTAGAAATACCCTGACGGAGTCGGCGCTGGAGCTGAAAAAGCTTCGGGTCCTCACCACCCTGGCGGTCATGGGCGCGATGGCGATGGCGCTGAAGGCCGCCGACATCGACGTGGGGGGCTTCGCCTCCATCGGCTTTGCGGGTATCCCCAACCAGGTGGCGGATATGCTCTTCGGGCCGGTGACCGGGGCGCTGTTCGGCGGGGCCATGGACATCCTGAAGTTCTTCGTCAAGCCCACCGGCGTGTTCCACTTCGGATACACCTTCAACGCCATGCTGGCGGCCTTCATCTACGGCTGCTTCTACTACAAAAGGCCCGTCAGCTTCTGGCGCGTCCTGGCGGCGAAGGGGCTCATCGAGGTGGTTGTCAATCTGGGCTTCGGCACCCTCTGGTCGGCCCAGCTCTACGGACGGGCCTTCCTGGCGGCGCTGAAGCTGCGGATCGGTTGGAGCCTCTTCATCAACTGGCCTCTGAACACGGCTGTGTTTTACCTCATCGCCAAGGGCCTGGAAAAGGCCGGGGTCTTCCGGATGTTCGACAAGAGGTGATCAGACCCCGTACAGCCGCCTTCCGTTCTCCAGGGTGACCCGCGCCACGTCCTCAAAGCTCATGCCCCGGATCTCCGCGATCTTCTCCGCCACCAGATGGACGTAGAGGGAGGAGTTCCGCTCCCCCCGGTGGGGCGTCGGGGCCATGTAGGGGCTGTCCGTCTCGATGACCATCCGGTCGAGAGGCATATTCCGCACCACCTCAACGCAGCGTCTCGCGTTTTTGAAGGTGACGACGCCGGTGAAGCCCAGATACAGGCCCATGTCCAGCAAGATCTTCGCCGTCTCCCAGCTTCCCGAGTAGCAGTGGACCACCCCCCGCACGCCCGGGTGGACGCGGAGGATGTCCAGGTTGTCCTGTACCGCCTCCCGCTCGTGGATGATGACGGGTTTGGAGAGCTCCAGGGAGAGCTCCAACTGCTCCGCGTAGACCCGCCTCTGCACGTCCCGGGGGGAGAAGTCGTAGTGGTAGTCAAGGCCGATCTCCCCCACGGCCACGCACTTGGGGTCGGCGCTGAGCTGCCGGATCCGGTCCAGGTAATCCTCCGCCGCGTCCTGTGCCTCGTGGGGGTGGACGCCGGCGGCGAAGTACACGAATTCGTACCGGTGGGCGATGTCCCGGGCCTTTTCGGCGGAGGCGATGTCCGAGGCCGGGTCCACGATGAGGGAGACATCCGCCGGGGCCATGGCGGAGAGGACTTCGTCGCGGTCTTGATCAAATTTTTCGTCGTCGTAGTGGGCGTGTGTGTCGAAGAGCATGGTTTTTTCCTCCAATGTTGCGGAAATTTTAAAAAAACTCTTGCATTTGTACTCGGATTATGATACCATAAAAGTCCCGCGAATAAAAGAACAAACTTATCTTAAAAAGGATTGATTATTTTGGAAATCGCTATCACCGTCATTCAGCTCATCGCGTGTCTCGCGCTCATCGTCATCGTCCTTCTGCAGAGCGGCAAGAGCGCCGGCCTCTCCGGCGCCATCGGCGGCGGCAGCGGCGACACGTTCCTGGCCAAGAACAAGTCCAAGTCCCTGGACGCCCGTCTTGCCAGCCTCACCAAGTGGGTCGCCGCCCTCTTCATTGTCCTCACCCTGGTCCTCGACTTCTTCGTGAAGTGAGCCCGGGCAAACCGACAGCTTCAAAAACGCGGCCGGGTTGAGGGATGCCCGTAAGAACGTTTTGGGACGTAAACCCGGCTATGGCGTCTTTCGGACATGGTTGGAACAACAAAAAAGTGCGGAGCACAGGCATGACGGCCTTGCTCCGCGCTTTTTCTTTTTATGCGGATGTCGTTTAATCGGATATCGGGGGACCTCTATCGACCCGCTTCGCCCTTCTCCCGCAGCTCGCGGCGGGTGGTGAGGAGCATGGAGGTGAAGCAGGCGATGCCGCCGATGAAATTGGAGACGGGCTCGGCCGCGAAGACGCCGTTGACGCCCAGGCCCATGACGTTCGGCAGGACGACGGTCAGGGGGATGACGATGAACGCCTTGCGCAGGAGGGAGAAAAACACCGCGTGCTTCGATTTGCCCAGGGCCACGAAGGTGGATTGGCCGGAGAACTGGAGGGCCATCATGAAGATGCCGAAGAAGTAGATGTGCAGGGCGGGGACGCCGAGGGCCGTCAGCTCCGCGCCGTCGTTGAAGAGGCGGATGAAGGCGTCCGGGAAGAGGAAAAGCACCAGCCACGCGCAGCAGGTGAAGACGGCGCAGGCCACGGTCATGAATTTGACGGCCTCCACCACCCGGCCGTATTTTTTGGCCCCGTAGTTGAAGCTGATCACCGGCTGGGCGCCGCCGGTGAGGCCCTGGACGGGCAGGGTGATGATCTCGCGCACCGAGTTGATGACGGTCATGACCCCCACGTACAGGTCGCCCATGTCCCCGCCCACCCGCTTCAAGGTGGCGTTGCAGACCATCTGGACGGATCCGTTGGTGACGGCCATGATGAAGCCGGACAGGCCCAGGGCGCAGATCTGGCCCAGGAGACGGAGATCCGGGCGGATGCGGCTGACGCGCAGAGGGATGACCGCCCGGCGGCTTGTGAGAAAGAGGCAGACCCACACCGCCGACACGCCCTGGCTTATGACCGTGGCCGCTGCGGCGCCACGGACGCCCAGGTCCAGGACGAAGAGGAAGACCGGGTCCAGGATGAGGTTCAGCACCGCGCCGATGAGTACCGTCAGCATCCCAATGAGGCCGAAGCCCTGGGCGTTGACGAAGAAGTTCATGCCGAGACTGGTCATCACGAAGAGGGTGCCCAGAAGGTAGACAGAGATGTAGCTGTCGGCGTAGGGGAAGGTGTCGTCCCCGGCGCCGAAGAGGTAGAGGATGGGCCGCCGGAAAACAAAGCACAGGGCGGCGAGTATGAGCCCCGAGAGCAGGAGCATGGCGAAGGACAGGCCCATGATCCGCTCCGCTCTTTTCCCGTCCCCCCGGCCCCGGGCCATGGAGAAGAGGGGCGCGCCGCCCGCCCCGAAGAGCTGGGTGAAGGCGGAGATCACGGTGATGATGGGCAGGCACAGCCCCACCCCGGTCAGGGCCGTGGCCCCCACGCCCTCCATGTGGCCTATGTAGATCCGGTCCACCATATTGTAGAGGACATTAACGAGCTGCGCCAGGGTCATGGGGAGGGCCAGGCGCAGGATGTTCTCCCGGACGCTCCCCGCGCCGAAATCCGCCGTGCTTTGGCCCATATTCCGCTCCCTCCTTATCTCATGCTGACATTTAAGGAACATCTGAACAAATCGAAGTGCCGGGATTGGCGAGCAGATTTTTCGCCAGATGAAATCAAAAAATTGCAGGAATACTTTGTGTATTTCAAAATTTTTTGATGAAATATGGCGGAAAATATGCCGTCAAGACCGGTGCGGCGATTTGTTCAGAGGTTCCTTAATAAAAGCGTTTAATTCACGGCGGTCTTTTTTGCGCGATACCCCGCCGGGCGGAGTGCTGTAGTATCAAAGCTTGCTTTAAACATTATACGGCTGATCTTCCGGGAATTCAAGGTGCCCCGGGCACACAGTAACCGGAAAAATGACTTGACATTTCGTCTTTTTGACGGTAAAATAGAAGTTGGTATTTTTTCAAGATGCTATCCTACCGCGCGCCGATGGGGCGTATTCGGGAGATCATATATTATCCCCACCGGGCGCGGTATTTTGGTGTTTCGGAATCGTATCGAAATTTTTACTTTTTTGAGAAAGGGAGGTGCGTTATCTCCGTATGTGGTGGTTGTACGTATTAGTCGGACTGCTTGGCATAGCCGTCGGCGTGGGAGTCATGATCGGCCTTATGATGATGAAGCGCAGAAGGGACGCCAAAACCATTGTGGACGCCGAGGAACAGGCCAAGCAGATCATCAATGACGCCATAAAGAGCGCCGAGAACAAGAAGCGTGAGGCGCTTTTGGAGGCCAAAGAGGAGATCCATCAGAGCCGCTCCGAGTACGAGCGGGAGGTAAAGGAGCGCCGGGCCGAGCTTTCCAAGCAGGAGCGCCGCCTTCAGCAGAAGGAGGAGGCCCTGGACAAGAAGACCGAGGGGCTGGAGCGCAAGAACGAGCAGGTCCAGAAGAAGCTGACAGAGCTCGACACCGCCAGGGAGGAGGTGCTGAGCATCAAACGCAGCCAGCTGGAGATGCTGGAAAGGATCTCCGGCTACACCGTGGATGAGGCCAAGGCATACCTCATCAAGAACGTGGAGTCCGAGTGTACCCACGAGATGGCCATGAAGATCAAGGAGGTGGAGGCCCACTACAAGGAGGAGGCCGACAACAAGGCCAGGGAGGTCATCACCCTCGCCATCCAGCGCTGCGCCGCCGACCACGTGGCGGAGGCCACCGTCTCCGTGGTGCCCCTGCCCAACGACGAGATGAAGGGCCGCATCATCGGCCGCGAGGGCCGCAACATCCGGTCCATCGAGAACCTCACCGGCGTGGACCTGATCATCGACGACACGCCGGAGGCCATCACCGTGTCCAGCTTCGACCCGGTGCGCCGGGAGATCGCGCGCCTGGCCCTGGAGAAGCTCATCCAGGACGGCCGCATCCACCCCACCCGCATTGAAGAGATGGTGGAGAAGGCCCGCCGGGAGGTGGACGCCACCATCAAGGCCGAGGGCGAGCGAGCCGTCTTCGAGACGGGCGTCCGGGGCCTGCACCCGGAGCTTGTGAAGCTCCTGGGCCGCCAGAAGTACCGCACCAGCTACGGCCAGAACGTGCTCAACCACTCCAAGGAGGTGGCCCACATCGCGGGCCTTCTCGCCGCCGAGCTGGGCGTAGACGTGTCCATGGCCAAACGCGCCGGACTTCTCCACGACCTGGGCAAGTCCGTGGACACGAGATGGAGGGCAGCCATGTCCAACTGGG
>CANQKZ010000160.1 GCA_947624585.1 uncultured Oscillospiraceae bacterium | reverse complement strand
TGGTTGCGCTTCCATTATAACACGTTTGGGTTATGCCTGCTTTTTTGGCTTTGTGCGGATTTGCTCATTTATAGTAAATTATTGTTTTGGTGATAAGTGCCCGCTCTCGGCCCTTCACGGCAGCGGGGAACAGTGGAGCGCGCACTTTTCGCATAGCATCCACAGCATCCCTTCCGATGTATCACATGACCTTGGAGAGGGTCACAAAAAACTACTATTCTATCTACAAGGAGGATAACATTGAGCAAGAAACTTTTATCCCTTGCACTGGTGGTGTGCATGGCGCTGTCGCTGCTGCCGGCCACGGCGCAGGCTGCGGGGGACACGTTGTATGAGGTCGACATGACCACCTCGAACCCCGACATCCAGCTCTACTACATGATCTACCGGCTGAACAAGTACCGGGAGGAAAACGGCCTGAGTCCGGTGAAGCTGGACAAGGAACTGACCAAGGCCGCCATGCAACGGGCGGCAGAGATCGCGGTCTATTACGACGCCAACCATATCCGGCCCAACGGGCAGCCCTGGTACACCGTGTCAGGAATACGCGGGAGCAAAACTGCGGAGAACATCGCTTACGGATACCAAGACCCGTTCAAAATGGTAACGGCATGGGCGGACTCTCCCGCTCACAACACTAACATGCTGAGCAAGGACTTCAAAAGCGTGGGCATCGGCTATTTCTGCCCCAATCCGGGCCAGTACTTCTGGGTCCAGGATTTCTCCAGCGACGAGGTGAAAGATGAACTGGTCATCGACCTCAGCGAGGCCACCCACAACACCACCAGAATGACCTATTCGGTGGAGGCCCTGGGTTCCAACCTGCCCCTGGCCTTTACGGCTCAGGCGGAGGAACTCACGGTGGGGCGGACCATCCCGAGCGGGTACGCCGTCATCGGCAACAAGGGGCTCTCCGGCGGGAATGTCAGGGCGGTCATCCGCAAGGTGGAGTCCCTGAATCCGGACCTGGCCTCGGCCGTGCTCAACAACGACGGGACCGTGAGCATCACCGGTCTGGCCCCGGGCGAGGCGCAGTTCAAGTTCACCATCGGGAACAACTGCTACTTCACCATCACGATGACGGTCAAGCCCACCGCCGCGTCCACCTTTACGAGGGACGCCTTCGTGGTGGACACCTCGCCGGAGGTCTATACCGGGCGGGCGTATTTCAAGTCGGTGCAGTCCTCCGCCTTTACGTATCACACCGACTACGAAATCTCCTACCAGAACAACACCGACGCGGGCACCGGCACCATCGTCATCACCGGGTCCGGTGAATACTACGGGCAGGAGCTGGTGTACAGCTTCACCATCGAGAAGGCGGAGCGTGAATTGAGCCCCCGCATTTCAAAGAAGCTCTCCGTACACAGCGACCCCCACGCCACCGTGTGGACGGGGGACAACGCCAGCGGGACCAAGACCTACCGCTTCACTTCCTCCAACACCAATGTTGTAAGGGTGGATGACCAGGGCGAACTCTACGCGGTGGCTCCGGGCTATTCGACCATCACCATCGAGGCAGACGAGACCAAAAACTACAAGGCGGGCCGCGCAAGCCTCGAGGTCATGGTTACGGAGTGGAGCTTTGACGAAAAGCCCTCCGTGGAGACCCCGCCTCCGGGAAGCCCGGACGACCCGGCGCCTCCGGCGTCCGCGTTCTCCGATGTCCCCGCCGGCGCCTATTACGCTGACGCGGTGGCCTGGGCCGTCCAGAATGACATCACCACCGGTACCGGCGCCACCACCTTCAGCCCCGACACCCCCTGCACCCGCGCCCAGGCCGTGACCTTTATGTGGCGGGCCAATGACATGCCGAAGCCCTACACCGTCACAAATCCCTTCTGGGATGTGCGCTTCGCCGAGTATTACTACCAGGCGGTGATGTGGGCCATGGAGAACGGGATCACCAGCGGCACCTCCGAGCGGTACTTCAGCCCGGACGCGCCCTGCACCCGCGCCCAGATCGTCACCTTCCTCTGGCGGGCCGCCGGCGAGCCCTACGCCGGCGGGAGCGGCTTTTCCGACGTGGCGGAGGGCGCCTACTACGCCCAGGCCGTGGCCTGGGCCGTGGAGAACGGCATCACCGGCGGCACCGGCGGCGGAAAATTCTCCCCTGACGACACCTGCACCCGCGCGCAGATCGTGACCTTCCTGTATCGGGCCTCCGCCTGAGCGGGCAGCGCTGTCTTCACCCAAAAAATATAAAAAAGAGGCAGAAAACCAATATTTTTAAGGAGGAATCCCCATGAAAAAGCGCGTTCTCTCACTCCTGATGGCCCTGGCCCTTGTCCTGGCGCTCCTGCCGGGGACGGCCCTGGCGGCCCCCGCCCAGTCCGGCTCCTGCGGAGCCAGCGGGGACAACATCAAATGGTTCCTCAGCGGCGGCGTCCTGACCCTCTCCGGTTCGGGGGCCATGCGGCATTTTGAGGCGAACAAGTACGGCGCTCCGGACGAGGTCGTCCCCTGGCTGGATCAGATGACCGGCATCCGCAAGGTGGTCATCGGCGACGGCATCACCACCATCGGCAACTACGCCTTCTGGGGCTTTACCGGCCTCTCCGATCTCACCATCGCCAACAGCGTCCAGAGCATCGGCGCCGCCGCTTTCTACAACTGCACCTCTCTGACCTCTGTTAAGCTGCCGGATTCCCTGACCAAAATCGACATGTCGGCCTTTGCAGACTGTACCGGCCTCAGACGGGTGGACATTCCCGCCGGTGTCACCGAGGTCGGCATCGCGGCGTTCATCGAGGGCAGTCCCAATTTGGAGGTCCATTTCCAGGGCAGCGCGCCGGCATCCCTGGGGGGCACCGGCAGTTACACCCTTGATCCCTCCTGGGGCCCCTCTTTTGACAGCGACGCGGTCCTCTACTACCGCACCGGGACCTCCGGCTGGACCGACAGCTCCTATTATGACGCCGGGGCCCAGACCTGGATGGGCTACGCCCTCCGCGCCGAGCCCGCCTTCTCCGATGTGTCCGCGAACGCCTACTACGCCGAGGCGGTGGACTGGGCCGTGGAGCAGGAGATCACCAACGGCACCGGGGGCGGGAATTTCTCCCCCAGTGTGACCTGTGACCAGTCCCAGATCCTGACCTTCCTGTGGCGGGCCGCCGGCTCCCCCGATCCCGCCGGCACCGTGACGGGCAGCGAATTCTACGCCAAGGCCGTTCAGTGGGGGAAGGAGAACGGGATCATCGACGACAGCTTCTCCCCCGCCACCCCCTGCACCAGGGAGACCACCGTCACCTACATGTGGCGCTACGCCGGCAGCCCCACAGGCGCTCCCGCGGCCAGCTTTAAGGACATCTCCTCCGAGGCGGTCAGCTGGGCGGTGAACCAGGGCGTAACCAACGGCACCGGCGACGGCTCCACCTTCTCCCCCAACATGACCTGCGACCGGGGCCAGATCGTCACCTTCCTCTTCCGGGCCTTCGGACAGCGCTAAGAGGGAAGTCAATTCACTGCCAATAAAACACCGACCCCACCAGCCCCGCACAAAACAGGGCTGGTGGGGTTCTATTTTAGGTTATAGCAACAAATCAAGTGGCCTGGCTGATCTTTTACGTCCCCTGGCAGGTGAGGCGGCCTTGGCAAGGAGATGTTTCGCCCTGCGGGGCGAGGCCATTTCTGGCCGTCCAGAAATGGCCGAAAGAGGCGCCAGGAACCTCCGGGTTCCTGGACCTCCAAAGGGGCTGCCGGCGGTGGGGTTCAAGGGCTGGCAAAGATCTTAGTTGTTGCTCCGCCCGTTTTGGTTCCCGCCAATCGGCAGTAGGCCGCTTCCGCAGCCCGCCGGCAAAGAGGGAGCGGGCAAAACCTAGAGTAGTTGCGATTCAACGAGCTTGGAAAAACCGCCTACGGTGCCATGCCGCTGAAAGGGCCTGGCACTCGCACAGCTGGTAAAAGACCGCCGAAATCGGCGGCCCTTCAGCTAATAAGTTTCCCCAACGGGCGGAACAAGGTAAGGTCGAGAGAGCGGCATTTTAGAGGCATGGCACCCTCGGGCGGCAAACCAGCACTTCTTGAACCGCAACGACTCTAGGTTCTGCCGGGTATAAGCTGCCGACGGGGCCGCCCAGCGGCGGCCATTGCCGATTCAACTGCCAGAGGTGAACGAGCGCTGCAACTGCTTTAGGTTTTGCTTCTTACCAAAACCGCGAAGCCGCCTGGTCCCCATTGGAGGTCTCGGAACCCGGAGGTTCCGAGCGGCTCTTTGGTGACTTTCTGTCCGCACAGAAAGTCACTCGCCCGGGGGCGAAACCCTCCCCCTTACCAAGTCCACCCCAACTGCCAAAGTTCATAAAAGATTATAGAGCCCTTCTGCTTTGGTTCCCCCCGGGCGGCACAGCCGCCCGGGCCTACGCTAAAAACGCGCCACCGGCGCGTTTTCTTAACGCTGCGGGGTTCCTGGCGCCTCTTTCGGCCATTTCTGGGCGACCAGAAATGGCCTCGCCCCGCAGGGCGAAATATTCCCTTGCCAGGCCTGCCTCGCCCACCAGGGTACGTAAAAGGTTCGCCAGGCCGCACAATTCCCTCCCCGCAAAGCGGCTCCCATGCAGCCGGCAAAACTTCCGCCGGGCAGGGCATGAAACGGCCCCGGGCGGCTGTGCCGCCCGGGGCTGGTTTGACTGTTTACCGCGTTCCGTAGATCCGGTCCCCCGCGTCGCCCAGGCCGGGGATGAGCGGGGCAGCACCCCCAGCGCCTACGTGGTGCTCACCTCCTCCACCGACAGCTACACCGTCACGGACCGCGCCGGCCGGATCGTGGCCGAGGTGGAGGACGGGACCCTGGTCACCCAAGGCAGCGGCGTCTATCCCATCCTGGAGGTGGGCGTCACAGAGGACGGCCAGGCGAACCTGGTCACCGGCACCTCCCTGTGGCTCCCCACGGACGTGTACACCGTGGAGAACACCGACTGGAGTGCCGCGGAGTTTGAGGCTACCCTCATCCACGTGAACCAGTCCGCCACCGTCTCCACCGACTCCTCCAACGTGACCCTGGCAGTGGACGACAGTCTGGGTATGAGCTACGCCCGCGTGGGCGACCGGGACAGCGAATACTACGTCACCCTCCGCTCCTCCCTGAACGTGGGCAGTGGGAACGTGGAGATGCGTGGCACCACCTCCGCCTCCGGCATCTCCCTGTCCCAGATCGGCGGGTCACTGTACACCGACGCCTGCCGCCAGGCCGTCTCCTCCCTCACCGTGGACGGCCGTCCCACGGACGCTGAAACCCTCAGCCAGCAGCAGGAGGACGTCACCGACATCGTGCCTGAGAACGTCGCCGGCGGTATGCCCTTCCGGGACGTGAGCAGGTCCGACTGGTTCTTCGACGATGTGCTGTACGTCTATGAGCACGGCATGATGAACGGCACCGGCGCGGACATCTTCGCGCCCGACGCCACCACCACCCGCGCGATGGTCGTGACCATCCTCTACCGTCTGGACGGCGAGCCCGCCGTGACGGAGAACATCTCCTTCGCTGACGTTCCTGCCGGCCAGTGGTACTCCAACGCCATCAACTGGGCCGCCGCCAACGGCATCGTCAGCGGCTACGGCAACGACAAGTTCGGGCCTGACGACACCTTCACCCGCGAGCAGATGGCCGCGATCCTCTATCGCTACGCCAGCTTCAAGGGTTACAGCGTGTCCGATCTGGCCAACCTGACCGGTTATGCCGACGCCGCCGGTGTCAGCGGCTGGGCCTCCACCGCGATGCGTTGGGCCGTTGCCAAGGGCCTGATTAGCGGCACCGGCGCGGACACCCTCTCTCCCCCAACGATGCCACCCGCGCTCAGATAGCGACAATCCTCAGGCGTTTCTGCGAGGGCGTTGTGAAGTAAATTCCACACATTGCAGAATGGCGGGGCTTTGGCCCCGCCATTTCCTGTTGGTCAAACATAGCGAGGAACTGCGGACTCTCCCAGCTTTTCCTTTCAGAAATTGCGAATACAGACTCCTACTTCAAAGGCGGAGATGCAATAAAAACAGCAGACAGGAGCTTCGTCGCTCTGACACGAAATAGCTCCTGTCTGTTGTTCTGTAAATAATGTGCTTTTTTGACATTTCTCCCTTGACAAATCTTATCTGAGGACAACGTCCTTGGCAGAATCCCCGATGAGCAGTACAGGATCCTATCCGCTGAGTACATCGCAGAGCAAGAGGGCATCAAGACCACTCTTCCAGATTTGGCCAAACATCTGCAGGAACTGAAAGACTCCACCACCAACTTCGACCGCTTCTTGGAGAACGCACATAAATACACAGAAATAAACGAGCTGACCCCGGAGCTTCTCCACACCTTCATCAAGCGCATCGAAGTCGGCGAACGGGCAAAGAAGTATTCCCACAGCGCCCCACAGGAGATCGTCATCCACTACCGTGACATCGGTATCTTGGACGACATGCCCCAGGAGCTTGAGGATATCCTCCGTCAGGTCGCGGAGCTGGAAATAGCATGATACAAACCAAGGAGCCTGTGCATCACCACAGGCTCCTGACCGAAAAATATAATCAACATAGGGGGTTCACAATGTTTCCCTACGGCACGTCCCCGAGCGGCGAGGATTTTTCGTGTCAAGCGAGGAAGGCGGCACCGGGAATACTTTATGTATTTCCAAGCCGTATGACGAAGCTTGACGCGAAAAAGACCGTCGCGAATGTCTTATTTTGATTGAATATTAGTATCAGATACCGCTCTATCCCGATCTCCTCCATGATCCGGTCAAATTCAAAAACCACATCGCCAATCTCCAAGCTTTCTTCAAAAAACTCTGGAAATCTTCCCTACGTTGGACTATAATGTGTGTCGGTATGGTTTGTTTGCACAAAATAATTATACCAAAAAGGGAAGAGAGTTACCAGGGGGTCTTGGTAACTCTCTTCCCTTTTTAGGGGGCTTTTTTCACAGCCCCCTAAAAAACCTTGCGACGCAGGCGTTTTCACCACTAATAGTAGTTTTAACCTGCAATTCTGGAGGCGACACCCGGATTTGAACCGGGGAATCAGGGTTTTGCAGACCCTTGCCTTACCACTTGGCTATGTCGCCGTACATAACAGTATATGCGCGGGCGGGAAAAATATGACTGTATGAGATTGGGGCGCTTGTGCGCCCCAATCTCATGGAGCGGCCTACGAGGCTCGAACTCGCTACCTCCACCTTGGCAAGGTGGCGCTCTACCAGATGAGCTAAGGCCGC
>CANQKZ010000159.1 GCA_947624585.1 uncultured Oscillospiraceae bacterium | reverse complement strand
CGGCGGCACGGAGATCACCGGCACCTGGGCGTGGCAGAAGCAAAACGACACCTATCCCAAGCCCTCCGACGAAAACCACAACTATGTGGTGGTCTTCACGCCTGAGGCCCCCTACAAGGGCAACTTTGAGACTTCCACACTCCAAGAGACGGTAACCATCACTGTCAACAAGAAAACGCTGACGCCCAGCATTAACACGGTTGCGAGCATTGACCAGTTCAGCGGCGAGACAGGCACCACGGGGACCTTGAAGCTCTCCGGCGCGGTGCTGAGTGAGTCGCCCACGGCGACAGGGACATTCAACTTCGACACGGCCACCGCCGAGGAGAACAAGCCCGTCACTGTAACGGAAATCAAGCTGGAAGGCAACTGGGGCGACAACTATGAGCTGAGCACAGAAACGCTCAGCAGCGTGACCACCGACGCATCCATCGGCAAACGAGTGGTGACGCTTGAGTGGAAGCTGAATGACGCAGGTAACTTCACCGTGATTTACTCCAGCCAGCCGGTCAACGTCACCGCAGCGGTGACGAATCTGGTGACCAGCTACCCCTGCACCGTCACCGTCACGGACGGGGACAAGACCGACGCGGGGACCTATACAGCCACGGCGAGCCTGAGCGACCCGAATAACTACACCCTGCCTACAGACGGGAATGAACAACAGAAGTACACTATCGAAAAGTCCGTGGTGACCTTTACGGAAACGAACGGCACCACCACCTACGACACGAACCCCCATAAGGTCACGCTGGACAACAACACCACCGGTGGAGCCCCGAAGCTTGAGGCGAAGGATTACACCGTTCACTACGCCGTGAAAGGATCGGGCTTTGAAGGTGGCGCGATGGACGAGACAAAGGCCGGCGAATATGACGTCTGGGTCCAGCTGTCGGATGAAACGTTCAAAAACTATGAGTTTACGGGCAAAGCGCAGACTTACAAGGTCGGCACACTGACCGTGAACAAGGCGAGCCTTGATTTGACTGTTGTGCCCGTCACCATCACCTACGGCGACGCGCTTGATAACGCACAGCTCACCGGTAGCACGGCGAAGATTCAGAGCGAGGGCGGAGCGACCATCCACGGCACCTGGGCGTGGGAAAAAGTGGGCGAGTATCCCACTGTGGCGAATAGCAAATCGACCAACTACAAGGTGACCTTCACGCCGGATTCGGATTACGTTGGCAACTTTGTGGAGGACACTCTGAGCACGGAGATTACAATCACCGTCAACAAGTATGAGCTGACGCCGGTGGTCGTGGCAAGCTCCGTGACCGGCAAGATCTATAACGGGAATACGGACGTCACGGGCGGTGCGCTTGAGTTTGAGAATATGGAGCTGTTCAATAACACTCCGTTCAGCGGCAACGAGCCCACAATAAGCGGGACCTTTGCCTACACCAGCAAGGACGCCGAGACGAATACGGTCAATGTGTCAGATATCAAATTTGATACCAACGGCGACAATTATTCGCTAAGCACAACAACGATCAACGGTGCGGCTGTTGTTGGATCTATCGAGCAAAAGGAGGTCACGCTGACCTGGGCACTTGACAACAAGGCCGACATGATCACAACCTACACCGCCACTGAGCACACTGTCACCGCCGAAGCCGCTACTAACGTGGGCGACGAGACGGTCAACGTGACGGTTGACGACGGCAAGCAGATCAACGCCGGAAACTATACGGCAATGGCTTCCGGGCTCACCGACGGCGATGGCGGCGGCAAGGCAAGCAATTATAAGCTTCCTGAGAACACCAGCCAGAGCTACACCATCGCCAAATCCCCGGTGACCTTTGAGGTAACGGGCAACAGCCACATCTACGACGGGACAGCGAAGAAGGTCACGCTTTCAAACACCAACACCAGCTCCGCGCCGGTACTCCAGGAAACCTCCGGCTACACCGTGGCCTACGGTGAAGATAATGCTGCGAGCAAGACCGACGTGGGCAACTACGATATCCACATTACGCTGACGGAGAGTGCCGCGAAGAACTACAAGTTTGCGGACAAGGGTGATGAAGTTACGGAGCTGACGGTTGAGGATTCGAAGCTGGTCATTTCCAGCGCCTCGTCTACCGTGACCGATGTCACGATCACCGCGGCTGACGGCGAACTCACCTACGGCGACGAATTCACCGTAAGCGCCAATGTCATTGCTCCGGGCGAAGTGACCGGAAAGGTGACATTCAGCGCCGGTGACGTGGAACTGGGCAAGGCCGATTCCCACGAGGGCAACATTTGGACCATCACGGTGGGCGCGGACGACAAGGATAAGCAGCACGCGATCTTTGATAATAAAGCTATCACCGCCGAATACAGCGGCGATGACAACATCACCGGGAACAACGGCGCCAAGGAGAACGTCGCCGTGGCGCAAAAGCCCCTCACGTACACCGTGACAGGTACGGGCCGCGTGTGGGACGGCAAGACGGAAATAACAGTCGCGCTGAGTCCCACAAACACGGTCACCGGCGACACCGTCACGCTTAGCGCCAAGGGTAATCTCGACGATGAGGGCAAGGCCGGTACATATGACAAGGTCAATCTCTCCGAGGTTACGATTGACAGTGATGACGAGAGATTCTACACCACGGAAAAGGACAGAACCGGTGTCGATATGACGGAGGAGATCGAAATCACCAAGCACGATTCCAGCGTCAAAGCCCCCGCCGGGAAAGATGACCTCAGCTACACAGGCAAGCCTCTGCAGCTTATTGACGCGGCGACCGAGGTTGACGGCGGCGTAGTGAAGTATTACGTGGGGACAGAAGCTCCGACTGATGGGGCGGACGGTTGGAAGACAGCCGTGTCCGACATAACCGGCACCGACGTCGGGGAGTACACTGTCTGGTACTACGTGGACGGCGACGGGAACCACAATGACACCGCAGCTACCAGCTTCACGGTCACAATTGACCCAGCGAAGGTGAGCTTCACCATCGGCGCGGAGGAAAAGGCGGCGTGGCCGTCTGACGAGACCAATGCCGACCCCAACCCGAGCGGTTACGCGCTCGACGGCGATAATCTCACCATGACCTACGACAGCTACACCCACAAGGCCAACGTGGCCCAGACGGCGGACGAGGCGGTCGAGATCGTGGCAGGGGCAACTAACGGATATACCGTGACATATAAGCGGGTGAAGGACTCCGCCGAAGAAGACGTGACTGAGGACGCTATTGCCGAGATTCGCGACGCCGGGACGTATGATGTTCTGGTGACCATCAACCCGACGGAGGGAGATGTATACAACTACGTCTTCGACGGGGAGGAAGGCGCGGATCACACCTTGAAGATCGGTACGATCGCGGTGAAGCCTTACACGGTGAGGGTCGCGTGGACGCACCTGAAGTACGTCTACCACGCCCATCCCATGCACCCCACGCTCACGGTCCAGAACGCCTTTAAGAGCGATCTGAGAACAGCCGATGGCTACCCCTCGGGGTTCGATCCGGAAAATCCCGACACGTACACGGGAGAGGAGATCGTCCCGTTTGCCTCGACCGGCGAGTCCGACGTGGGAGAGTACGATGTGCGGGTGAAGCTCTACGGAAAGAATGCCGGGAATTACACGGTGGAGGATGACACGGAGACGGTGACCATCGTTCCCGCGCCGGTGACGTTCACTGTTGCTGACAACGTGTGGGTCATTCAGGAGGACGGAACGCTCTCCCGCGACACGGTCACGCTGAAGCCCGCGTGGGGCGTTGTGACCGTAGACCCGGACGTGGCGGTGCATGACAGCTATCCGGCGGCAGGGACGGCGATTCGATCCGACCTTCAGTGTAAAATCGAGTACCGGAGTGGCGACGTGACATATACCGAAGCCCCCACCGAGGCCGGGGAATATGAGGTCTGGGTCGAGATAGGCAACGGGAATTTCCGCCACACCGCCGGTACGGACGGCAAGTCCCACCATGTGGGCGAGCTGATCGTAACAGCCAACCCCGAGAGTATCACGAGTTACACGGTGACATTCGACATGGGCGGCTATGATGGCGACGACGGCCCCAAGTCCATGACGGGAGTTTTCGCCAACCAGACGGTGGTGCTCCCGGCGGTGGACGTTGAGTGGCCATACCACATCTTCCAGGGCTGGAGCTACGGCGGGATCATATACCTTCCCAACGAGGAGTTCCATATGCCGTCCTCCGACGTGACCTTTGAGGCCCAGTGGCTGGATCAGACCAGCATCAGAAACGTTGGAGGTATTGTCAAGCAACAGTCGGGCGGCGATTCTGTGGCGCTGTACGGGGCCACGGTGACGCTGAAGCAGGGCTCCAATGTGATCAGCGAAACGAGCACCGATGTCGAGGGCAAATTCTCCTTCGAAAATCTGGTGCCCGGCATCTACAATCTTGAGGTCAGGTACAACGACGGCAGCGCCGAGGTGGTCAAGACGTTCCTTGTGGACGTACAGGAACAAAGCCTCGACGAAGGGGAGTACATCCTGCCCGACGGCGCGCTGAACACCGTGGTGGAGGCGGACGTCACGGCCGTTGCGGATCTGGAAGACATCGTCACGGCGGACCCCTCCAGCGAGGGCATCTACACCCCCACTGACGCACATACCGTATCGGAGGGTGGAACGGTGGAATTCAAGATGTCCATCAAGAGCACGACGCTGGACGGTGACAAGACGGAAGAGCTCCCGGTGTCCGCCGACCAGGTGGGCATGACGCTGAACATCGAGCTTACAAAGACGGTGAAGACGACCGGTTCGACCGGGACGACTGAAATAAAGGACGCCAAAAAACCCATTACCACCATCATCCACCTGCCGCCGGAGCTTCAGGGCAAGTCGAGCTACACCGTATACCGCTTCCACGAGGCGGCCGGGAAGAAGGAGGTCCATACCATCACCACCTCCAGGAACGAGAACGGCGAGTACATTGAGGTCATCCGTGAGGGCACGGCCATCGAGCTCCACGCGCAGTTCTACTCCACATACGTGTTGGCATGGAACCAGGTTTCCGGCGGCTACCGGGTAGTTCTCCCGGCGCGGACGGACAACGGGAAGCTGACGTCCGACAGGACATACGCAAACCGTGGCCGCACGGTGACCCTGACCGCCACGCCGGACGAGGGATGCCACCTCAGGTCCCTCACGGTGACGGACAGGAGCGGCAACCCGGTGGAGCTGACAAACAACGGCGACGGGACGTACAGCTTCGTCCAGCCCGCGGGACGTGTGGACGTTGAGGCAGAATTTGTAAAATGCCTGTCCAGGGACTACACGGACCTTGATCTGGACGCATGGTACCACGAGTACACGGACCGCGTCATCGAGAGCGGCCTGATGCTGGGCGTGGGCGATGGCCTGTTTGAGCCGGATCTGACAGTCACCCGCGCGCAGATGGTGACGGCGCTGTGGCACATGAGCGGCGACAAACAGGTGGACTACGCCATGAGCTACACCGACGTCAGCGAGGACGCGTGGTACGCCGAGGCCGTCCGCTGGGCGTCCGGCGAGGGCGTTGTCGGCGGCTATGGCGACGGTAAATTCGGTCCCAACGACCCCATCACCCGGGAGCAGATGGCGCAGATGCTCTACCGCTATGAGCAGAATCTCGGCGGCGGCTTCACCGGCGAGTGGATGTACCGCCTGCCCTTCACGGACCTCGACGAGATCTCCGACTGGGCCAGCGAGGCCGTGGCGTGGTGCAGTATGAAGGAAATCGTCCTTGGCAAGGACGACGGCGCTTTCGACCCCAAAGGCGAGGCAAGACGGACCGAAATGGCCGCCATGCTCACGCGGTTTTGTGAAAACACAGAGAAATAAGCGTTAAAACGGGATAAGGAAGTACTTTTTATAAACTGAATTCCCGGCACTGTAAAGACGGAAACGCTCAGAAAGGCAGAAATGCTTTCCTGAGCGTTTCCTTTTTGCAACCGTCGGCTCGACAGGACTCTCTGGCTGAGCCAGGGAGTCTTGTAGACACTCAGAAAATTTCAAGGATTCCCTGAGGAATACAGAGAACGGAGGCGGCGTACGGCTCTACAGGACTCTCTGGCTGAGCCAGGGAGTCTTGTAGACACTCAGAGAATTTCAAGGATTCCCTGAGGAATACAGAGAACGGAGGCGGCGTATGAACGAGATGACGATCCGCGGAGCGGGGAAGATGGCGTATCTGCGGGTATGGAGCCAACGGGTGACGGAGTGCCGGGAGAGTGGTTTGCCGGTCAACCGGTGGTGCCAGGAGCACGGAATCAACGTCAAGACGTATTATATTAATATTCAATCAAAATAAGACATTCACGATGGTCTTTTTCGGGTCATGCTTCGTCACGCGGCTTGGAAATACATACAGTGTTCCCGGCGCCGCCTTCCTCGCCTGACACGAAAATCCTCATCGCTCGGTGTCTCATTTTAATTGAATATTAGTATTACTGCCGTATATACGTCTACGAGCAAAAAAGCTTATGAAAATGCTTATGGAATAATTGAAGAGGCCCTCCGAAGCGAATCGCTCTCCGACGATGGTTTTGCCTCTGTGTTAGTCACGCTTAATGACGCTGTGGCCCACCTTGAGCTGCTGTCCCCACATCGTATCGACGACCCTCTCACCGATGGAACCTCCTTGGATTTCCGCAAAATGAATATAGGGGACCGACACAGCTTTGACGATCCGGCCAACTGGCTTGACGCGGTGTCTGACAGTTGCATTGGATACTGGCTGGTTGAAAACAAAGGACATACCAGTGGCCTCGGACAGACGCTGAGGCGCGTCGAATCACGCCGCAGCAGTACCGGTGGCTGATGGAGGGGCTGAATGTGGAGCAGCCGAAAGCCCACCGGCCGGTGACGGGGCTGAGCATCATTAAAAAAGCAAAAATCTTGAAAATGTTGGACTTCTTACGCGACTTATGGTATAATAAGCGTATGGAAAACGATGCTTTGACCACAAGTACCACGGAAGAAATGGTGACCATTTCCCGTGCGGAATACGAAGGGCTTCTTGCTCAGAAGGAGCAGATTGCAAAGCTTGAGCAGAAGGTCAACTGGCTTATGGAGCAACTGCGTCTTGTCCGCCATCGTCAGTTCGGCTCGTCCTCGGAACGTATCTCAGAGGATGCCATGGAGTATGCCGGGTACAACAAGATGGAGGGCGCGGTCCACTGCGGGTGCTGGGCCCACATGCGCCTACGGGGCCCCGCCGCGAGCCCAGCGCAGCGGGTCGCGGTGGGAAAGGAGGAGCAGCGGAATGAGCGAGCTTTCGCCGTCAGGCGGAAGCGAGGGATATGGAGCTTGTGACGACGC
>CANQKZ010000158.1 GCA_947624585.1 uncultured Oscillospiraceae bacterium | reverse complement strand
ATTTTCTCTCTTTTGCTTCTTTTCTCTCTTTTGTGCAGCACGCTTTGGCGCGTGCGGAACAAAAGAGAGAAAAGAAGATCCCCCCGGCAGGTTCTGCCGGAATCGAAACAGAAAAAGAAATCGAGGTGACCCGGAAATTTGGCCCAACTGCAATATTGGCTCTGGCTCTCCACCCGCGCCGGGACATACTTACTCTTCTGGAACACTTCGGCGGCCCCGACAAAGTCTTTTATGCCAATGAAGCCGACTACCAGAAGGTCCTGGGGACCGGTTTCGAGCCATTCACGAACAAGTCCAGAGACGAACCCAAACGTATCCTCCACCGCTGCGACGAGGAGAACATCACCGTCCTGACTCTCCACGACTCCCAGTATCCGGAGCGCCTCAAGAACATCTTCGATCCCCCGGTTGTCCTCTATGTGAAGGGCCGCCTGCCCCATTTGGACGAAGAGCCGGTGATCGCCATGGTGGGCACCCGGGCCGCCACCCCCTACGGCATCGTCACCGCCGAGAAGCTGGGTTATGAGACGGCCCGAGCCGGAGGCGTCATCGCCACCGGCCTTGCGCGGGGCATCGACTCCGCCGCCGCGCGGGGAGCCCTCCGGGCGGGAGGACGTGTCATCGGCGTTCTTGGCTGCGGCCCGGACGTGGTGTACCCCAAGTCCAACGGCCCCCTCTTCGACGACGTGTCCGTCTCCGGCGCGCTGATCTCCGAGTTCCCGCCGGGTACGCCGCCCCTCTCCCATAATTTCCCCATCCGCAACCGGGTCCTGTCCGGCATCGCCGTGGGCACGGTGCTCATCGAGGCGCCAGAGCGCTCCGGGGCGTTGATCACCGCCGCCCTGGCACTGGAGCAGGGGAGGGACGTGTTCGCGGTCCCCGGCAACATCGACGCTCCTTCCTGCCGGGGCTCCAACGGACTTCTGCGCGAGGGCGCCAGCCCCGCCATGAGCGGCTGGGACGTGATGAGCTGTTACGCCGGCCTCTTCCCCGACAAGGTGAAGCCTCCCAAGGACGTGAAGCTCCGCCCCCTGGAGGAGGAGCAGAAGGAGCGGATCGTCTCCTCCGAGCTTGCCGAGGGCGGCAAAAAGCGGCCCCGCCGCCTCCGCCTGCGGGACGACGCCGAAGAAAAAGCGGAGACGGCATCGGCGGATGCGACAAAAAAAGTGATTGACAACGGGGACGGCCCGGGGTATAGTGAAATGTTGGTGGACCCCGCCGGTCTCACCCCGGAGGAGCGCACGGTCCTGGACTCCATGAAGGACCGTATGCACTTGGACGAGGTGATCCTGGCCTCCGGCCTCCCGGCCAACGCCGTCATGGCCGCCCTCACCATCCTGGAGATCGAGGGCGCCGTCAGCCAGGAGCCGGGTAAGTATTTCGTCCCCCACTTTAAATATATCTCATTATAAGCAAACCGAACGTGAAACGTCATGATAAAGGCAAGGTAAAGTCAATGGCAACACCAAACAATCTTGTGATCGTCGAGTCTCCCGCCAAGGCGAAGACCATAGGAAAATATCTGGGCCCGGACTACCGGGTGACGGCCTCCATGGGCCATCTGCGGGACCTGCCCAAGTCCACCATGGGCGTGGACATCGAGGGCGGCTTCGTCCCGGACTATCAGCCCGTCAAGGGCCGGGAGGACACCATCCGCCAGCTCCAGAAGGAGGCAAAGGCCGCCAAGCGCGTCTACCTTGCCACCGACCCGGACCGGGAGGGCGAGGCCATCAGCTGGCACCTGAAGGAGCTCCTCCACATCCCGGACGACCAGGTCTACCGGGTCACCTTCAACGAGATCACCAAGCGCGTGGTCTCCGACGGCATCCGCCACCCCCGGCCCATCGACCAGGACCTGGTGGACGCCCAGCAGGCCCGCCGCATCCTGGACCGGATCGTGGGCTACAAGCTCTCGCCCCTGCTGTGGAGCAAGCTCAAGTACGGCCTCTCCGCCGGACGCGTCCAGTCCGTGGCCACCCGCCTGGTGGTGGACCGGGAGGAGGAGATCCGCGCCTTCAAGCCGGAGGAGTACTGGAATCTGGAGGCGCGCCTCTCCCACAGGTGCGGCCCCGCCTTCAACGCCAAATACTACGGCTTCAACGGCAAAAAGGCCGAGCTCCACTCCGTGGAGGACGTGGACAGGGTGGAAAACGACGTGAAGTCCTCCCCCTTCGTCGTGAGGGAGGTGAAGCGCCGGGACTCCAAGCGCTCCCCGGCGCCCCCCTTCATCACCTCCACCCTCCAGCAGGAGGCCTCCCGCCGCCTGGGCATGACGCCCCGGCGGACCATGAGCATCGCCCAGCAGCTCTATGAGGGCGTGGACATCGAGGGCGAGGGCACCGTGGGCCTCATCACCTATATGCGTACCGACTCCCTGCGCCTGTCCGAAGACGCCCTATCCGCCGCCGCCGGTCTCATCCGGAGCCGCTACGGCGACCAATACTACGCCGGATCCCCCCGGCGGTTCAAGAACAAGAATTCCGCTCAGGACGCCCACGAGGCCATCCGCCCCTCCTCCCCGGACCTGACCCCGGAGCGGGTGCGCCAGAGCCTCCAGTCCGACCAGTACCGCCTGTACCGGCTCATCTGGAACCGCTTCATCGCAAGCCAGATGGCCGCGGCCATATACGACAGCGTCACCATGGACATCGTCTCCGCCGGACACATCTTCCGCTCCGCCTACCAGTCTTTGAAATTCGCCGGTTTCACCGCCGTCTACGAGGAGGGCCGGGACGAGGAGTCCGATATGCGGGAGGTCCCCCTGCCCGTGCTGGAGGAGGGGACCCAGGTGGACCTCCGGGAGCTCATCCGGGAGCAGAAATTCACCCAGCCCCCCGCCCGGTACACCGAGGCCACCCTCATCCGCGAGATGGAGGAGACCGGCATCGGCCGCCCCTCCACCTACGCCCCCACCGTGTCCACCATCCTGGACCGGGAGTACGTGGTCAAGGACGGCAAGAACCTGCGCCCCACGCCCCTGGGCGAGGTGGTGACAAAGCTCATGAAGGAGCGGTTCACCGACATCGTCTCCCCGGACTTCACCGCCCACATGGAGGAAAATCTGGACAGCGTGGAGAAGGGCGAGAAGCCCTGGAAGCAGGTCCTCTCCGACTTCTACGGCGGCTTCTCCCACTCCCTGGAGGACGCCGAGAAGGCCCTGGCCGGGGAACGCATCAAGATCCCCGACGAGGAGACCGACGAGGTCTGCGACGTGTGCGGACGGAAGCTTGTGGTAAAATCCGGCAAATACGGCCGCTTCCTGGCCTGCCCCGGCTACCCCGAGTGTACCTTCACCAAGCCCATCGTCATCGAAATGCCGGGCCGCTGCCCCAAATGCGGCTCCCGCATCTTAAAGCGCACCAGCAAGAACGGCTACACCTACTACGCCTGTGAGCGGAGGGAGTGCGGCTTCATGACCTGGGACGTGCCCACAAAGGACAACTGCCCCGAGTGCGGCCACACCCTCTTTAAAAAATCCGGCCGTGGCTTCCAGAGACCCTTCTGCGTCAACGAAAAGTGCTCCCGCTTCGTCCCCGAGGACAAGCGCGGCTACAAGCGCAAGGCAAAGGCCGAATCGGAGGGCGACGCCTCCGAGCCCGCCCAGACCGCCGCCGAGGCCGCGACAGGGGAGAAGAAAACAACGACCCGGAAGACGGCCTCCAAGAAGTCCGCCACGGCGAAAAAAACCGCCGGAACGGCGGAGAAGAAGACCACAACCCGCAAGTCCGCCGCCCGGAAGGCCGCCTCCGACGCAGTGGAAACGACTGAAAAGAAGACAACGACCCGGAGAACCGTCAAAAAGACCGCCTCCGACACGTCGGAATCCGCCGCAAAGAAGACGACCCGCCGGACCACCAGAAAGTCAGCCGCCGACACGGCAGATGTCCCCGCCGACACGACGGATGTCCTCCCCGACACGGCAGATGTCCTCCCCGACACGGGGGTTGTCCTCCCCGACACGGGGGTTGTCCTCCCCGACACGGGGGCCGCCGCGCCGGAAACCGGGAACGGAGGGGACAGGGCATGAACGTCACCGTCATCGGCGCGGGTCTCGCGGGCAGCGAGTGCGCCTGGCAGCTGGCCCAGCGCGGCGTCGACGTGACCCTCTGCGAGATGAAGCCGGAAAAGCGCTCTCCTGCCCACGTGTCCGACGCCTTCGCGGAGCTGGTCTGCTCCAACTCCCTCCGCTCCGACGAGCTCACCAACGCCGTGGGCCTTCTCAAGGAGGAGATGCGCCGCCTCGGCTCCCTCATCATGTCCTGCGCCGACGCCCACAGGGTCCCCGCCGGGGGCGCCCTGGCCGTGGACCGGGAGGGCTTCTCCCGCGCCGTCACCGAAAAGCTCCTGGCCCACCCCCATGTCGCCGTGGTCCGGGGCGAGGTCGCCTCCATCCCCGAGGGCCGCGTCGTCGTCGCCACCGGCCCCCTGACCGAGGGCCCCATGGCGGAGTCCATCGAAAAGCTCTGCCCGGAATTCCGCCTCCACTTCTTCGACGCCGTGGCCCCCATCGTCACCCTGGAGAGCGTGGACATGACCTCCGCCTGGTTCGCCTCCCGCTACGACAAGGGCACCGCTGATTATGTAAACTGTCCCATGGACCGGGACCAGTACACCGCCTTCGTGAAGGAGCTGCGGGAGGCGGAGCAGGCGCAACTCCACGGCTTTGAGGACAGCCGCGTCTTCGAGGGCTGTATGCCCGTGGAGGTGATGGCCAGAAGGGGAGAGGACACGTTGCGCTACGGTCCCTTAAAACCCGTGGGCCTCCGGGATCCCAAAACGGGCCGGGAGCCCTACGCGGTGGTCCAGCTTCGCCGGGACAACGCCGAGGGGACCCTCTACAACCTGGTGGGCTTCCAGACCCACCTCAGGTTCCCGGAACAGCGCCGGGTGTTCTCCATGATCCCGGCCCTCAAAAACGCCGAGTTCGTCCGGTACGGCGTCATGCACCGGAATACATATTTGAACTCCCCCGGACTCCTGGACCGGTATTACCGCCTCAAAAGCGACCCCCGCGTCTCCTTCGCGGGCCAGATGACCGGCGTGGAGGGCTACATCGAGTCCGCCGCCTCCGGTATGCTGGTGGGCATCGAGACGGCGCGGGAGCTGCTTCACCAGCCCCCGGCGGATTTTCCCGCCGAAACCGCCATCGGCGCCCTCGCCCTCTATGTCTCCGGCGGGAGCGTGGGGGATTTCCAACCCATGAACGTAAACTTTGGGATCATTTCCCCGCTGGGGGTTCGGGTCAAGGGGAAAAGAAACAAGAACGCGGCTTTATCGGAGCGGAGTCTGTCGATCATCGACGCTTTTGTCCACGGTGCCGTGGACGGGAAGTGATTTGGCTTCTCCGCCCGAGACGGATGCCCGGCCAGAAAATGCCGCCGGGAGAATAGATTGACATAATATGGATCATACAACAATTTTACACCTCCCTCCCGAAATCGAAAAGAGGACATGGGGCCTTCCGTACACAGAAAACCGCGTCGGTATGTCCGGCGCCGTTGTGCGTATGTATGAGGACGCGGTCCTGAAGATCCAGCCCACCGCGCCCTGGACGGAGCGGGAGGGGACGATGCTCCGGTGGCTCCACGGAAAGGTCCCGGCGCCGGAACTGATCGAGTACGCAGAGCGGGAGGGACGGACCTTCCTGCTGATGACGCGGGTGAGGGGGAGGATGGCCTGCGACCCGTACTTTCTGGACAGGCCCGCTCTGCTGACGGAGCGCCTTGCCCAGGCCATGCGGATGCTTTGGGACGCGGACATCTCGGACTGCCCCGTGCGGCGCGACCAGGAGACGGAGCTTGCGGAGGCGCGGATCCGTGTGGAGCGTGGGATGGTGGACCTCAACAACGTGGAACCGGCCACCTTCGGTCCCGGCGGGTTCAGGGACCCGGAGGCGCTGCTCCTTTGGCTGGAGCGCAACAGGCCGTCCTACGAGCCCGTACTGTCCCACGGTGACTTCTGTCTTCCCAATATCTTCCTGACCAAAACGGGCGTCTCCGGGTTCATCGACCTGGGCGACTCCGGCGTGGGCGACCGCTGGAGGGATATCGCCATCTGCCGCCGGAGTCTGAGGGACAATTTGAACGGAAGATACGCCTCCAAAAGCAGACCGGAATATTCTGACCGCCTCTTCGACGCCCTGGACATCCGGCCCGACCCGGAAAAGCTGAGGTGGTATCTTCTGCTGGACGAGTTGTTTTGATTTGTGTTTTGAGTTCGGCAAAACTGCCGGGCGGGGACCTTCTTTTCTCTCTTTTGTTCCGCACGCGGGAAAGCGTGCCGCACGAAAGAGAGAAAAGAAGCAAAAGAGAGAAAATGCCGGTTTGGGGCGCGGCGGTGGTCCGGGGTTGGCGCTTCGTAACGCGGGTCGGCTTCCGCGTCCTGTGTCGGTACATCTGGGTGGAACCATAGCCGCGCGGGCCTGTGTCGAATTGACTCTGCATCACTTTTGCTTGGCCGCTTACGCTGGCGGGGGTCGGGGGCTGGGAGACTCTGTTTGGGGCCGCGCTGGGTGGGCGCGTGTTGTGGGGCCCGTTTTGGGGTGCGTGTTGTCCGGGGTTGTACGTCGCACTGGTTAAAAAGGTTTTTCAAAATATCTTTGCCTTTGGCAAATTCATTTTGAAAAGGGATTTGGAGAAGAAAATACTCCGTTTCAACAGTGGAGTTGATGAATTATGAAAAGAGCGGAAAGAATATATACAGGTGCGGTTTTGTTGGAGGGGATCGTCCTTTTTATCAATTCTGTTCTTTCTGTTTTGTGGCTATGGCAATTTAAGACAGAACAGAGGATGGATAACATCCGGTGGATGACACTGGCGACGCTCGTCATTTCGTGTGTCCTGATCCCGATCGAGTCGGCTGTTCTTAACTTCTGGTATAAAAAACACAGTGTCGGGCGGGAAGGAGCCTTTCAGGCCCGGATCTCACAGATTGTTCTCCCCAAACTGCACTGCATTTTTGGTGTTCTCTGGCTTATTCACTTTGTGTCCTTTGAAATCGTCTCCAACAGGCATGGCTGGCATCAGGGCAGCGACCTCTATATGTACCATGTCCGGCCCGGGAGCAGGATCATTTTCCTTTCCATGGTCGGTATGTGGCCGCCACAATACTTATTTAACAAGTACAGAGAAGAATAAAGAAGCTCAAATTATAGCAATTCGACGAAATAATGGCGCAAAAGGAGACAAAGCCGTCGCTCGTTGTCGCGTCGAACTTGTGTCATTATTTTGCCGGATTGCTATAATAGAACGGCGCACGCTCCCGGACAATAGACCGCCTTCAAACAGCCTCCACAACAACCTCCAC
>CANQKZ010000157.1 GCA_947624585.1 uncultured Oscillospiraceae bacterium | reverse complement strand
ACCGGCCAGGAGCACGCCCGTCAAATTGACCGGCTGGGGCTCGTAAGCTGACGCCAAACAGAATAATAAGGATGTGCCGCCTGGCAGCCGTGAAACGGCGTCCGCGTACATACACGGGTATATATTAGCACAAGTCATTTCCTTTTTCAAGCATAAGCGCAAAAAAAATATTATTTTTTGGACAGCACGACGGGACTGTCGGTTTGCAAAAATCGGCAGTCTGGATTTGGTGCGCCCAAATTGCGTTCGGTCTATGGGTAACAATGGAAATTACGAGGTGGGAAAGGGCGAAAAAGGCCGACGGACCGGACATCCTTATTATTCCGTATGAACTTTGAGGGGTCGAACGACGGGAGGCGGCCATGGATACCGGCTTGATGGAAAAGAGTATTTCGAGTGTCGCGTTTGAGGACGGCCCCTGCGTGCAGATGGTCTGGTCCGACGCGGAGAGCTTTCTGGAGGCGTGGGTGGCCCAGGGCCGCGCCGCCGGATCCCAGAACAGCTACCGCCGCGCCCTGCGCGTTTTGTATGACTTCCTCCCCGAAGAAAAGCTGATCCGCAAAGAAACCCTGGCCCAATGGCAGGAACAGCTTCTTCTCAGCGGTTACTCCGGCTCCGCCGTCAACGTGATGCTCACCGCCTGCAATCAGTTCATGGAGTACATAGGCCACGGCGAGTACCGGGCCCCGAACCGTCTGCCCGCGGAGGACAATCCACAGCCCGAGCTGACCCGAGGCGAGTATCAGCGCATCCTGTCCACCGCAAAGGTCCTGGGGGACGAACGCGGGTACTTTCTGGTCAAGACCTTCGTGTGCACCGGCCTCCACGTCCTGGAGATCCCTTTCGTCACGGTGGAAAATGTGCGCGCGGGCCGTTTCACCGCCGTTTGTCAGGGCGTCAGGCGGATCATCCGCGTCCCGGAATGTCTCCGGCGGGAGCTTCTGGCGTACGCCGGCCGCGCCGGTATCCTCTCCGGCCAGATCTTCGTCGCCAAAAACGGCAAGCCCCTTCACCGCACCCGCATCACAAACACGATCAGAGATCTCTGCGAGGAAGCCCGGGTCCCGCAGGAAAAAGGGAATCCCAGGTGTCTGCGAAAGCTCTATCTCACCACCTGGACCGGAGTGGAGATGAGTTTTCAGCTGCTGATGGAGCAGACAATGGACAGGCAGCTGGAGCAGGAACAGCTGACCCTGGGCTGGGAGGCATGAGAATGTAAAAGCGTCCGCTCCCGCCGCTTCGCGGCGGCGGGGAACGGCGGGAGGAGACGCTTTACGTCTCTTTTTCACCTCATTTATCTGTTTGAAAGGCAGCCGCTTCCGGTTTGCCGTAGCCGGAACGGCGCTTTTCAAACGGGAGATCGAGGACAAGTGACAAATCCCCCCTTGCCGCGGGGGGCATCCAGTCAGCGCCGCCCCCGGCGGCAGGAGGCAACATTTATTTTACGGCAGAGAGGGGTGATTCCGGTTCACAACCCCGAGGGCGGGGGCCCTCAGTATTATTTCTTTTTTTAAAAAGGAAAGGAGAATCAATTCATGAAGAAAAAGCTTTTTGTGGGTATTCTTGTGCTCACGATGCTTGTGGCGTGCCTGAGTTTGACTGCGGCGGCGGAAGAGCCCTCAAAAGTACCTGGCTCCGGTGAAGCAGCTGGCAATATGACCGTTGCCGATTTTTTTGCAACGGCCAATAATGGCAAAATCACGTTGACTGGTAATGTAAAACTTACAGACGAAACATTTATAGCTAAAGGCGTAGGCACGATGGAAATCGACCTTGCAGGATACGAGTTAGATACCGGAAACTGCCTTCTTGTCCCTACTGGTGATGTAGTGATTAGCGGGGATGGGGGCGGAAAACTATGCAGTACAGGTAATGCCAAAAATGGCAAAAATGAAATTACAGCGTATCCGATTATCCAGGTACAGCAGACCAATTCATCGCTGACCGTCAAGGGCGGTACCATCGAAAGTACCAGTCGCGTTGCCATTTGGGCATTCGCCGCCTCCGGCCAGCAGGAGCCAGTCAAGAATGCTGTGAAAATTGAGGGCGGTACTGTTACCGGCAAGATTGGTATTCTTACTGCTGATTGTTGCACAGTAGAAATCACTGGCGGCACTGTTATTGGTACTGCTGGCCCCGGTATGCAGAACGGAGGACCTGCTGAAATCAGTGGCGGTGAAGTTAAAAGTACATCCAGCAACGGTGTATTGGTTATGGGCAGTCTTGTTGTGAAAGAGAATGCGAAAATCACGGCAGAAGGTGAGGAAAACGGGGCAGCAGCACTTCAGGTCAACTCAAGAACAGTTGATGGCAAGCCTGCAGTGAACCATGCAAGTGCGACAATCTATGGCGGCACTATTACCGGAAAAGGCGCGGCTGTTGTCACAGTTAATGAATCTGAATTGAATATTGAGGGCGGGACCTTCAGCTCCACCGACGAAGGTGATAGAGGAAGCGCCGTTAATATCATGGACAATTCTACCGCTAATATAAGCGGCGGTGAGATAACAGGCAGCAATTCAGGTATCTTTGCCGCAGGCAATTCTACGGTCAAAGTCAGCGGCGACGCGAAGATAACCGGTACCGTAGGTTTCGGTATCAGCACCAACGGTACTGGGGATGCTGATAACGAGAATTACGGAGCAAATGTTGTTATTGAGATTTCCGGCGGCACTGTAACCGGTGGCAACACAGCGTGCGGCATTTATCTTCCTGCCGGCACTGCCACGGTCTCTGACGGCGAAGTTAAGGGCGGCGCCGGTATCGTTGTCCGTGGCGGTGATTTGACCGTCGAGGGCGGTACCGTTTCCGCGACCGGAAAGGATAAGATAAAAGTTGGCGATGCCAAGAAGGGCAGTGATCGGTATGATGTTCCCGCGGCTGGTATTACTGTGGACACTGCCAACTATCCCGCTCAGGCTGGCGGACAGAAGCATGTAACCGTCAAAGATGGAGCGACCATTACAGCTGAAGCTGGCGGCAAGACTGTCGCCGCTACAAATATTGGTGATGACGTGGTTGGCGGAGAGGGCAAGGTTGACGCCGCAAAGAACCCGTTCGACATTCAGGGCGGCACGTTCACGGCAGGCACCTTGCCTGACAAAACGAATGTCGACAAGTTCCTCCGCGACGGCTATGAATATGACGAAGTAAATGGCGTTCAGGAGAAAAAAGATGCTGAGTTTGAGGCTGTGATCGGCACTCAGAAGTACAAAACGCTGGCGGCGGCTGTGGAGGCTGCTACCGGTGGGAACACCATTACGCTTCTGAAGGATGTGACCCTGCCGGGCACGGGTGGTGACGGAGAGGGTCGCATCGAGGTCACCAAGAAGATCACACTCGATCTGGGCGGACATGAGCTGAGCAAGAATTCTGAGATCACCGCGGAGAATATTGCCGGGCTGAAGGTTGGCGAAAATGGCGACCTGACCATTACGGGTGAGGGCACTTTCACCGGCACGGGCACTCTGGTGGCGACGTTTGCTGAGGGCGCGAAGCTCACCATTGAGGAAAATGTGAAGATCGTGCAGGAGGCCGGTAAGGACACGAATAACGACGCGGCGGTTGCCACAAACGGCGGTACAATTACCATCACGGGCGGCAACATCACGGCGGCGGAGTCCGGCGTGGCCATTGCCGGGAAGAGCAACCTGACCGTAAGCGGCGGCAAAATTGATGCCAAACTGTTCGGCATCGGCACCAACGGAAGCAAGACCGACACGTCGGCCACCATCACCGTCAGCGGCGGCACGATCACCGGCGGCGACGAGGCGTGCGGCGTGTATCTGCCGGCCGGTAAGATGACCGTCAGCGATGAGGCCAGCATCAGCGGCGGCGCGGGCATCGTGGTGCGCGGCGGCGAGCTGACTGTTTCCGGCGGTAGCATTACCGCGACCAAGACCAACGGCACCGTTACCGTGGGCGACGCGAAGGACGACACTGCGAAATACGCCGTGCCGGCGGCGGGGATAACGCTGGATAAGAACGACAATTACACAAAGGGAAATAAGAAGGTAACCGTTTCCGGCGGCAACATCAACGGCAATCCCACCGTCGCTTATACCGAGAACGGAAAGACTGCGAAGGACAGCGAAAATCTAATCACCATCTCCGGCGGTACCTTCACGGGCGGCAATGTTGCGGTCGACATCGATGAATTCCTTGCTGAGGGTAAAATCGTCAGCTCGGACGGCAAGGTCGAGGACGGCGACGGCACTTTGACGATTGGCTTTGCTCCCGCAGGAGACACAAGCACCGATAAGATCGATGAGCCTGTTGTTAACGGCAAGGTCGTCACTTCCATTGGCCATGACGACGACACCTACAATGTCCAGATCATCGCCGACGAGGTCAAGTACCATTTGAGCGGCGCAGTTCCCGGAGTGGGCGGATACTGGATTGGCATCTATATTAAGGCTCCCGAGGGTGCCGAAAAGGTCAAGGACAGTTTCTTTGGTGATGAGCTTCTGGACCTTGATACGATTCCTGAGGTTGACGGCAAGGTCTATTGCAGCTACTATGATTTGAGCCAATGGGCAGGTAAGGATGAGGGTGATTCGTTCACTGTCACCTTCTGCAGTCAGAGCGGTAGGCCTGTCGGACGTGATTACACCATCAACGTGGACTTTTCTGGCGCGAAGATGGATGACATGGACTTCTCTGAGGTCGGGTTCAGCTATAACGCGGATACTGAAATCGTGAAGGACAGCGGCGCTGAGACAATGTATGTCAAGTTCAACGACGACTACAAGGCCGGCAAGTACATAGTCACTGTCACCGGGCCCGACGGCTATAAGGCAGACTACTATGCCGCCGACAGGACCGCAAGGACGCCCAGCACAATCAAAACTCTGGCGTGGAGCTTCCTCAACGATAAGCAGAGCGACGGCAAGGGTACTGTTCCCGGAACGTATACCTTCCACCTCTACACCTACACGGGCAAGAATCTTACAGGGACCGAGAAGGTCGTTGTCAACGAGGCCGGTGTTCCGACGCTGGATGGCTATCAGTTCGCGGCTATCGGCTCGACCAAGACAGTTGACGTGGTTGATGAGATCAGCGCGGTCGTTAAGGATGCCAAGGGCAACGACGGGAGCACTAAGGCTGTTGTCACCGCTGAGGCTGATGTTAATGACCACACCATCAACATCAAGGGCAGCGCGTCCAACCTGAGTACCGATGAGGCAATCGAGGTCACGCTTGATCTTAGCAACGGCACCGACGAAACCGCCGGCACCGTCACGGTCAAGATCGAGAAGGACGACGAGGATTGGACCAAGACCAAGGTCAGCTCGGTCACGGGCGCTATCGCCGGTACTGAGGCGAATCAGTTCAAACTGCTGACCAAGGGCGAGGACTTCACAGTCGTGGCTGACTTTGCGGTGGTTGAAGTTGAGGTCGCCACGGGCAAGACGCCTACTCCGGAGGTTCCTGCCAATTTGAAGGATAAGATTGAAGACGAGGACGCAAAGACAATGGCCGAGGCGACCAAGCCTGGCACTAGTGACACCACTCTTAACGAGTTGGCTACCGAAGCTGTTGCCGAGGGTCCTGCTCTTAACACCGACAAGGGTGACGCGAAGACACTGCTTGATGACGTAGTTTCGAGTGGTGATGTTCAAGAAGATTCTATTCATTTCTTCGTACAGCCCCATCTGACCCTTGGCATCACCGGTTATGATGATGGCGCTGATGACGGCAACAAGACCTTCTCCGTGAACATAAACGCGGTGTACGATCTGGTTGCTACGACAGCTACCACCGCTAATGACATCAAACTCGAGGAAAGCAGTAGCGGGCAAAATGATCAGAACGCCGTCATAATCGGCAAGTCTCAGCCCCTCACGGTGAATGAGCCCATTAATCTTGAGGTGGGTCTGCCCAGTGGATTTACTCAGGAAAGTGAAATCTATGTCAAGCACACCAAGGACGGCGGCACCGCGCATTATCATAAGGCCTCTGTTGAAGGTGATGTCGCCAAGTTCTTCTCCGACGACGGACTGAGCCCGTTCGTGTTTGAAGCGGGTGTAACGCCTGTCGCCAGCATTGGCAACACCTATTACACCACGCTTCAGGAAGCTGTGGACGCGGTGAAGGACGGCGGGACTATCACGCTCGTAGGTGCGATTTCTGAAGAAGAAACAGAAGTGATCGTCGGGCGTGAGGTGTCCTTCAAGATCGACGCGACCGCACAGATAAGTTTCAATGCAACCATAATCAAGGGAGGCAGCGGCTACACGATGGGTGATCCCACTGTTTCCGGTAATGTGTACGAGTTCACCGTGACGAGAAGCTACACCGGCGGAGCGGTCACCACCTCCAAGGTGGAGAAGACCGAGAACGGCTCCGTGAAGCTCAGCTCCACCACCGCCCGTGCCGGACAAAAAGTCACCGTCACCGCCACACCCGATGATGGCTATGTGGTCGACCAGGTCATCGTCACCGACAAGAACGGCGATCCCGTGGAGGTCACCGACAACGGCGACGGCACCTACAGCTACGTCGTCCCCGCCGGCCTGACCCCTGTGACCGTCAAGGTCACATTCAAGCCCGCCGACGACCATGTCTGCGAGGACTATGACGATGTGGATGAGAACGCCTGGTATCACGAGGGCGTTCACTACGCCATCGAGCAGAAGCTGATGGTCGGCACCGGCACTGGCTTCGAGCCCGCCAAGGCCATCACCCGCTCCGAGGCATGGACCATCCTGGCCCGTATGGGCGTCCCCGGATTCAAGGATGCCGAAGAAGGTGAATGGTACAAGAACGCGCAGGAGTACGTGATGAATCCCGGCGAGGGCAAGACCGTCATCTCCGACGGCACCGACCCCGATCGCAACGTCACCCGCGAGGAGTTCGTTGTCATGCTCTGGCGCGCCAACGGCACCCCCGAGTCCGAGTATGATCTGAGCAAGTACCCGGACGTCGACACCATCGACTCTTATGACGGCTTCGAAACCGCCATGAAGTGGGCCGTTGAGAAGGGTTACATCACCGGCCGCGAGAATCCCGACGGAACCATTACCCTCTCCCCCCTGGAGAACATCCAGCGCGGTGAGATGGCCGCCATCCTCGCCCGCATCGGCGCCACCCTGGCCGAGGAGAAGTGATCCTCTCCCGGTCAGACGCTGACCCGATACCCCGGGGCTGTGAAGAAACACGCCAACTCAGGCGTGGATATTCACAGCCCCGTATTTTTGTGGAAAAAACCACAGTTTTTAGCGAAAAAGAGCATAGCTCCCTTTACCCTCAGGGAACTTGACTGACGTTATCTCACGCGGCTTCCTGGAGGCGCTTGCGTTTGTTATGAAATTTATAGAGATTGTAGCCGATAGAGACCAG